>CAYTPC010000093.1:0-16759 GCA_964439605.1 uncultured Burkholderiaceae bacterium
GCCGGCCAACCAGGCACCGATTCCCGAGCCGGCCAACCAGGCACCGATTCCCGAGCCGACCAACCAGGCACCGATTCCCGAGCCGGTCAACCAAACCACCACTGCACCGCAGCCGCGTCCCCCGGCTAAATCCCCTGCCACACCGACCCGCAGTGCCGCAGGCGGGGGGGGCACCAGCGCGGAAACACGCCAACTGGACGTGTTCGTGAGCGGGGGCGAAGGTGGATCCGGCAGTCGAAATCTGCCGTATGGTACTTCCAGGCAACAGCAGAATCCGCTCCAACGCTACCAGCAACCTCCCCCAGCGACGGGAGGTCGATACAGCGGCGGCCGAGGCACATCACGCAATGACAACACGGTCATGCCTCGCGACCCGTTGGATCAGCCCCGGCACTCGCAATCTCCGCACCCCCCCTCGGAGTCGTTGCTCGAGAGTGCGGCCAACCGTCAAAACGCGCTACGCGATGCCGTCAGGCAGCGCGCCCAGTCGGATCAGAACCGACGTGGACTACCTCCGCCATGAACGACATCGAGACCGAACAACCGGCCAGTGACGATGATCATACCCGCATAATTGGCGCGCCAGCCGCGCCCGACGGCAGCGTTACAGTGGCCCCAACGCCAGGCCACGATACCCACGGCGGTACGAACGACGATGTCACCGTCCTGCCGGTAGGCAGCCGCCTGGCCGAGTTCGAGATTACGGCGCTCATCGGCCAGGGCGGCTTTGGCACGGTCTATGAAGCGCACGATCATGTGCTCGAACGCACGGTGGCGATCAAGGAATATCTCCCGGTTTCTTTGTCCATGCGTTTGCCCGACGGCACGGTACGGCCACAATCGCCGCGCCACCGCGAAACGTTCGAGCTGGGCATGGGCAGCTTCATCAACGAGGCGCGTCTGCTGGCACAGTTCGATCATCCTTCCCTGCTGAAGGTATACCGTTTCTGGCAAGAGCGCGGCACCGCCTACATGGTGATGCCCTGCTACCGCGGCCCAACTTTGCGGCAGGCACTTGCCGCGACGCCCGGCGGCCCGCGCGATGACTTTCTGCTGACCCTCGTCGACGACCTGACGCAGGCACTCGCGGTGATGCACCGTGCCAATTGCTACCACCGCGACATCGCGCCCGACAACATCCTCTTGCTCGAAGGCTCGGGGCGCCCGGTGCTGCTGGATTTCGGCGCGGCGCGGCGCGTCATCAGCGACAAGACGCAGGCCATCACCACGATTCTCAAACCCGGCTACGCACCGGTCGAGCAATACGCCGAAATGCCCGGCATGACGCAGGGTGCCTGGACGGACATTTACGCGCTGGCGGCGGTGCTGCACGTGGCGATCACTGGTCGCACGCCACCGCCCTCGGTGGCGCGCCTGCTGGCCGACAGCTATGCGCCGCTGGCGGCCAACGCGCAGTTTCAAGCGCGCTTCAGCGCCCGCCTGTTGGCGGCGGTCGATGCCGGCCTGGCGGTACGCCCGGAAGCGCGACCGCAATCAATCGCGGCCTTCCGCGAGTTACTGGAACTTGGCGATGGCGTCACGGTCATGCATCAGACTCCCCCGACAACGATTCACCGCGCCGAACCGGATAGCGCGCCCGCTGCCGCGCCGCAAGCCGTGCCGCGTGGCAAGGGGATGCCGCACACGGTCATCGCGGCAATATTGGTGTTGTTCGCGTTCGCCGCCGCCGTCAGTTGGTGGCTGTTGCCCGCGCCCAACAATCCCCCTGGCGTCGCCACGCCGGATGAGAGAGCGTCCACCTCCATTCCCCCGGCAGCCAAACCGCCGCCGCGTACTCCGGCGGAATCCCTGGCCGCACTGGCCGAGGGCGCAGCCAGCGGCTTCGAGGTAAACGCGACGCCACGCCAGCAGAGCGTCAGCATCGGCAAGGG
The DNA here is from genome assembly GCA_964439605.1 of uncultured Burkholderiaceae bacterium. GTDB lineage: Bacteria > Pseudomonadota > Gammaproteobacteria > Burkholderiales > Burkholderiaceae_C > JAITWT01. The sequence continues at coordinate 1,893 of CAYTPC010000093.1, forward strand.
AAAACTCGATTTTGAGATCCGCTCCAGCCGCGCCGGCTACGTCTATGTCTACCTGTTGTCGAGCGGCGGTGAGCTGTTGTTGCTCTTTCCCAACGTGCTCGACAAATACAACAGGATCGAGGCCGGCCAGACGCTCGCGCTACCGCGTGCCGCCTGGCCGCTGGAAGCGGGCGGGCCACCGGGAACCAATCGCTTCGCGGTACTCGTCAGCGAACACGAGCGGGATTTCACCGACAGCGGCATGCGCGGCGTCGATGTCTTTGCCGAATTTCCGCCATCGGTGCTGGCCGCGCTCGAAGCGGTGCGCGGCAGCGGCCCGTCACCCTTGCTCGGCAAGCCGGTGTGCGCGCCAGGTGCGTCTTGTCAGGATGTTTATGGTGTTGGAACATTTGAAATCATCGAAAGATAATCGTTTGCTATGCAAGCCATTCGTCGTTTCCTGCAAGGCCGGAAAACCCGGACAGGCTTTGAACCAAGGGTGGAAGCACCGTGCGCCGCCCGTTGCAATGCGAGGAAATTCATCATGAACCCATCACCTTCAATTCGCTTCGCCGCGCTGGCCGCGATATTTCTGGCAGGTTGCGCTGTGTTGCCCGACCCTCCGAAGCCCAGCGTGTTGCCGCTTTCGGCAACTGAAACGGCGGCCCCGCCGCCGGGCGCCAACGTCGCCGGGCAGGCGCGCAGTTTCTCGACGGAAACCGCTACCTATACCCTGACCGCTTTCGAGTCGCTGCCGGGCTGGCAGCATGACAATTTCGCGCAAAGCTGGCCGGCCTTTCTTTCAAGCTGCGGGGTTCTCGACCAGCGCAATCCGGTGTGGCGTCCGATCTGCGAACAGGCCCGGCAGGTTGACGGGAAAAACAACCTGGCGATCCGCGATTTCTTCGAACGCGAATTCTCGGCCTATCAAATCCGCGACGACGACCGCCGCCCCGATGGCGTGGTCACCGGTTATTTTGAATCCGAAATCGCGGGCAGCCGCAAATACCAGCCACCCTACATCTATCCGGTCTACGGCCAGCCGGAGGACATGCTCTACCTCAACACACGCAAGCTGCCGACTGGCAAAGGCGTGGTCGCCGCGCGAGTGGAAGGGCGCGATGTGCTCGTGCAACCCGGAGCTGCCGCCGGTCCCGGCGTGTATGAACTCGATCTTGCCCAGATTTCGCGCAACGCGCCGGATCGCAAAATGCGCCTGCGCATCGAAGGCCAGCGCCTGCTGCCCTATTACACGCGCCAGGAAATCGAGGCGCGCGGCGCGCCCAACGCGCGCGTACTGGCCTTCGTCAGCAGCGCCAACGCGCTCTACGAGATGCAGATTCAAGGATCGGGCCGCATCCGTCTGACCGATGGCGCCATCATCCGCGTGGGCTATGCCGAACAAAACGGCCAGGTTTTCCGCCCGATGCTGGCGAGCAACGCCAAGGTGCGCACGCGCGGCGGCGTCATCGAGCTCGAAACCGGCGACGACGACGACGATAGTGATAGCGACATTACCTCGGTACGGGTGCGCGGCTTCAAACTCGCCCTGCCGGCGACGAGCGGGCCGGTTGCGGTGCCGGGACAGCGCATTGCCGGCGTCGCCGGTTCCGGTAACACCGATCCGAGCTACGTGTTCTTCAAGGAAATCGCCGCCAATCTCGACGGCCCGATCGGCGCCTTGGGCGTGCCGCTGAAGCCGGGACGCTCAATCGCGGTCGATCCGCGCAGTACGCCGCTGGGCTATCCGGTGTTCGTCGCCACCAAGGCGCCCGGCAGCGGCGCGCCGATGCGCCGCCTGACCGTTGCTCAGGATACCGGCGGCGCGATCCAGGGCGCGGTGCGTGCCGATTATTTCTTCGGCAACGGCCAGCAAGCCGCCCAGCAGGCGCGCCGTATGAAGCAGCGCGGCCAGCTCTGGGTTCTGCTGCCGCGCGGCCAGGTCGTCGCTGCGGCCGATACCGAGCAATCTGGCGCGACCCGCACGCGCGGCGGCGCGGCGGGCGACAACCTGCCACAATGCCTGATACCGGATGACGAGAGTTGCACCGAGGAGTAAGAAAACGGAACGACTATGCAGCAAAGCCTGAGCAATGACGAGAGCGATGAACTGGTGGATCTGTGGCGTCGCCGGCACAGACTGTCGCCCGACGAAATGGGACGTTTGTACGCCATCGTCGGTCAGGCGTTGCGGAGCTACCACCCGCCGGAGTTGAATGCTCTCGGCGAGGAGCGACAGGAGTTGATCGCGCAGTTCATTTTCTGCAAGGTGCTGCGGCTTGACACCGACCCCGCCGATGAGGGCGTGGAAACGGCGTGCGGCGGCAGCGCGTACAGCGCGCCGTCGAATGCTTTTGCGCTGCGCGCTTATTTCCGCCGCTATCTGATCGACCACACCCGCTCGGCGGCCTTCAAACGCCATCTGTCGATCGGCGAGCAGATCAGTCAGGAAACGCTGGAAGCCGAGAGCGGCGCGCACGAGTCGCTCGAAACGCCGCTCGCGGAGTGCGGGCTTGATATCCAGGCGGTGCACGCGGCGGCACGCGCCTTCATCGCCGCGCTCGATCCGCCCGAGCGGCTACTGCTGTGCGAGGGCTTCGGCAACGAAGCATCGCTGTCCGGCGTCGCCTCGCGCCATGCCATTGCCTCCTACCACTATCGCGCCGGCCGACTCGGGCTGGTGCACCACCGCCAGAAAAACCCAGGCGACTGGGCACGCACCCTGCTGGGCGGCTGGATCACGCGGGAACTCGGCATCGCCATCGAACCCGAAAACCAGGAGGCAATCCGGGCCGTTTTTCAAATCTTGGGCGCTGAAGCGTCTTGTGCATGACACCCTTGGGAAAATTCGTCATGACCATACAACCACTCTGGCCCTCCCTCGCGGAAATCCGCAGCCGCTTCGAGCCGTCGTCCGGCAATTCCGCCGAAAACGCGGCGACGCTCCATCCACCCGCCGCGCCGCCGCCAGCGCATGAGCCGGACAGCGCACTGCCCGGCCCGCTCGAAGATCTGGCACGGCGCCGCGCAGCGCTGGCGAAACATGATTTCGGCACGCGCTGGGCGCCTGGACGCCTGGTTGGTCTGCGCCACCAAGGTGTGATGTTCGGCGTATTACTCGATCAGCGCGAGGATACCGGCCGTTCCGTTTGCTGGCGCGGTTGGTTCGCCAGCAGCGAAACCGACTGGGCAGGCGTTTTCGACGTGCTGCTCGAACCGATGGACGAGCCTTTCGAGCCTGCCTTCGGCATGATCCAGGTCTGGAATCCGGTGACGATCGCCGAATCGCCTCGCTGGCAGGCGCGCGTGTTCGGCGAACTGTCGGCCACGCGGCTGGCGGCGATCCGGACAGTACATGACGAATGGCTGGCTGGCGCGCCGATGAGCATCGCGCCAGCGCCTGGCATCGTTGCGTTGCGTGAGGCGGCAGATACATTTACCGTGCTCACCGGCACGCCCCTAGCGCCCGAAGATGATGAGCGCGCCGAATACCAGGCGCTTTATCGCACGGCGGCGCAAGGGTTGTGCGCGGCGCGTGAAGCCGAGCCGGCGGCGAGCGGCAGCGAGAGCTTTGCTGTGCGCGCGCGGCGCTGGTTCGCCGCCGACCTGTGGGTGCGGCCGGCCTTCGCCTTGCTCGCGCTGGTGGTGGTTGGCCAAAGCGCCTTGATGATGATCCCGCCGCCCGACGACGACATGCGTTTCCGCGACGTGGCCGCCGGCATGTCCACGGCGGCTGAAGCCGATCGGCGGCTGCTGTTGTTCTGGAAGAGCGGCGTCGGCATCGAGGAATCCACCCGGCTGCTGCACTCGGCGGCCGCCGAAGTCGTCGCCGGCCCCGATGCGCGCGGCGCCTACACGCTGCGCATCGCCGATCCGGCGCAGGCCGCCCAACTGGCGGCCTCGCCGCTAGTCGAATCGGTGACCACCCTGCCATGAAGCGTTTTTCCTCAGCCATGCGCTTCTTTCCTTGCCAAAATGCTTGTCATTGAACGAAAACCATTCATGAAACAATTCTGGCGCCTTTCCCTGCTACTGGCCGCGTTGCTCCTCAGCACGAGCGGGCATGCGGCTTCGCGCGCCTTGCTCGTGGGCGTCTCGCAACTGACGCAGCAAAACAATGCCCTTTGGCTCCAGGCACCGCGCAATGACGTGTTGCTGATGCGCGATACGCTACGCCGCCAGGGCTTCACTCCCGGCGACATCACCGTGCTGGCCGATGGCGTCGACGGCGCGGCGCTGCCCGACGTAGCAGCGATTCAGGCGGCGCTGAGCCAGTTGTATGAACGCTCGCGTAGCGGCGACTTTGTATTACTGTATTTTTCTGGCCACGGCACGCGCATTCGCAACAATGCCAAGCGTTACCAGGAACCCGACGGGCTGGCCGAGAGCTTTCTCGCCCGCGACGCACGCCGCGACGGAGAGGCGCTGGCGGGCGTGCTGCCCGACGAGGCAATGGGCGGCTGGATTCGCGCCTTCTTGGCGAAAAACGTCTTCGTTTGGGCCGTTTTCGATACTTGCTCGGCGGCTTCCATGACGCGGAGTTCACCCGCTACCGAAGGTGTTGCCGCTGGGCCGCCCGATGACGTGGTGCGCTTTCGCAGCCTGCGCCTGGAGCAACTCGAGTACGGCAAAGACGGCGAGCGCGCCGACGCGCCGGCGGCGCCCGCGGCACCGGCGCTGCCGCGGGCGCGCTATGTGGGTTTCTTCGCCTCCGAAAGCCACCAGGTCACGCCTGAACTGAAATTGCCGCGTCGCGCCGCCAACGCCGAGCAACACGGCCTGCTGACCTGGGCGCTGGCGCAAACGCTGGCGCGCAAGCCGAAGAATTTCCGCGAACTGTTCAACGGCGTGCTGACGCTCTATCCGCCGGTGATCGAGGAATTGCAGGCGCGCTTCCCGCAGCGCGAATTGCCCTCGCCGGTAGCCGAGGGCAGTTTGGACGCGCCGCTGTTCGCCAATGACCCGGCCCCGTGCAGCACCCAGCCGCAATGGGGGGCGCGGCGCGAAAAAGCGCTGCTCCTGTTGTCCGTCGGTCGCCTGGACGGCCTGGACATCGGCCAGCCGCTGCGCGTCACCGCGACGCTGGACAACGGTGTGCGGCGTGAAGCATTGACCCGGCTGACGCGGGCCGACGCCGACAGCGCCGCGCTAACGCTACCGGCGGAGCTTGCTTCATTGGGCGGTAGCACAGAATGGTCGGTGACGCCCACCACACCGCCCGAGGCGCTGGCGCTACGCGTCGATGCAGCGCAACCGCTACCACCCGATCTGAGCCTGGCCTGGCCCGCCTCCATCGTCCGCGTTCCGGCATCCGCCGCGGCCAGCGCCGACGTGCGCTGGCGCAACAGCACACTCGAACTGCTCTCGCCAGAGTTGCGCGCCCTGATGCCGGGCGCATCATCCGTCGCCAGCGCCGAGGCGCTGGCGCGGCTGGCCCAGCTCAAATGGATCGCCCATCTGAGCGCGCTGGCGCAGAGCGGGCACATTGATGGTTTCGAGGCCACACTCGAACGCTGGCAGGGCGATCGCCTTGTCACCAGCCAGCCGCTGGCCCAGGCTGCGCAAATGCCGCAACCAGTCCCCATGTCGGGCGAACGCAACACGCTGGCGGTACGCAACGGCAGCGGCCAGTCGCTTGATCTGGTCATTATGGGGATCAGCGCCGACGGCAGCCTGTACCCGGTCTATCCCGAAACGGCCAGTGAGTCCAACCGCTTCGAGCGCGGCACGCGCGAAACGCCGGCCAGCAAGCGCTTTGACCTGCCTTGGCTGACATCGGGCGCCCGCCTGCTGCTGCTGGCCAGTCAGGCGGAGCCTTGGAGCGCACCGCGCCTGTTTGGCTTCATGCTACCCGAAGCCGCCGAAACATCCTCATCCACGCGGCTGCGCGCGGCTCCCGCGCGCAACCATGTCGGCGCATACGTTGCCTGGGGCGATGGTACGCACTGAATCTATTTGTCACGGAGAACGCGATGTCATTCAACATGGAAAAATTACTCGACCCCGAGGCGGCGCTGCGTCTTTTCGCCATCGCTGCCCAAGAACGCTCCGGTATGGATCTGCTGATGACCCTCACCAACAAGGGCACGGCTATCGAAGGCGAGTCCGTGCGCGGCAGCGAAAGGAAGGATGTCGGTACCAAAGCCCTGGATGTCATGGGCTACCTGCTGATCGGCGGCGCTCAGATCGCGCCGGGAACGAGCGAGGCCAAGGTGTCCACCAGTCACCTGATCGTGGTACGCCGGTGCGATGCGGCCACTGCCTCTATCGCCAGCCTGCTCAAGAGTCAGAGCGAGGATGTCAAGGTGAACCTGGTGGCCTTCAAGGCTGGCGGCGATTCCAGTGATCAACCGACGATGAGTATCGACATCGAAAAAGGCCGGGTGGCGCACTTCGCGGTGCTGACCGTCGGCGCACTCGGCAGCATTCCTTGCGAAATCGTGGCCTTTGCCCACCAACGACTCACCATCCGCAGTGCGCCACAAGCCAAGACGGGGCAACGCGGCGCGGAACGTATCTGCAACTTCAACGAATGAATTCCATCATGAACGACCCCGCCGAACTGCTGCGCCGAGCCGATCCGGCCGCCGCGCTGGCCGCCCTGACCGAACAGGTGCGCGCCCGTCCCGCCGATTTCAAATTGCGCGTCTTTCTCGCGCAACTGCTGTGCGTGCTCGGCCAGTGGGAGCGCGCCCTGAACCAACTCAACGTCGCCGCCGAACTCGACGCGCTGGCCGTGCCAATGAAGCAGGTCTACGGTGACGCGGTGCGCGGCGAAGGCTTGCGTGCCGCCGTCTTTGCCGGACAGCGCACGCCGATGGTGTTCGGCCAGCCCGATCAGTGGCTGGCGCTGCTGATCGAATCGCTGCTGCAACGCGGCCGGGGCGAAGCCGAGGTCGCCGAGCGGCTGCGCCAGCGCGCCTTCGAGGAAGCGCCGGCGACCGCCGGGCAGATCGACGGCGCCCCCTTCGCCTGGCTGGCCGATGCCGACATGCGCCTGGGGCCGGTGCTGGAAGCCTATGTGAACGGGCGTTATTACTGGATTCCCTTCGCCCGCCTGGCGCGGATACGCATCGAGCCACCCGAGGATTTGCGCGATGGCGTGTGGATGCCTGCACACCTCGATTTCGAGAACGGCGGCGAAAGCCTGGCGTTGATCCCCACCCGTTACGAAGGCAGCGAGCGCGATCCCGACGGCGCAGCACAACTGGCGCGCAAGACCACATGGCGCGAACTTGCCCCCGAAGTCTGGGCCGGCAGTGGTCAGCGTGTGTTCAGCAGCGATACGGACGAATATCCCTTGATGGATGTGCGCGAAATCGTCTTCAACCCGCCGCCCGCATCATCCTCTGGCGATGCCGATGGCTGACCAAGCCGCCCAGGAACGCCTGCAACCGGCGCTGCTCGACCGCTTGGTCGACGATGCCCCGCGCCAGGAGCGCGAAAGCGACGCGCAACGCACCCTGACGCGCCAGGCGCTGCGCGCGGCAGTGCTGCGCGACCTGGGCTGGCTCTTCAACGCCACCGGAACGGGCCTGGACAGCAAGCGCCATCCGCACGCGGCACACTCGGTGCTCAATTACGGTTTGCCCACGCTATCCGGCCAGTTCGCCTCCTCGGTACAGCGCATCAGCATGGAACAGGCGGTCAAGAAAGCCATCATGCAGTTCGAACCGCGCATCCTGGCGCGCACCCTGGAAGTCGAACTGGTCATGGAAAACAGCATCCTCGATTCGCACAACCGCGTCGGCTTGCAGATTCGGGGCATGTTGTGGGCGCAGCCGGTGCCGCTGGAATTCCTGCTGCGCAGCCGCCTCGACCTCGAAGAGGGGCGTTTTGAAATCGAGGATGCGGCAACGCATTGACATCATGGACCCGCGCCTTCTCGACCTCTACGAACAGGAATTACGCTACTTCCGCGAGAGCAGCGGCGAGTTCGCGCGCGCCTACCCGAAAATCGCCGCCCGCCTGGGTGTCGATGCCAACGGCACGGAGGTGGCCGATCCCTATGTCGAACGGCTGATCGAGGCCACCGCCTTTCTCTCGGCGCGTGTCGCGCTCAAACTGGATGCCGAGTACCCGCGCTTCACCGGCCATCTGCTGGACATCGTCTACCCGCATTTTCTCGCACCGACGCCGGCAATGGCCGTGCTGGCCTTTGAACCCGATCTGCAAGACGGCAAGCTCGCCACCGGCCCCACGCTACCGCGCGGTAGCGCCTTGCGTGCCCGGCAGGCGGCGGGGCAGAACACCCATTGCGAATTGCGCACCGCCGCTGCGCTGCGGCTGTGGCCGGTTGAAATCACCCGCATCCAATATTTCAGCTATGCGCCGGATTTGCCGCTGGCGCAACATCCGCGTGCGCGCGACATTCGCGGCGGCCTGCGCATCACGCTGCGCGCCAGCGCGGGCCTGAACTTCGCGCAAATCCCCATGGACGAACTGGCGCTGCATTTCAGCGGTACGCCCGACGTCGCCTGGCAACTGTACGAATGCGCGCTCGCCGATCCGGTCGGCGCGCTGGTGTTGCCCCTGGGCCAGAGTGCGCAGGCGCGCGGTCTGCCCGGCAGCGCGTTGCAAGCCATGGGTTTCGAGGACGACGAAGCGCTGTTGCCGCAGACCGCCGCCGGCTTCTCCGGCTTTCGGCTGATGCAGGAGTATTTCGCCTTCCCCGAGCGTTTCCAGTTTGCTCGCATCACCGGCCTGGCGCCACTGCTGGCGCACATGCCCGTGACCGAAATCGAATTGGCGCTGCTCTTCTCGCGCGGCGACGCGGCGCTGGAAAAACTGGTCGGCATCGACAACGTGCTGTTGCACTGCGTTCCCGCGATCAACCTCTTCCCCAAGCGCCTGGATCGCGTGTCGGTCAGCGAAGGCGTCAGCGAATTCCACCTGTTGCCCGACCGCACCCGGCCAATGGATTTTGAAGTGCACAGCATCACCGAGGTCATCGGCCACGGCGCGCCGGCTGCGGATGCCGCCGCCGAAGGCGTGCGCGAGCAGCGCTTTCTGCCCTTTTACGCCGCCTTCCACGACACCCGCCACGCGCACCCGGCCTACTACACCACCACGCGCGAGCCGCGCCAGCTCTCGCAGCACCAGCGCAGAGAAGGCGCGCGCAGCAGCCACGTCGGTTCGGAACTGTATCTGCAACTCGTCGACCCCCAGCAAGCCCCCTTCGCCAGTGGGCTACGCCAGCTTTCGCTAAGCGCGCTGTGCTCCAATCGCGATCTGCCACTGCTATTGCCACTCGGGCGTGAGAACGACTTTGAATGCGCCGACTCGCAGCCGGTGCAGCGGGTGCGCACGGTGCGCGGCCCGTCCCGCCCCGTCTCGCCGGTGGTTGAACGGGGACTGGGCTGGCGCGTACTCGACCATCTCGCGCTCAACTACCTGTCGCTGGCCGACTCGTCTCCCGCTGAAGGCGCGGCGGCGCTGCGCGAACTGCTCACCCTGTACGCCACCCACGCCGATGCCTCGCGCCTGGCGCAGGTGCGCGGCCTGCTCTCGGTCAGTACACGGGCGCTCACGCGCCGGCTACCGCTGGCCGGGCCGATTGCCTTCGGGCGTGGGCTGGAAGTGCGGCTCGAAATCGACCGCAATGCCTTCCACGGTCACAGCGCCTTTCTGTTCGGCGCGGTCATGGCGCGTTTTCTGGCGCGGCATGTGGAGATCAACCATTTCGTCGAGACGGCGCTGGTCGCCGCCGGGGAGGGCGAAATCATGCGCTGGAGGCCGCTGTGCGGGACACGCCCGATCCTCTGAGCGCGCCGCCGCCAGCCGGCGAGGCCGCCGCCGTCGCCGCGCACATCGCCCAGGGCGCAGCCACACCCTGGGACTTCGATTATTTCGCGCTGCTGCGCCGCCTCGAAGCCCTCGCCCCCGACGCACCACGCTGGGGCCGGGCGCTGCGGCCCTCGGCCGAGCCGCTGCGCATCGGGCAGGAACCTTCGCTGTCCTTCGCGCCAGCGCCCTTCAGCCGCTTCGACCTGACGGCCAACAAGCCGCCACGGCTGCGCCAGCAGTTCTTCGGCTACCTCGGTCCCAATGGGCCGCTGCCGATCCACCTGAGCGATTTCATCCGCGAGCGCGCGCTCAACCGCAACGATCCCACCTGGCTGGCTTTTCTCGATACCTTCCTGCACCGTTTCGCGTTGCACCTGTACCGTGCCTGGGCGCAGGCGCGTCCGGCGGTGAGCCTGGACCGGCCCACCGAGGATCGCTTTCGCGCCCAGGTCGGCGCACTGGTGGGCATCGGCGGCTCCGCGCGCCAACAGCGCGACGCGGTACATGACGACGCGCGCCTGTACTTTGCCGGCCACTTGGCGTGCCGTGTGCACAACGCCGAGAGCGTCGAATCGGTGCTGCGTGCTTACTTCGCCGTGCCGGTGCGGCTCGAACCCTGGGCCGGCCACTGGATGCACCCGCGCCCCGAGGAACTGACGTATCTGCGCTCGGCCCGCGCCGAAATCGACCGCGATGCCTCCCGCCGCCTCGGACGCGGCGCGCTGCTGGGCACCCGCGTGTGGGATCGCCAGCACTGCGTGCGCCTGCACATCGGCCCGCTGCCGCTCTCGCGCTACCTCGATTTCCTGCCCACGGGCCGGGCGCGCGCGCCACTGCGGCGCTGGATGCAGCAGCTCACCGGCGACGAACTGGCCTGGGACGCGCAACTCGTGTTGCGCAAGGACGAGGTGCCGCCCACGCGCCTCGGCCAGCGCTTGGGCAATGCGCCGCGCCTGGGCTGGGTATCGTGGCTCGGCCAACGCCCGCGCGCGTGCGACGCGGCGGACGTGCGCATCAGTGACACGCAGTGCGAACCACCACCGCCACTTTCAAAAAAACCTCCCGCAATCGTTCTCAAGTCAATGGAATCGCGCCATGAGTGAAATCAACCGCACCGCCCTGTTCGGCAAACTCAACCCCCTGGCCTACAAAGCCATCGAAGGGGCCACCGTGTTCTGCAAAATGCGCGGCAACCCCTACGTCGAACTGGAGCACTGGTTTGCGCAGCTTCTGGAGCAGCCCGATTCGGATTTGCACCGCGTCATCCAGCACTACGGGCTGGACGTGTCGGTACTCGCCAAGAACATGACCGCCGCGCTCGACCGCCTGCCGCGCGGCGCTACCGCCATCAGCGACTTCTCGCCGCACATCGAGAACGCCATCGAGCGCGCCTGGACCTACGCCACGCTGCAATTCGGCGAGGCTCAAGTGCGTACCGGCTACCTGATCGTCGGTATGTTGAAAACGCCGAGCCTGCGCAACCCGCTGTTCAACCTGTCCAGGGAGTTCGAGAAGGTCAAGGTCGAAGACCTGTCGGATCACTTTGCGCAAATCTGCGATGCCTCGCCCGAAGGGACGATGTGCGCTCAGGACGGCACCGGCATCGGCTCGGGCGCGCCCGGCGAAGACAGTGGCGCCATCGCGCCCGCTGCCATGGGCAAGGGCGAGGCACTGAAGAAATTCGCGGTCGATCTGACCGAGAAAGCGAAAAAAGGCGAGATGGATCCGATCAGCGGCCGCGACGAGGAAATCCGCCAGATCGTCGACATCCTGATGCGCCGCCGCCAGAACAACCCGCTGCTGACTGGAGAGGCCGGCGTCGGCAAGACGGCGGTGGTCGAAGGCTTCGCCCAGCGCCTGGTGCGCGGCGACGTGCCGCCGCAGTTCAAGGACGTGAAGCTGCTGACGCTCGACATCGGCCTGCTGCAAGCCGGCGCCAGCATGAAGGGCGAGTTCGAGCAGCGGCTGCGCTCGGTGATCGACGAAGTGCAGGCATCGCCGACGCCGATCATCCTGTTCATCGACGAAATCCACACGTTGGTCGGCGCCGGCGGCGCGGCGGGCACCGGCGATGCGGCCAACCTGCTCAAACCGGCGCTGGCGCGCGGCAACCTGCGCACCATCGGCGCCACCACCTGGGCCGAATACAAAAAACACATCGAAAAAGACCCGGCACTCACTCGGCGCTTCCAGGTCGTGCAGGTGCCGGAGCCGGATGAAACCAAGGCTATCGTCATGCTGCGCAGCGTCGCCAGCGTGCTGGAAAAACACCATCGCGTGCAGTTGCTCGACGAAGCCATCGAGGCCGCCGTCAAACTCAGCCACCGTTACATCCCGGCGCGTCAATTGCCCGACAAGGCCGTCAGCCTGCTCGACACCGCCTGCGCCCGCGTCGCCGTCAGCCAGCACGCCATGCCGCCCGAGGTGGAAGACTGCACCCGTCGTATCGAAGCGCTGACGGTGGAAAGCGAAATCATTGGCCGCGAAGAAGCCATCGGCATCGACGTAAGCAAGCGCTCGGCACAGGTGCAGAACCAATTGGCCGAAGCGAAAGCCGAACTTGAAAAACTCAATGCGCGCTGGATGGAAGAAAAAGGCTTGGTCGACCGCCTGCTGGAGTTACGCGCCAAATTGCGTGATGGCAACAAGCCGGTCGATGAAACGCTCCCCTCTCCCACAGGTGAAGGCGAGAGTGGCAGGGCGGGTCTTGGCCTACCGGTTCAACCCTCGCAAGACACCGATGGCGGGTCAGTACCCGCCCTTCTCCCCCAAGGGGGCGAGGGAAGAGAAACCCTCCTCGCCGAACTGCACGCCCTCCAATCAAAGATCAACCAAGTCCAGGGTGAAGCCCCGCTCATCCTCCCCTCGGTCGATGAACAGGCCGTCGCCTCTGTCGTCGCCGACTGGACCGGCATCCCCGTGGGACGCATGCAGCGCAACGAGATCGAAACCGTGCTCAACCTGCCCAAGTTGCTGGCGCAGCGCGTAATCGGCCAGGATCATGCGATGGAGATGATCGCCAAGCGCATCCAGACCAGCCGCGCCGGCCTCGACAACCCGCAAAAACCCATCGGCGTCTTCATGCTCGCCGGCACCTCCGGCGTCGGCAAGACCGAAACCGCCATCGCGCTGGCCGAGACGCTGTACGGCGGCGAGCAGAACATGATCACCATCAACATGAGCGAGTACCAGGAGGCGCACACCGTCTCCACGCTCAAGGGGGCGCCACCGGGCTACGTCGGCTACGGCGAAGGCGGCGTGCTGACCGAGGCGGTACGCCGCCGGCCCTACAGCGTGGTGCTGCTCGACGAAGTGGAAAAGGCCCACCCCGACGTGCACGAAATCTTCTTCCAGGTGTTCGACAAGGGCTGGATGGAAGACGGCGAAGGCCGCGTGATCGACTTCAAGAACACGCTGATTTTGCTGACTACCAACGCCGGCACCGACCTGATCGCCGGCCTGTGCAAAGACCCCGATCTGATGCCCGGCCCCGAAGGCATGGCCAAGGCGCTGCGCGATCCGCTGCTGAAAATTTTCCCGCCCGCCCTGCTCGGTCGGCTGGTGACGATTCCCTACTACCCGCTGTCCGACGAAATGCTCGGCAAGATCGTCGTGCTGCAAATGAGCCGCATCAAGAAGCGCATCGAAGCCCGCTACCAGATTCCGTTCGAGTATGGCGACGACGTGGTACAACTGGTGGTCAGCCGCTGCACCGAAAGTGAATCGGGCGGGCGGATGATCGACGCCATCCTCACCAACACCATGCTGCCCGACATCAGCCGCGAATTTTTGAACCGGATGATGGAGGGGCAGCCGATCACGGGCGTGAAGGTGGGCGTGGCGGATGGCCAGTTCCGCTACGAGTTTTCTTGATGAAAGGAAGGTGATCGTGAACTTTAGCGATGTTTACTACCACCACTGCTGGTCGGCAGCGCACCCGGGGTTTTCTATGCAGGTGTTGCCGAAGACGGATGGCTGGGAGAAGATCGAAGAGGGGCTCAAGTCTCTGTTGCAGCAAGGCGGACCAGACCCACAGAATGCGACGGTGCTGGATGAATTGCGCAAAAAGCTGCGCAGCGCTGCTGCCAAAAACAACGAAACCGAGGGCGCGGTAATCTGGCGCCTCGCGCAGCACGATGGCGCGAAAAGCTACTCACGGGAGCGTGCTGCCCTCCTCAAGATGATGAGGCATTTCTATCTCGTCAACAGCGCTGGGGCGCAGAGTTTCTGGGTTCTGGACCTTCCCAAGAGCTACACCGCTTGGCCCCGAGACCTGCTCATGTCGAAGTCGGACACCGACATACCCGCCACGCTGAACCAGAACAACGAGGTATTCGGTTCTAGGCGTCGAAAACGACTCCGGCGGGCTTGGCAAGTAGCAAAAGAAGAGAGCCTCAGGGCGCAAGGCTTGCTGGGCAAGCCCTCGCCAACAACGCTGAAAAAAATCCAGATGTGGTTCCTTGAGGCTGGCGCTAGCAGCGCCGATGCCACTGCCACTGCGGCCAAGCTGCGAAAAGGTTTCGACGATATCAATAAGGCGTCCTCCGAATCGTGCGTGATCTGCTCCGATGACCCCGTATATCGCCTCAATAACAAGCAGAAGAAGACCGAGGCCATGGTCGATCGCAGCGAGAAAAAGATGGTGGTCTACATCTTCGAGCCGTTTTTCGAAATAGATGAGATGTGGTACTACACACCATCATCATGCATGAACTCCATCACAAAGCGTGCGGCAGCAAAGACATCCGTTACATAGGCGAAGGCTTGCGCCCAAACCAGAAAAAACCGACTCCCTTGACACGTGATGAAGCCCTCAAAAATGCCGACAACTGGGCTGTTTTTGGCGTTGACTTGCTCAACTGGTCACCCGTGAACATCAAGAACTGGGTTAACAAGGACTCCTGACCACTTAATAGAGAGAACCCGCAGGCTGGGATGAAGCAAAACGTAATCCCGGCTTCAACCCAGATTTCCCATTTACCCCGCCTTGCTCTCGCAGTCTCAAGCGCTGGAGAAGTGAAGGGAGAAGTCGATTGGCATCTCGAAGGTTCTGGCCCGATTCCACAGTCCCTCGAACCACTGTCTTGGCCGCATAGTCATGG
>CAYTPC010000094.1:0-3160 GCA_964439605.1 uncultured Burkholderiaceae bacterium
CCAGCCCATGACCGCCGCCGTCGAAGCCTTCGTGCACGCCGGCTACGACCTGGAGGCCGCCGCCATCCTCCTGTGCGAAAGCGACGGCACGCCCGAAGAAGTGGAAGAAGAAATGGCGCGCATCTCGCAAGTGCTGCGCGCGGCGGGCGCCACGCGCATCGCCGTCAGCCGCAGCGAGGCCGAGCGGCTGAAATTCTGGAGCGGCCGCAAAAACGCCTTCCCCGCCACCGGCCGCATCAGTCCCGACTACATGTGCATGGACTCCACCATTCCGCGCCACCGTCTGGCCGAAATGCTGCGCGCCATCATCGCCATGCAAACCCGCCACGGCCTGCGCTGCTGCAACGTCTTTCACGCGGGCGACGGCAACCTGCACCCGCTGATCCTGTTTGATGCGAACGATCCGGACCAATTGCACCGCTGTGAACTGTTCGGCGCGGACATCCTCGAAACCAGCGTGGCGATGGGCGGAACCATCTCGGGCGAGCACGGCGTCGGCGTCGAGAAACTCAACAGCATGTGCGTGCAGTTCACGCCCGAAGAGAACGAGCAGATGTTCGGCATCAAGCGCGCCTTCGACCCGGCCGGATTGCTCAATCCCGGCAAGGTGATCCCGACGACGGCGCGGTGCGTCGAATACGGCAAGCAGGTGGTGCGCGGCGGACGGCTGGCGTTTCCTGATTTGCCGCGCTTTTGAACCAGCGCCGGATTCAGGCTCAGCGAAACACCACCGTTTTGTGTCCGTTGAGCAGCACGCGATGTTCGCTGTGCCACTTGACGGCCCGCGCGAGCACCTGGCTTTCGGTATCGCGCCCGCGCGCGGAGAGATCTTCCACGGTATCGGTATGGTCGGCGCGCGCCACGTCTTGCTCGATGATCGGGCCTTCGTCGAGATCGGCCGTCACATAGTGCGCGGTGGCGCCGATCAGCTTCACGCCGCGGTCGTGCGCCTGGTAGTAAGGCTTGGCGCCCTTGAAGCTCGGAAGAAACGAGTGGTGAATGTTGATCGCGCGGCCGGCGAGCTTGGCGCACAGTTCGTTGCTCAGGATCTGCATGTAGCGCGCGAGCACCACCAGTTCGGCGCCCTCGGCTTCGATGATCTCGTACTGCCGCGCCTCGGCCTGCGCCTTGGTCGCCGCCGTCACCGCGATGTGGTGGAAGGGCACGTTGTAGCTGGCGGCAAGCTGGTAGAAGTCGCGGTGGTTGGAGATGATCGCGCGCGGCTCGATCGCCAGCAGGCCGCTTTTCCACCTGAACAACAGGTCGTTCAGGCAGTGGCCGTCGCGGCTCACGAAAATCACGGTTTTCGTCGGTTCGGCGGCGGCATGCAGCTTCCAGCGCATATCCAGGCCCTGCGCGAAGGCGGCCAGGTCGGCGCGCAGGGTTTCCTCAGTGGCCGCGCCGTCGGCAAAGCGCACGCGCATGAAAAACAACCCCGTGTCGTGGTCGTTGTATTGCGCGGCTTCTTCGATGTTGGCGCCGCGTTCGAGCAGGAAACCCGAGACGGCGTGCACGATGCCGGTGCGGTCCGGACAGGAAAGCGTGAGGATGTAGGCAGTGTTCATGGACGGCGCGATTGTCGCAGCGTCGAGCCCCCGGGCCCGGACAGGGCGCGTCGGTGCCACAATGATCGCTTTTGCATGCTTTGTTGAGCGCAGGAGAATTCCGATGGCCTACAACGATTTTCGCTTGGACAACCAGTGGTTGCCCTTTACCGCCAACCGTCATTTCCGCAAGGATCCGCGCGTGTTCGTCGCCGCCGATGGCATGGTGTTCACGACCCATGACGGCAAGAAGGTAATCGACGGCATTTCCTCGCTGTGGTGCGTGGGCGCCGGGCACAACCGCAAGCCGATCAACGAGGCGATCAAGCAGCAGGTCGACACTCTCGACTACGCCACCGCCTTCCAGGTGAGCAATGACAAAGCCTTCAAAGCCGCCGAGATGATCGCCGCGATGGCGCCGGGCGATCTCAACAAAGTGCTGTTTTGCAATTCGGGCAGCGAGGCGGCCGATACCGCGATGAAAGTGGCGCTGGCTTACCACCGCGCGCGCGGCGAAGGGCATCGCAACGTGTTCATCGGCCGCGAGAAGGGCTACCACGGCGTCGGTTTCGGCGGCATGTCGGTCGGCGGCATTCCGGGCAACCGCAAGGTCTTCGGCTCGGCTTTCCTACCGCGCGTGGACCATATGCGCTTCATCCACGACCCGGTGAACCATCCCTACATCCACGGCGAACTGCCCACCTGGGCCGATGATCCGCTGCTCGACCTCGAACAGCGCATCCTGCCGTTGCACGATCCGAGCAACATCGCGGCGATCATCGTCGAGCCGATCGCGGGTTCGGCCGGCTGGTATATCCCGCCCAAGGGCTATCTGCAAAAACTGCGGGCCATCTGCGACAAGCACGGCATCTTGCTGATTTTTGACGAGGTCATCACCGGCTTCGGGCGCCTGGGCACCAACTTTGGGGCCGACTGGTTCGGCGTCGTGCCCGATATGCTCAATTTCGCCAAGTGCGTGACCAATGGGGTGATTCCGCTGGGCGGCGTCATCGTGCGTGATTCGCTCTACGACGCGATGATGAAGACCGACGCGCCCGATTACGTGGTCGAGTTCTTCCACGGCTACACCTATTCGGGCCATCCGGTGGCTTGCGCGGCCGCCATCGCGACGTTGACGCTCTACCAGCAGGAAGGGCTGTTCGCACGCGCAGGCCAGATGGGCAAGGCCCTCGGCGACGCTTTCCACGGCACGTTCAAGGGCTTGCCCAACGTGGTCAGCATCCGCAGCCTGGGCTTGGCGGCCGCGGTCGAGCTGGCGCCGATCGCGGGCAGTCCGGGCAAGCGCGCCTACGACATCTTCCTGGACTGCTTCCACAAAGGCGCGCTCGTGCGCCCGGCCGGTGACGTGATCGTGATCGCGCCGCCCTATATCGTCGAGCAAGAGCACATCGATACGCTGGTCAATACGCTGGCTGATTCGATCCGTAAAAACGCCTGAGCGCCTGCCCTGGCCCCTCAGTGCATCAGCACGGGGGTCTGGGCCAGTTCGGCATAACCTTCGAGCGTGCTCTCGACCTCTTCCTGCGTCGGGGTATTTTGTTGCCAGGCCATGATCTGCTGGTGGAACAGCTCGGCCCACGAACCGTCCAGATAGA
>CAYTPC010000095.1:0-2971 GCA_964439605.1 uncultured Burkholderiaceae bacterium
GATCGAAGAAGCCACCTCCGACTACGACCGCGAGAAGCTCCAGGAGCGTGTGGCCAAGCTGGCTGGCGGCGTGGCCGTCATCAAGGTCGGCGCCGCCACCGAAGTCGAAATGAAGGAAAAGAAGGCCCGCGTCGAAGACGCCCTGCACGCCACGCGTGCCGCGGTGGAAGAAGGCGTGGTGGCCGGTGGCGGCGTGGCGCTGCTGCGCGCGCGCCAAGCCGTCGGCGACAAGATCAAGGGTGACAACGCCGATCAGGAAGCCGGCATCCGCCTGGTGTTCAAGGCCATCGAATCGCCGTTGCGCGAGATCGTCGCCAACGCCGGCGGCGAAGCCAGCGTGGTCGTCAACGCGGTGCTGGCCGGCAAGGGCAACTACGGCTTCAACGCGCAGAACGACACCTACGGCGACATGCTCGAACTGGGCATCCTGGACCCGACCAAGGTGACCCGCACCGCGCTGCAAAACGCCGCCTCGGTTGCTTCGCTGCTGCTGACGACCGAAGCGATGGTCGCCGAAGCGCCGAAGGACGACGCCCCCGCTGCCGGCATGCCCGGCGGCATGGGTGGAATGGGCGGCATGGGCGGCATGGACATGTAATCGCCCTGCCCCGTTGCGCTGCGCTGACTGCGGCCACAACCGCAGTCACGAAAGCAAAACGAGAAAAAAGCTCCACGGTTCATGCCGTGGAGCTTTTTTTCGTTCAACGCCTGTTTGTTTATGCCCCCTGCCGCAGCCGCGCCAGCAAGCCGGCCGTCGATGCGTCCAGCCCCTGCGCATCGCCGCTGCCCAGCCGCGGCTCGATGTCATTGGCCAGCGCCTTGCCCAACTCCACGCCCCACTGGTCGAAGCTATTGATACCCCAGAGCGCGCCGCTGGTGAATACGCGATGCTCGTACAACGCGATCAAGGCCCCGAGCGACTCGGGCGTGAGCCGCTCCAGCACCAGGAAGCTGCTCGGACGGTTGCCCGCCAAATCCTTGTGCCCGCCCGCATCGGCGCGGCCCTGCATCAACGCCTGCGCCTGCGCCAGTGCGTTGGCCAGCAGTTTGGCATGATGCCCCGCGAGCGAGTGGCCCGCCTCGCGCACCGCGATGAACTCCACCGGCACCCGCTCGGTGCCCTGATGCAACATCTGGAAATACGCATGCTGGCCGTTGGTGCCGGGCTCGCCCCACAGCACGGGTGAGGTGTCGAAGGGCAGCGCCTGCCCGTCCTTGTCGACCCGCTTGCCGTTGCTTTCCATTTCGAGCTGCTGCAAATAGGCCGGCAACCGGCACAGCCCGCTGTGATAAGGCGTGATGCAGCGGCTGGCGAAACGGTGGAAGTTCCGGTACCAGACATCGAGCAGCCCCAGGCGCACCGGCAAATTGCGCTCCAGCGGCGCGGTGCGGAAATGCGCGTCCATCGCCCGCGCGCCGGCCAGCATCGCGCGAAAGCCTTCCGCCCCGATCGCGATCGCAATCGGCAACCCGACGGCCGACCACAGCGAATAGCGCCCGCCAACCCAGTCCCAGAAGCCGAAGGTGGTCTCGATGCCGAAGGCGCGCGCCGCTTCAACGTTCGTGGTCAACGCCGTGAAGTGACGCGCCACGTTCCGGCCGCCGGCCTGTTCGAACCAGCGCCTGGCCGAGTGCGCATTGACCATCGTCTCGGCGGTGGTGAAGGTCTTCGATGCGATCAGGAACAGCGTCCGGTGCGGCGCCAAGCCCTTGAGCACGCCGGCAAGCTCGCGGCCATCGACGTTCGAGACGAAATGAAAACGCCGGCCCGGCACAACGAACTCATCGAGCGCCAACACCGCCATCTGCGGCCCGAGCCCGGAGCCGCCGATGCCGATGCTGACGACGTCGGTAATCGCGCTATCGGCGCGCACCGCTTCGGCATAGGCCAGCATCGCATCGAGCGTGGCGCGCACCTGCGCCGCCTCAGCCTCCAACCCCTGGGGCGCCGAGGCCGCGCGCAACAGAAAATGCATCGCCGCGCGATCTTCGGTGTTGTTGACCGGCTCGCCCGCGAACATCGCCTCGCGCTGCGCCTCAAGCCCGCACTGGCGCGCGAGCGAAAATAGCAAGGCTTCGGCACGCTCGTCGATCAGGTTTTTCGACAGATCGGCAAAAACCCAAGGCGCCTCCTGGCTGAACCGCGCAAAGCGCCCGGCATCACCGGCAAAGGCCGCACGCAAGTCATAAGCGCGCCCTGCGGACTCGTAGTGCGCCGCCAACTCCTTCCAGGCTGGCGCGCGGTCGCAGCGCACGCTCATCGCGCCTGCTCGACCAGCACCTCGAGCTTGCGCGTGTCCGCCGCAAAAGCCCGGATGCCTTCGGCAAGCTTCTCGGTCGCCATCGCGTCCTCGTTGAGCGCGAAACGAAAAGCCGGCTCATCGAAAAGCACCGGTGCGATATCTTTCGCGCGCGCAGCCTGCGCGTCGAGCGCACGCGCCACCGGCGCCTGGTCCGTGGCGAGTTCAGCCAGCAACTCGGGGCTGATTGTCAGCAGATCGCAACCCGCCAGCGCAAGGATCTGGCCCGTATTGCGAAAACTTGCCCCCATCACCTCGGTGCCGATCCCGTGGCGCTTGAAATAGTCGTAAATCCGGCACACCGATTTCACGCCGGGATCGTTGGCGCCGGCGTTTGCCGCCTCGTCCCACTGCGCCCCGGCGGCCTTCTTGTACCAGTCGTAAATGCGCCCGACGAAAGGCGAAATCAGCCGCACGCCGGCCGCGCCGCACGCCACTGCCTGCACGAAAGAAAACAGCAGCGTCAAGTTGGTGCGGATGCCGCGCTGCTCCAGCACGCGCGCCGCCTCGATGCCTTCCCAGGTCGAGGCGATCTTGATCAGGAGCCGCTTTTCGGTATCGATCCCTTCAGCGCGGTAGAGCTGCGCGATGCGCTCGGCGCGCGCAATCGTCGCCTGGGTATCGAAACTCAAACGCGCATCGACCTCCGTCGAAACGCGGCCCGGAATCAT
>CAYTPC010000096.1:0-7574 GCA_964439605.1 uncultured Burkholderiaceae bacterium
ATTTTTCGTTCAGGTATTTACGTATCACCCGCTCCATCGTCATTCTGCGCGGAGCGAAGCGAAGTCGCAGAATCCAGACGCCGCATGGATTCCGCGACGGAGCGCGCAATGACGTCATCACACTGACTGTTCATGACTGAATCGAAACCGCTCCGGCGTAGCGACACGAAGTGCGCGAAGCCTGGGGGTGAGTCAGCTTGTAGCAGCGCGGCGCAAGCGATCGCCCACACCTTCCCACTCGGGAAGGGCCGGCGGCGTCTCAACCCAGATCAGCCGCGCGCCCTGCGCATCAAACGCGCGCAGCACGGCGAATAGCTGCCGGGCCGCGTCGGCCGCGTCGTCAGGCATGCGTTGCAGCTGCACCCCGGATGCCGCCGTATGCAAGGGCGTGCGCGACCATATGGCAAGGTGTTGCGCCTGCCCGCCGAGCACATCCAGCCCGGCCTGCAGCGCTTTGGCATCCATCAGGCGCAGCGTCGCACGCGGCGCGTAGTGCGACGCCAGCGTACCGGGTGCGCGCGGCGCGGGCGCGGCGGCCAGGTACTCCTTGCCGTGCAGCCGCATGCCGCAGACGGCCTCGATCTGCGCGCGCGTGATCACGCCCGGACGCAGCAGCACCGGCGCGCCACGGCTGCAATCGACGATGGTCGATTCAATGCCGATCTGGCACGCGCCACCGTCCAGGACGAGCAGGTCTTCGCCGAACTCATCGCGCACATGCGCCGCCGTGGTCGGGCTGACACGCCCGAAACGGTTCGCACTCGGCGCCGCGAGGCCGGGTACGCCGTGTTCGACGCATGCCGCCAGCAGCGCCTGCGCGACCGGATGCGAAGGGCAGCGCAAACCGATCGTGTCGTGGCCGCCGGCCGCCACGGTAGCCACGCCCGGCTGCCGCGTGGCGATCAGCGTCAGCGGACCCGGCCAGAATGCGCACGCCAGCGCCTGGGCAAAAGGCGGCAGCGGCTGCGCGAAGCGCGAAAGCATCTGTTCGCACTTGGCGCCGGCGGGTAAATGCACGATCAGCGGGTGGTCGCAGGGCCTGTTTTTGGTTTTGAAGATGGCCATGACCGCCGCATCATTGCTCGCATCAGCCCCGAGGCCATAGACGGTTTCGGTCGGGAAGGCAAGCAACCCGCCGACGCGAAGCAGCTGGGCCGCCTGGTCGATGGCGGCCGCGTCCTGGCCGTCGAGGATCATGGCGTTCCCGCGTCGGCATGCGCAGGCAGCGGCGGCAATCCGAGCAGGCTCAGCGCCCGTTCGGCCGTGTCCCGCGTCTGCGCGACATCGGGACGGACGATGTTCAGGTGTCCCATCTTGCGCCCTGGCCGCGGCTGCGTTTTGCCGTAGAGATGCAGATGCGCGCCTGGCAGCGCAAGCACCTGGGCCCACGCGGGGTCGGATGCTTTTTGGTCCCGCGTGAACCACAGATCGCCCAGCAGGTTGATCATGATCGCGCTGCCGTGCTGGCGCGGCGTCACCAGCGGCAGGCTGGCCAGCGTGCGCACTTGCAGCTCGAACTGCGATACGTCGCAGGCATCAAGGGTGTAGTGGCCGCTGTTGTGCGGCCGTGGCGCGATTTCGTTGACTACCAGCGAACCGTCGGCGAGGATGAAGAATTCGACGCACAGCACGCCCACGTAATTCAGACCTTCGGCAATCGCTTGCGCGGCTTCGACCGCCTGGCGCGCCACCGGCGCGGGTACCGCGCCTTCGTAAGCCTCGGTCAAGGCAAGAATGCCGTCGCGGTGCAAGTTGCGTTGCGGCCCGAAATGCACCATGTGCCCGTCGCGGCCGCGCGCGACGATGACCGAGCACTCCAGCGCCAGCGGCAGGCGTTGCTCCAACACACAAGGCACTTCGCCCGCGGCTTTCCAGGCGGTGGCGAGTTCCTCGGGTGTGGCCACCGGCCACTGCCCCTTGCCGTCGTAACCCAGGCGGGCCGTTTTGAGAATGCCGGGCAGCAGCACGCCGGGCACCCGCGCCAGATCGCCGGCTGTTTCGATGACTGCGTGCGGCGCGCAAGGCACGCCGCAACGTGCGAAATGGGCTTTTTCACGAATGCGGTCCTGTGCGATCTCTACCGCATCGGCGCCGGGGGCGACCGGCCGGTCACCCGATAAAGATCTCAGCGCCTGCGCCGGCACGTTCTCGAATTCGATGGTGATCGCATCACTCAGGCGCGCCAGGCGCGCCAGGCCATCGCCGTCGAGGTAATCGGTATGCACGTGGTGGTGGCAGATGCGGCCTGCGGGACTATCGGCATCGGGGTCGAGCACCGCAGTGAAATAACCCATCTGCTGCGCCGCATGCACGAACATGCGGCCAAGTTGTCCGCCGCCCAGAACGCCGAAGGTGGCGCCGGGCAACAAGGGGTTGACGAGCTGGCTCATGGCGTTTTACCTCCGTCGGACCGGCTTTCTTTTGGGGGAAGCTCCATTGCGCATGCAACCGCCGTTTGGCGCGCGCGGAATTCGTCGAGCCGTGCGCGCAGCGCCGGATCGCCAACGGCCAGGATCGCGACCGCGAACAATGCCGCGTTGGCCGCGCCGGCACTGCCGATCGCGAAGGTGGCCACCGGCACACCCTTGGGCATTTGCACGATGCTATAGAGCGAATCCAGGCCCTGCAGATGGCGGCTGGGTACCGGCACGCCAAGCACCGGCACGGTGGTCTTGGCCGCCAGCATGCCCGGCAGGTGCGCAGCGCCGCCGGCGCCGGCGATGATCGCGGTCAGGCCGCGCCCGGCCGCCTGTTCGGCATATTCAAACAGCGTATCGGGCATGCGATGCGCCGAAACCACGCGCGCCTCATGCGCGATGCCGAATTGTCCGAGAATCTCCACTGCATGACGCATCGTCTCCCAGTCTGAATCCGAACCCATGACGACGCCGACTTGGATGCTTTGCTTCATATATCCCATTCTACTTTTGACTTTCACCAACGTCCGATGATCGATATCACTCTCGAAAACTTTCAGACCGGGCTGATCGACGCCTCGAAAACGCAGCCGGTATTGCTTGACATCTGGGCCGAATGGTGCGGCCCATGCAAGCAGCTCGGGCCATTGCTCGAACAGCTCGAAACCGAATATGCCGGCCGTTTCACGCTGGCCAAGCTCGACGCCGACAAGGTGCCGCAGATCGCGGGCCAGCTTTCGCAGATGTTCGGCGTGCGCAGCATTCCGTTTTGCGTGCTTTTCATCGACGGCCAGCCGGTTGACGGCTTCGTCGGCGCGCTGCCGGCGGCGCAGATTCGCCAGTTCCTGGACAAACACGTACCGGGCGCCGCCCAGGTGGAGGCCGCCCAAGAGGAGCAGGCTGCGAACAAGGCGCTGGCCGAGGGCGACGTTGAAGGCGCACTCGAACGCTTGCGGCACGCGGTGGCCACCGACCCGGCCAACGACGATGCGCACTTCGATTACGTCAAGCTGCTGCTGCAGCAGGGCCTCTACGACGAGGCCAAGATCGCCTTCGCGCCGGTCATCGACAGGGCCGCGCAGGTGCGGCGCCTGGATGCCCTGCGGCGCTGGATGGACGCCATCGATTTCGCGGTGCCGCCCGCGGGTTCGGCGCGCGCCGTGGACGAATTCGACAGCAAGATCGCCGCAAACAAGCGGGACTTTCAGGCCCGCTTCGACCGTGCGCGCGTGCTCATGGCGGCGCAGCACTGGACCGAGGCGATGGACGAATTGCTGGAAATCCTCATGCGCGACAAAGGCTGGAACGAGGATCTCGCGCGCAAGACCTACATCGCGGTGCTCGACCTGATCGAACCGCAGAAACCGAAAGTCGCCGACGGCCAGATTCCACCTGACGACCCCACGGTGGCAACTTACCGCCGGCGCCTGAGCAGTGTGGTGCTCAGTTGAGGTAAAAAAAGGCGGGCCGTGGCCCGCCTTTTTTCATGGCTGCGCCGGGCGCAGCTTATTTTTCCTTGCTCAGGCGCGATGAGATGTGCTGCGCGCGCTCGGCTGAACCGGGGTGCGAACTGAACATGCTGGACTTGCCGTTGTCGAGTGTGGCGAGCTTCTGGAAGGCCGTGACCAGGCCCTGGCGGTTGGCGCCGTTTTTCTTGAGCAGGTCGAAGGAGTAATCGTCCGCGGCGGTTTCCTGTTTCTGCGAGAACTGTGCGTTGATCAGCTTCTCGGTCAAGTCGCCCAATTGCGAGGCGGACAAGGTCGCCACCACCCCTGAACCGGATGCAAGTGCGCCGCGCGCGGCCGACGCGGCGGCCGCCACCTGCGTGGCCGTCTTGGTGTGACCCAGCGCCACGTGACCGATTTCGTGGCCCAGCACACCGCGTACTTCGTCGTCGTTCATCATGTCCATCAGTCCGCTATAAACACGCACGCAGCCGTTGGCCATCGCCCAGGCATTCACGTCCTTGGTGAGGTAAACCTTCGATTGCACCGGTACGCCGCTGTCCCTGAGGCCGGTCATGATCTTGTTCAGGCGCTGGGTGTATTTTCCGTTGGCGGCTTCGACCTGGTTCTTCTTGTCCGATTCCGCGCATGCCTGGTCCGAGACGGACTTGACCTGGTCATCCGTCAGGCTCGCCGCCTGAAACATCGACACGCCTGCGCCGGCCAGCGCCGAAGTGTCGGTTCCCGCGCATCCGGCAAGGATCGATGCGGCAGCAATGGCGCCAAAAACATAACTCACTCGTTTCATAAAACAACTCCTCTATGATCAGATTCGTATTGCCCGTGTCCGGCGATTGCACGATATGTGAAAAGATACCATCGAGAGTGTGCCATTTTTCAATCCATTGCGACGTTGGTACAAATTCCGAGCTGGAAAATGGATAAAGTATCGATTCGTGGGTTTGTTTTTTGGTATGAAATGATCCGTTTCTGGGAGGCGCAGGGGAATCGAGGAACCGCCATGCACTCTTTTGTTTTACGCACCATTCGCCATGCCGCCGCGCTTGTGGTCTGCGCCGCCGCGCTCATGGGTTGTGCCAGCAGCATTAGCCTTGACGAACCGATTGAATCGCGCGTTTGGTTCCTGACCGCCCTGGGCATGCAGCCCGTGGCGAATGCGGCCAACCCGCAGAATAGCCCGCAACTGACCTTCGACGGCACACACATGAGCGGCATGGGCGGCTGCAATCGCATTGCCAGCAGCTACGAACGGCAAGGCAACCAGTTGCAGTTCGGCACGATTGCCGTGACGCGCATGGCCTGCCTCAGCGCCGAGCGCAACGAACTCGAAGCGGGCTTTCTCGCGGCGCTCAATGCCACGACGGGTTATCGTGTGAGCGACACCGTGCTTTGGCTGCTCGATACGAACGGCCAGACACTGGCCAAGTTTGAAGCGGCGAAGGATCAGTGACCGTCGTGCACGCAGGGGCGGTATATCACGCCAAACCGCTGCGCTATCGCGCTCAGCCGCTTGTCCAGCGTCCAGAGTTCGGCTTCCGGCGTCATCAGGGTGGAAGCGAGCAACAGCATGTCCACCAATCCGCAGCCCAAACCGAACGTTGCGGGGTTTAATCAGCCCGTCAGCCGCGCAAGCGCCTCGCGGTATTTGGCGGCGGTCTTCTCGATCACTTCGGCCGGCAGGCGCGGCGCAGGTGGTGTCTTGCCCCACGGCTTGCCGTTGATGCGCACCGCCTCAAGCCAGTCGCGCACGAATTGCTTGTCGAAGCTCGGCGGGTTTGCGCCGGCGGCAAGTGCCGCTTCGTAAGCTTCAGCGGGCCAATAGCGCGAACTATCGGGGGTCAGCACCTCGTCCATCAGCACCAGCGTACCGTCGGTGTCCAGGCCGAATTCGAACTTGGTGTCGGCAATGATCAAACCCTTGGTGCGCGCAATGCCGGCGGCGGTTTCGTACAAGGCGATGCTGGTGTCGCGGATTTGCGCGGCGAGCCGGGGGCCGACCGTTTCGGTCATGCGCTCGTAAGTGATGTTCTCGTCGTGCTCGCCCACGGCCGCCTTGGCTGCCGGGGTGAAGATCGGGTGCGGCAACGCACTGGCGTTGCTCAGCCCTTCGGGCAAGCGCACGCCGCAGACGCTGCGGCTTTCCTGATATTCCTTCCAGCCGCTGCCCGCGAGGTAGCCGCGCACCACCGCCTCGACCGGCAGGGGCTTGAGGCGCTTGACCAGCATCGAGCGGCCCCGCACCTGATCAACCTCGTCAGGCGCAACCACGCTCTCTGGCGCCTGACCGGTGAGGTGATTGGGACACAGGTGGTCCAGACGGCTAAACCACCACAACGCCATCTGTGTGAGGATTTCGCCCTTGCCGGGAATCGGCTCGCCCATGATGACGTCGAAAGCCGATATCCGGTCGCTCGCAATCATCAGAATGCGGTTATCGCCGACCGCGTAGTTGTCGCGTACCTTGCCGCGCGCGAGCAAGGGCAGGCTGTGGAGGGTGGTGGTGTGAAGGGAGGACATGGGTTAGGCGAAGTTTTTTCGGGCGGTTTGCGGCGCTGCTTCAAACCACCTTTTGCGCCAGTTCGCCCCGTGCGTACTTGGCGGCCACCGTTTGCAGCGTCTCGCCTTTGATCCTGGCGCCCTGGCCTTCGCAGCCAAACTCGATGTACCGTTGCTTGCACACCTGCTTGGCCGCTTCGCGCGCGGGCTTGAGCCATTCGCGGGCGTCGAACTTCTCGGGGTTCTCGGCCATGAACTTGCGCACCGCGCCCGTCATTGCCAGGCGGATGTCGGTGTCGATGTTGATCTTGCGCACGCCGTGCTTGATCGCTTCCTGGATTTCCTCGACCGGCACGCCGTAGGTTTCCTTCATCTGGCCGCCGTACTGGCGGATGATCGCCAACAGCTCCTGCGGCACGCTCGACGAGCCGTGCATCACCAGATGCGTGTTCGGGATGCGGCGGTGGATTTCCTTGATGCGGTCGATCGCCAGGATGTCGCCCGTGGGCTTGCGGGTGAACTTGTAGGCGCCGTGGCTGGTACCGATTGCGATTGCGAGCGCGTCGATCTGCGTCCTCTTGACGAAATCAGCGGCCTGTTCGGGATCGGTCAACAGTTGATCGCGTGTCATCGTCGCATCGGTGCCGTGGCCGTCTTCCTTGTCGCCGCGCATCGTTTCGAGCGAGCCCAGGCAGCCCAGTTCGCCCTCGACGGTGACGCCGACCTTGTGTGCCATCTCGGCCACCTTCCCGGTCACCTCGACGTTGTACTCATAGCTGGAAATCGTCTTGCCGTCGGCCAGCAGCGAACCGTCCATCATGACCGAGGAAAAGCCCAGATCGATCGCACCCTTGCATACCTCGGGGCTCTGGCCGTGATCTTGGTGCATGACCAGCGGAATGTCCGGATACGCCTCGACGGCTGCCGTGATCAGGTACTTGATGAAAGATTCGCCCGCGTACTTGCGCGCCCCGGCGCTGGCCTGCAGGATGACCGGCGCTCCGGTCTCTTTGGCCGCTTCCATGACGGCCTGCACCTGTTCCAGGTTGTTGACGTTGAAAGCCGGAATGCCGTAACCGTTGGCGGCGGCGTGGTCCAGCAATTCGCGCATTGAGACGAGAGCCATGACAGCTACCTCTGAAAAGTAATGGAAAGAACTGTTTCATTCTACCGAGGCCCTCGTCATGTCCCAAGA
>CAYTPC010000097.1:0-15576 GCA_964439605.1 uncultured Burkholderiaceae bacterium
ATTTTTCGTTCAGGTATTTACGTATCACCCGCTCCATCGTCATTCTGCGCGGAGCGAAGCGAAGTCGCAGAATCCAGACGCCGCATGGATTCCGCGACGGAGCGCGCAATGACGTCATCACACTGACTGTTCATGACTGAACCGAAACCGCCCTAGCGATGCACGGCTTACGTAAAAAGGAACCTGCGAGGCATTTTCGGGTGAATGCCACGCGGGTACACCCTTCTTCGTGTAAACCTTGTAACGGAAATCGCACCGAAGTTCATGACGAACTCGATCGGATAGGCCCCGTCGCCGGGGATGAACTCCTCACCCCGCCTGGGACGGCAACTGCCCCCGGGGCGGGTGGGTGGCGGAGCCGCCACGGGCCGCTTTGAGCACCGAGGGCGTGCGCCGGACGGCGCGCAGCACCGCTTCGAGGTGCGCTCCATCGCGTACCGCGATCACGAAACACAGGTCCACCGAATCCTGCGGCGTCTCGTCGGTCATTTCAACGTGCGTGATGTCGGCTTCGGCGCCCGATAGCGCAGCGGCTACGCGGGCGAGCGTGCCTTTGTCGTTGCGCACGGTGACGATCAGGCTGGTCTCGAAAGGGCGCACCGGCTCGTCGGCCCATTCGACGGCGAAGAAGCGTTCGGCATCCTTGTCGTGCAGCCGCTGGGCGACCGTGCATTGAGCCGTGTGCACGATCAGGCCCTCGCCGTGGCCGAGATAGCCGACGATCTCGTCGCCTGGAATCGGGCGGCAGCATTGCGCGAATCGCACGATCGAGGAGTTCTCGCTGCCGTCCAGCGTCACGGCGCCTTGCGAGACGGTTTCGTGCGCGGTGAAGCGTTCGCGGCTGAGCATCAGCGCATCGCGCTTCTTGCCGCTTTCGGCCAGCAGCACCATCAGCCGCTTGGCCACGATGCTGGCGATGCGTTTGCCCATGCCGATGTCGGTCATCAACTCGGCGCGTGAGCGGTTGCCGGTAAAGCGCAGGAGCTTTTCCCACACGGCCTGCTGCTCGGGCTCGTCGCCGGGCAAGGTGCCCCATCCTTCGGCGCGCAAGGCTTGCGCGAGCAGCTTTTCACCCAGCCCTTCGGACTCCGCTTGCGCGAGCGTTTTGAGGTAGTGGCGGATCTTCGATCGCGCACGGCCGGTGCGCACGAAGCCCAGCCACGCCGGGTTTGGGGTGGATACCGGCGCGGTGATGATCTCGATCACGTCGCCGTTGCGCAGCTCGGTGCGCAGCGGCACTTGATCGCCGTTGATGCGCGCGGTCAGGGTATGGTCGCCGACGCTGCTGTGAATCGCATAGGCGAAATCGACCACGGTCGCCCCGCGCGGCAGTGCGAGGATCTGGCCTTTGGGCGTGAACACGTAGACCGCGTCGGGGAAAAGATCGACCTTGACGTGATCCCAGAATTCGGTCGCGTCGCGCGTTTCGTCCTGAATGTCCAGCAGCGACTGCACCCACTTGGCGCCCTGGCGCTCGTTGCTTGCCGCGCCTGAGGGGGTTGATTTGTACAGCCAGTGGGCCGCGACGCCCGATTCGGCCACCAGATGCATCGCCTCGGTACGAAGCTGGAATTCAACGTTCACGCTCGCCGGCCCCACCAGCGTGGTGTGCAGCGACTGGTAGCCGTTGACTTTCGGAATGGCGATGTGGTCCTTGAATTTGCCCGGCAGCGGCTTGTATGTCTGATGCAGAATGCCCAGCCCCGTGTAGCAGTCGATCACCGAAGGCAGGATCAGCCGGAAACCGCAGGTGTCGGTCACCTGGGCGAAGCTCAGGCGTTTTCCCTTCATCTCGCGGTAAATCGAATACAGCGTTTTCTCGCGCCCGGCGAACCGTATCGTCAGGCTGGCCGCGGCAAAAGCGGCCTCGACCTCGCGCTGAATCTTTTGGGTCAGGTCACGGTGCCGGTTGCGCACTTTGGCCATCGCCTTGGACAGTACCGAGTAGCGCCAGGGCAGCAGATGCCGCAGCGACAG
Organism: uncultured Burkholderiaceae bacterium; assembly: GCA_964439605.1. GTDB lineage: Bacteria > Pseudomonadota > Gammaproteobacteria > Burkholderiales > Burkholderiaceae_C > JAITWT01. Next base: position 1,978 of record CAYTPC010000097.1, read on the forward strand.
GTCTTGCAACTCCCGGTAGGTCTCATTGAGGCCCAGGCGGTTGGCGATCGGCGCGTAGATTTCCAGCGTCTCGCGCGCAATGCGGGCCCACTTCTCGCGCGGCGCGTCGTTCAGCGTGCGCATGTTGTGGGTGCGGTCGGCCAGCTTGATGAGGATGACGCGCACGTCGCGCGCCATCGCCAGCAGCATCTTGCGGAAAGACTCGGCCTGGCTCTCTTCGCGCGTGTTGAATTGCAGCTTGTCGAGCTTGGTCAATCCATCGACCAGCTCCGACACCGGCGTGCCGAAACATTCGATCAACGCGGCTTTGGTAACGCCGCAATCCTCGATCGCGTCGTGCAGCAGCGCGGCCATCAGCGCCTGCGCATCGAGCTTCCATTCGGCGCATTGCGCGGCAACGGCAATCGGGTGGGTGATGTACGGCTCGCCGCTGTTGCGCAACTGCCCCAGATGCGCCTGATCGGCGAAGCGGTACGCCTGGCGCACCTGCTCGATGCCCTCGGCGCTCAGGTAATCGAGCTTGGCCGTCAATGCCGCGAAGCTGGCCGCGGCCGCGTTCAGCGCCGCCGGCGTCGGTGATACGCCGGCACCGGGAACTTCAGGCGGGGAAGGAGCGGCGGCGCTCATCCTTCAACTCTTTAATCTCTCTCATGCGGTGCGTGTTGCATGCGCAAGAGTACAAAAAAAGCACCGTTTGCGGTGCTTTTTTTAGGAACCGGACAAGGGCAAGGGTTCAGGTCGGTACCTTTTTGAGCATTTCGAGGCCGACCTTGCCTTGGGCGATCTCGCGCAGCGCCGTCACGCCCGGCTTGTTTTTGCTCTCGATGCGCGGCGCGTGGCCCTGGCTGAGCATGCGGGCGCGATAAGTCGCCGCCAGCACGAGCTGGAACCGGTTGGGAATCTGTTGCAGGCAATCTTCGACGGTGATACGGGCCATGGGACGGTGAGATGAAGTCGGTGTCAGGGAATGTTCAGCGCGGCGAAAGTTTCTGCACGCAAACGGCGCTGAACCGCATAACGCAACCGCTGTGCGTGAATGATCGCTTTCAGGTCGAAAAGCGCCAGTTCGAATAACTCATTAATTATAACGAAGTCGAATTTGCTGGCGCATGCCATTTCGTCGGCCGCGTTGCGCAGGCGCAGTTCGATGGTTTCGTCATCGTCCTCGCCTCGGCGTTCCAGGCGGGCGCGCAGTTCTTCCCGGCTGGGCGGCAGGATGAAGATCAGCACCGCGTTCGCAAAAGTGTCGCGAATCTGCAGCGCGCCCTGGAAGTCGATTTCAAGGATAACGTCCGTTCCCTGGGCGATGCGTTCTTCGATTGCGCGCTTGGAGGTGCCGTAGCGCTGGCCGTGTACGTGAGCCCATTCGACGAAGGCCTTGGCCTGGACCATCGCGTCGAACTCGGCGTGCGAGATGAAAAAATACTCGCGGCCGTGCTTTTCCTGGCCGCGCGGCGCGCGGGTGGTGTGCGAAACCGAAGGCTGCACGGCCGTGTCGAGCTCCATCAATGCCTTGACCAGGCTCGACTTGCCGGCGCCGCTGGGTGCCGCCACTACGAAAATATTGCCTGGATAGTCCATGGGGCGCGCGTGGTGAAGCGCGCCAGTGTATCAGCCAAGCGCGGACGCCGCGAGGGGTTATTCAGGGATTGCCTGGTGTGGAAGAAAATGCCGCACATAATTTCCAGCCCTCAGAGCCCAGCTCCCAGGCTGCCCGCGAACTGTCATTTCTTTCTTTTCAATGGCTCCCCTCATGTCTCCTGAACGGCCCGACATGCGCTGGCGTGCAAGCCGGTTGCTGAGTGCGCCGCACCGTCTGGGCTTTTTCGCGGCGGCCCTTGTTTTTGCGCTCAGTGCGCTGTGGTGGGCCGTCGTGCTGTCCACGCGCGCGGCGGGCATTGCGCTGCCGTGGGTGGTGGCGCCGCCGATCGCGCATGGCTTGTTGATGTCGGCCGGATTCATGCCGCTGTTCATTATCGGTTTTCTGTTTACCGCCGGGCCGCGCTGGCTCGGGCAGCCGCCGGTCCAGGCGCGCAGCCTGCTGGCGCCGGTGCTCTTGATGTTGTCCGGCTGGCCCATCGCGCTGGCCGGTTTTCATTGGGTGGCCGGGTTGGCCGCGCTGGGAGTGGCCTTCGTCGCGGCCGGCTGGAGTGCGATCGCGCTGCGCTTCGTGCGGCTGTTGCGCGCGAGCACGGTACCCGATCGCACCCATGCCTTCGCGGTCGCATGGGCCAGCAGCATCGGCGCCCTGGCGCTGTGGGCCATCGTATTCGCGCTGGCCAGCGGCGAATATTCCGGTGTGCGGGCCATCACGCAAGTGCTCCTGTGGGGCTGGTTCGCGCCGACTTTTGCCACCGTCTCGCATCGGATGATTCCCTTCTTCACGGCGGCGGCGCTGCCCGTGCTCGATGCCTGGCGGCCCAACTGGCTGCTGTGGCTGCAACTCGGGGCGCTGGCTTTCGCGGGCGCGGGCATGGTGGCCGAACTATTCTGGTGGCCGCTGCCGGCCGCGCTGCGCTGGGTCCAGGCGGCGGTGGAAGCGCCGGTTGGCGTGCTGCTGCTGTGGGTCTCGGTGCGCTGGGGGCTGGTGCAGAGCTTGCGCATCCGGCTGCTCGCGATGCTGTATGGCGGGTTCGTCTGGCTGGGCCTTGCGATGGCGCTGCTGGCTTTGTCGCACGCGCTGCAGGCGCTGGGGCATCCGGGCCTGGGGCTTGCGCCGCTGCACGCCTTGACGATGGGTTACCTGGGCGCGACGCTGATCGCGATGACGACGCGCGTGGCCGCCGGCCATAGCGGCCGCCCGCTCGCGGCTGACGACCTGGCCTGGACGCTGTACTGGCTGCTGCAGGCGGCGGCCTTGCTGCGGCTCACGGCGGCGCTGTGGGGCGCGGTGGAAATGCACCTGCTGTTGTGCGCGATCGGCGCATGGCTGATGGCGACCGTGGGTTGGGCCTTGCGGTATGGCAGCTGGCTGGGCCGTCCGCGCATCGATGGACGTCCGGGGTAATGTTCACCCCCAGGCTTCGCGCACTTCGTGTCGCTACGCCAACCCCCTCTCCGGGGGCAATCCCAGTGGCCCGGTCAAGCCGTGCCACGGGATTCCTGGGCTTTGTCGCGCCAGTTTCATGGGGCGCGGCGCACTGGGAAACCGAGATCGTCAACACGTTCTGAGAGGTTACGCATGGCCGTTTTAGGGCATTTTTCGTTCAGGTATTTACGTATCACTCGCTCCATCGTCATTCTGCGCGGAGCGAAGCGAAGTCGCAGAATCCAGACGCCGCATGGATTCCGCGACTTCGCGCAGAATGACACGAATAAAGGCGGGGCTGTAATCAACTAAATCGAAACCGCTCTAATGAACTTGAACGAAGCGCCCGCCGCTGGCTTCGACCAGCCTTTTGAAATGCTGCAGGCTTGCCACGAACGTGTCGAGCGCATGCTGGGGCTGTTCGAACGGCTTGCGGCGCATCTGGCGCGGTGCGGCGGCGATGCGCAGGCCCGTGACGCGGCGCGCGATCTGCTGCGCTATTTCGATATCGCCGGCCCCGCGCACCACGAGGATGAAGAACGCCACATCTTCCCGCGCCTGAACGCGCAGGGCCTTGCGTCCGATGCCGCGCTGGTGGCCCGGCTGCAGCGCGAACACCGCGTGATGAGCCACATCTGGCAGCGTGTGCGCGTCGATCTGCAAGCCCTGGCGCAAGAGCGCTGGTCCGGCGCGCGCCTGGCCTTGGTCCAGCGGCGCTCACGGCACTTCGCGGCGCTCTACAGAGGCCACATCCGCGCGGAAGAAGCGTTTGCCTATCCGGCCGCGCGGGCGCTCTTCGCGCCGCCCGAACTCGATGCCATGGGCTGCGAAATGGCGGTGCGGCGCGGCGTCAAGCCGCCACCCTCAGCTTGACTGCCTTGCGCGCCTTCCTTACGCGCCTTCCTTGCGCGCCTTCCGTACGCGCCTTCCGTACGCGCCTTCCGTACTACCGCACAGAAAACCGTAATAGTACGTAGTAACTAACCCAAGCTTGACCAGGGTTAATCGAGTATGAGTATGAATGGAGTGTGAATATGTATAGAGTGTGAGCGTGTATAAAAAGCAGTCCCTGTCCCTGGCGACCAAGCTTGGCCTCATCGGCGGTCTGTTACTGCTCATGGCGCTGGCTTCGATCGGGCTCACGCTCTGGGTCACCTGGCAATTACAGGGGGGCGCCGCCGCGGTCAACGAGGCCGGCAGGCTGCGCATGCAGACTTGGCGTCTGGCCCAGTCGCTCTCGGGGGGTGACCAATCCCGGGTGCCGGACTACATTGCCGGCTTCGATTCCTCGCTCGACCTGCTCTTTCACGGAGACCCCGCACGGCCCCTGTTCGTGCCGCACGACGCCTCCTCGCGCGACGCGCTCGCCAACGTACAGCAAAAATGGCAGGCGCTGCGCGGGCCCTGGTCCAGCAATTCGCCGCCGCCGCCAAACGTGCTGGCCGCCCAGGCCGGGGATTTCGCCGGCCAGATCGACGTCTTCGTCACGGCGGTCGAACGCCAGATCGAATACTGGATGGCCCTGCTCAACACCTTCCAGTTCCTGATCACCGCGATGGTCGTCGCCAGCGCCGTCACCTTGATCTACGCGGCCTACGTCTTCGTGCTCAGTCCGCTTTCACTACTGCAGACGGGGGTCGGGCGCATTCAAGAGGGCGATTTGTCGGCGCGCGTGCGCGTCCAGGGCGACGATGAATTCGGCACGCTCGCCGCCGAATTCAACCAGATGGCGCAAACGCTGCAGGCCTTCTATCAGGACCTCGAAGCGCGCGTCGAAGAAAAAACCCTCGGCCTCGAAACCGAGCGCGAACGCCTTGCCGCGCTCTACGAAGCGGCCGCCTTCTCGGCCAATGCGACCTCGCTCGAACAACTGGCGCAGGGCTATGCGCGCCAGATGCGGCAAGTGGCGCACGCCGACGCCGCCGCGGTGCGCTGGTCGGACGAATTGAACCAGCACTATCTGCTGCTGGCCTCCGATGGCTGGCCGCAGGACATGGCCGCCGCCGAGCACTGCGTGCCGGCCGGCGATTGCTTTTGCGGACAGCCGCGCGGCGAAGCCCAGACCCGCGTCATTCCAATCGCGACGGCGCAGCAGCCCCTGCGCCGGCTGGGGCACTGCGAACGCGCCGGCTTTGAGTTCCTGGTCAGCGTGCCGGTTCGGCTGCACGAGCGGGTGGCCGGTGAAATCGACCTGTTCTATCGCAAGGAACCCGCCCTCGGCGCCGAAGACCGCGCCTTGCTCGAAGCGCTCGCCAGCCACCTGGCCGGCGCCATCGAAAACCTGCGCGTCAGCGCGCTCGAACTCGAAGCCGCGGTGGCCGAAGAGCGCGGCCTGCTCGCGCGCGAACTGCACGACTCCATCGCGCAGAGCCTGTCGTTCCTGAGAATCCAGGCCGGCCTGCTGCGCGATGCGCTGCAGCGCAAAAACACGGCGGCGGCCGATGCCTCGCTCGGCGAGCTCGATGCCGGCATCCGCGAAAGCCTGGCCGACGTGCGTGAACTGCTGGTGCATTTCCGCACCCGCACCAACATCGAAGACATCGTGCCCGCATTGCGCACCACGCTCACCAAATTCGAGCACCAAACGGGCCTGCAAACCCATCTGTCGGTCGAGGGCGAAGGGCTGCCCCTGCCGGCCGACGTGCAGGTGCAGGTGCTGCACGTCGTGCAAGAGGCCCTGTCGAACGTGCGCAAGCACGCGCATGCCCAGCAAGTCTGGATCGAAGTCCAGAAAGAACCCGTGTGGCGCTTCGAAGTCCGTGACGATGGTCAGGGATTTGACGTCAATCGGCCCATCGGCGACGAGACCCACGTCGGATTACGCATCATGCGTGAGCGGGCGCAATCTATTGGCGCCGTGGTTGAGGCAGTATCGGTACTCGGTTCCGGTACCTGTGTGATATTGACGCTACCGGCGCACACCGTCGAACAGCCGTCTGAAACATCTTCTTCGTGAGTAGATGCCATGAACATGGAAACGCAGATCCGCATCCTCGTGGTCGATGACCATACCCTTTTGCGCCGGGGCCTGATCGCGCTGCTGGCGGCCAAGCCGGGCCTCGTCGTCGTCGGCGAGGCGGGCGACGCCGGCGAGGCCCAGCGCCGCGCGGCCGAATTGCAGCCGAACCTGATCCTGCTGGACAACCACCTGCCCGGCGTGCAGGGGATCGATGCGCTGCAGAGCCTGCGTGAAGCGGCCCCGCGCGCCAAGATCCTGATGCTCACCGTCAGTGAAGACGGCCAGACCCTTGCGGCCGCGCTGCAGCGCGGCGCCAGCGGCTACCTTCTCAAAACGGTGGACAGTGAAACGCTGACCGAATCGATCATGCGCGTCATGCGCGGCGAATCGCCGATCAGCCCCGAAATGACCGGCAAGCTCGTTACCGCCTACCAGGCCTTGCGGGGCCGGGGCGATCCGCTGTCTTCCATGCCGGCCGACCCGGTGCACACGCTGTCGCCGCGCGAGCGCCAGATCCTGGGCGAAATCGCCCGTGGCGCGAGCAACAAGGAAATCGCCCGCACCTTCGACATCGCCGAAGCCACCGTAAAAATCCACGTGCAGCACATCCTGCGCAAGCTCAACCTGACCTCGCGCGTGCAGGCCGCGGTCTACGCGACGCGCAGCCTGTAACCGATCGCGCGCGGCCCGGTTCCCCCCCTCGCCCCTTGGGGAAACGGGCAGGGGAGAGGGAGCGATTCGAGTAAACGCACACTACCTCTGCATCTGAAGCGGTGGGCGCGAGGAGCGCACTAGGGCGTGACTCGAGTGAACGCACACTAGCTCTACCAAACTTTGTCCCTGTAAAACGTTGGGACATTTGATTAAGCGCATACTTCGCATGTGGAAAATCGCACGGTTTGTCCCATTTAGTTGCTTTCCGTCATAAATAGTTCGCGTACGCCGCTTTTTTGGGGTATAATTGACGGATTCCTCTTGCAAAACCAAGAGGATCGTTACAGGAGCACACAAGTGCTTCAGCCTGAAAACAACGGTTCAGCCTCTCTTTGCTTTGGCAAGTTCACAGGGGCGCAACGGTTTCCGGCTTCGATCAAGCTCAGTAATCGGAATGGCTGCATGCCATCCAGCCGCCAGCGCCGCGCTTGGCGCGCCCGTCACGGTACGGATAGGGCTCATTCAGCCGCTTCGGCCGCTGTTTTCCTCTGGTTTGGGCGTTTTCAGACAAGAAAGCGTAACAAGTTCACAGTTATGCAACACTTACATACAAATTTGCAACAAATGCTGCTCGAAGCTACAAATTGATACGAGTTTGCGTTAAGATACAGCCAAGACATCGATACATGAGACACAAAAAGTCACATGTTAGATGTCTCCGGAAGATGGCGAGGTGACCCCTCACGTCTCTCCGGGAAGACCGTCACGGATCGATGACCTGGTACGCAGTTGAAGGATCGGCTGAGTCGTGACTTGTTAAACCTTGTGCTTAACTTTTCATAGGAGTTTCAAATGAAAAAGATTCTTACTTCCCTCGCCGCGATCGCTTGCTTCGGTATGGCTGCGACAGCCGCTCACGCCACTGACGGCGAGATCACTTTCAACGGATCAGTTGTGGATGTGACTTGCACGCCCCTGGTGGAAAGTGCTTCGGGTTCAATCGTCAGGCTGCCGAATATTGCCGTCCACGCCCTGTCTGGTGCGGATGTGACGGCGGGCGACACCAACTTTTCCATCTCTCTGACGGGCTGCGCTGGGGGGAATGGGAAAAAAGTCGTAGCGGAGTTCGAGAACCATAAGGCAACGATCACCGCGAGCGGGCGTTTGCTTAACATCCTGGAGGGTGCTCAAGACAACTCCGGCGCAACGAACGTTCAGTTGGAAGTGCTCGACAGGGTGACGGGTGAGCGGATCCTCTTGGGCGATCCCAGCCAGCTCGATGCGACGAACAGCGTCATCGCCAATGAGACCGCAAGGCTCGACTACACTGTCCGGTACTTCTCGCCCGCCGGGCCGGTAACGCCGGGAATGGTTGCTAGCGTTCTGCCGTTCACGATCATTTATCAGTAACTTGTCCTCGGCTGGCGGCGCATTCCGCGCCGTCGGCCCTGATTTCAGGGAAGGCAGGCTATTTTTATGAAATACGGTTTTCTCAAGCGAATCGCAATGGCTTGCGCCATTGGCCTGGGTGCGGCAACGCTGGCGAACGCCAGCGTCATCATCACCGGCACGCGGGTGATCTACCCGGCCAATGCGCGCGAAGTCTCGGTCAAGCTCAACAACAACGGCGCCGTCCCGGCGCTGGTGCAGGCGTGGATCGACGATGGCGACCCGAGCGTCACCTCGCAGCAGCGGCCCATGCCGTTCACGCTGACGCCGCCGGTCTTTCGCCTCGATCCGGCCAAGGGCCAGACGCTGCGCCTGGTCTATACCCAGGAGCCGCTGGCGTCCGACCGCGAATCGGTCTATTGGCTGAACGTGCTCGAAGTTCCGCCCAAGCCGAAAGTCGTCGACGAGGAAAGCCAGAACCGTCTGCAACTGGCGTTCCGCACGCGCATCAAGCTGTTTTTCCGCCCCGCAGGGCTGGAAGGCGATGCCAACGAGGCGCCGGCCAAGCTCACGTGGTCGCTGGCGCGTTCGTCCAAAGACGGCAAGCAGATCGTCTTGGTGGCGAAAAATCCGACGCCGTATCACGTGAACGTGGTGCAGGCGAGCGTGGAAGTCAAAGGCAAGACCTATGAAGGCGCCGCCGACATGGTTCCCCCGCGCGGGCAGCATGAGTTCGTCCTTGAAGGGCTGCTCGAACTGCCCCAGGACCAGCCGCGCGTTCAGTTCGAAACCGTCAACGACTACGGCGCGCACGTGCCAGCCGCGTTCCCGCCCGATAAACGCTGACGGTTACTACGGGGGGCATGCGCCATGCCTGCCTTTCCCCCGCTTCCCCTTCGATTTACTCGATGCACGATTCGGCGCACGCGCCGGCAGGAGATTGCTTTGTCCTCACCGCTCACCAAAACGCAAGCCATTGCTTCACCCGCAAGCCGGCTTTCCGGCGTGAGCAGAGGCGTTGCCGCCCTGATCGCGCTATATGTTGCCGGGCAGGCGCTTGCCGCCACGGACGCTCCCACCACTGTCGCGGCGGTGCGTCCGGCGCCCGCCCAGCAGGCCCCGGTCGAGTTCAGCACCGAATTCTTCTTGCCGCAAGCGCGCGCCAGCATTGACCTAACCCGGTTCGAGAGGGGCAACCCCATTCTGCCGGGCCAGTATCGCGTCGAGCTTTACCTCAATGGCCGCGTACTGGGCCGCACCGACCTCACGGTCAAACCCGGCGCCGACCCCGATCGCGGGCGGGTGTGCATGACGCGCGCGCTGCTCGACCAGGTGGGCCTGGACTGGAACCAGCTCGATCCCTCGGCGCTGAAAGTATTTGAAGACCCGGCGGCCTGCCCCGTGCTGGAAGAGCTGCTGCCCAATGCGCAGGCCGAATTCGATACGGGCGAATTGCGCCTGAACCTGACCCTGCCGCAGGCGGCCCTGCGCCGCGCGCCGCGCGGTTACGTCAGCCCCGAGCTGTGGGATTCCGGCGTGACCGGCGGAATCCTCAATTACACGGCCAATGCTTATCGCAACAGCACGGCCGGCTCGACGGCCAATTCCGCCTACCTCGGCCTGAATGCCGGGTTCAATGTTGGCGACTGGCATTTCCGGCACCAGGGCTCCAAGAACTGGCAATCCGGATCGGGGGCGCCCAACTCGGCGCAGATGCCCTACCGGAACATCAATACCTACGTCGAACGCGAACTGCCTTCGATCATGGGGCGCTTGTTGCTCGGCGACGGCAACACCCAGGGCAACCTGTTCAGTTCCCAATCGTTCCGGGGCGTGCGGCTGGCCTCCGACGACCGCATGCTGCCCGATTCGCAGCGCGGCTATGCGCCGGTGGTGCGCGGCATTGCCGAAACCAACGCGCGCGTAACGATCCGCCAGGGCAGCATGGTCATTTACGACACGCCCGTGACGCCCGGCCCCTTCGTCATCGACGACCTGTACCCAACCGGCTACGGCGGCGACTTGGACGTAACCATCACCGAAGGCGACGGGCGGGTGCGCACCTTTACCGTGCCCTATGCCGCGGTGCCGCAGCTCCTGCGCCCGGATTCGCACAAGTACAGCGTGACCGCCGGTACGCTGCGCAATACCTGGCTGTCTTTCACGCCCAAGCTTTTCGAAGCCACGTACCAGCGCGGCCTGAGCAATATGCTCACCGGCTACGGCGGCGTTCAGGCCAGCGAACGCTATACGTCCGCCCTTGGCGGCATCGCGGTGGGCACGCCCTACGGCGCGCTTGCGTTCGACCTCACCGGCGCGCGCGCGCAATTGCCCGACAGCAGCCGCTTGTCCGGCACCAGCATGCGGGCGAGCTACAGCAAGCTGTTCGAGCAAACGAGCAGCAGCGTGAACATTTCGGCCTACCGTTTTTCGACCCACGGCTTCATGGACATGGGCGGCGCCATGCGCACGATCGATGCCGTCAGGCACGGCTTGTCCAGCGACACCATCGGGCGGCCGCGCAGCCGGCTGGCGCTCATGCTGAGCCAGCCGCTGGGCGAGCGCGCAGGGCAGCTCTACCTGAGCGGCTACATGCAAAACTACTGGAATGGCCAGCCCAAGGACACGCAACTCCAGGCCGGTTACAGCAATCAGTTCAAGTCGGTGGGCTATTCGGTTTCGGTCGCCCGCACGCGCGACCTGCACGGCCGCACCGACAACCGCTTCATGCTCAGCCTGTCGATGCCGTTGGGCAAACCCACCGGGCGCATGGTGAACCTGATGACGAACCTGACGCATGACGCCTCCGGCACCGCCGTGCAGACCATGGTTTCGGGCTCGGCGGGCGAAAACAACCAGTTCAGCTACGGCGCCACCGCCTCGCACGGGCCGGGCGACGCCGGCACCTCCGGTACGCTCAACGGCCAGTACGTCGGCTCCAGGGCCTCGCTCATGGCAGGCTACGGCACCGGGCGCGGCTACAACAACCTTTCGGCGGGCGTGTCCGGCTCGATCGTGGCGCACCCCGAAGGCGTTACCCTCTCGCCCTACACCAGCGACACGGTCGCCGTGGTCGTCACCGCGCCCGAAGCGGCCGGCGCGCGCGTGCTCGGCTACACCGGCGTCGTGGTCGATTCGAGCGGCCACGCCGTGCTGCCCTACCTGACGCCCTACCGCATCAATGAAGTGGCGATCGACCCGAACGGCATCTCGCACGACGTGGAACTCAAAACCACCAGCCAGCAGATCGCCCCGCGCGCGGGCGCCATCACCCTGCTGCGCTACGCCACGGCGGCGGGCCGCGCCGTGCTGATCGACGCCAGCCTGCCCGGCGGCCAGACGCTGCCCTTCGGCGCCGACGTGGTGGACGGCGAAGGCAACGTGGTCGGCTCGGCCGGCCCGGCCGGCCGCATCTACGCGCGGCTGCCCGGCGACCAAGCCAGCCTGTCGGTGCGCTGGGGCCAGGGGCAGGGCGAGCAATGCACGATGCACGTCGCGCTGCCGCCCACCAAGGGCGCGGCCGATCCCTCCACCGGCATCGAGCGCCTGAAACTGGCCTGCGTTTCCGGCGCGGCGAGTGTGCATGGCGACACGGGAACCACGAAATGAGCCATTTTTTCAAAGCGGTTTTACTGCGCTTGTTCACGTTCACGCGGTTTTGCGCCCCTTGCCCGCGTGCGGGAGAGGGGGAAAGAAAGCCGGCCCGGAAAATCTTTCTGCACGCCGCTATTGCACTGATGGCGCTGGCTGGGGCGGACAATGCGATGGCGGGCTACTGCACATTCAGTCCCCAGTCCCTACAAATCCCGTTCAACCAGGTGAACCTCCCATCTTCCGCAGGGATCGGCGACACACTCGTAAGCCACACGCAGGACTACACGGTAACCTGTGACGCCAGTACTAGTGGCTACTACATACTATTTACCACGGTTACTTGGGGGAATTCTTCCGTAGATGGCGTGTGGGCGACAGCAGCAATGCCAAGTGTTGGCGTCCGGGTGACCAGTGTTACCGACAACAACAGGGTTCTGACAGGGAATGCGGCAAAGATTTGCAAGGACAATGCCACATCCAAAAATAATTTGGCCATATGCTCCCTTGTCCCGCCCCAGACCAACACCAGTGCATTTACTTTCAAGCTCACCCTGAAATATGATCTCGTCAAACTCGCCAATAACATATCTGGCACCCTATCGGGATACATCTTGGGGCTGTTTTCATGGGATATCGCTAACAGTAATAATAACACTGCTGTAGGTCAGGGTTTCGGCAGCACGACCTTTACCCCGGCCACCTGCACGGTGCAGAATAACCCAATTGTGGTTGATCTGGGCGCCGTGACAGTGTCCGAACTCAACCCCACGGGCGCCAGACCCTTCAGTATCGATCTGAAATGCAGCGCGTTGAAGAATGTCAAATTGGCCATGACCGATGCGATAACCCCGAACAACGCGACAGACAAATTGACGGTCGCCGACGGCCCTGGCGCCGCAACCGGGGTCATGCTGAATGTTTTATACGGCGGTACTCCTATTACATTCCAAATCAATACGCAGACAGCGGGAATTCTGGTCGGCAAGCCCCTCAATACCACAGACTTGTGGAAGATTCCGCTGACGGCGCAATTGATTGCGACCGGAGGAAAGGTGACGCCTGGAACCATCAACGCAGCGGCAACGTTCACGCTGACTTACCAGTAGGCCAATAGTGCAGCCCTTCATCCGCGCGCCAGGCTCCGCAGCCGCGGTTGAACGGAAAAGCGGTGCGCGTGGCAATACAGGAGTTACGAAATGAGCCATTTCTTCAAAGCGGTTTTGCTGCGCTTATTCACGCTCACGCGGTTTTGCGCCCCTCGCCCGCGTGCGGGAGAGGGGAAAAGAAAACCCGCCCGGAAAATCTTCCTGCACGCCGCCATCGCCCTGATGGCGCTGGCCGGCGTGGGCAACGCTGCGGCGCAGACTGGGGGGTGCGGCACCCCAACCCCTGGTGCCCCGTCGGTTGCGTTTAGTCAGGTCAACATCGATCCGAACGCTCCGAATGGCACGGTCTTGGGGGTCACGACGCAGACCTATTCGCTGAGCTGTCCGGACAGTAGCAAGCAGACCGGCACCCCCAAGGGCTACTACTAACGAGTAAACTAATTTAGTTAACAAACCCACATTCAGGATGAGCAAAGAATCCGCACACGATCTCTGGCAAACTCTGGAGCCTCTTCAGAGCTTTGTGCAGCATGGTGCGCATTTCATACTTGTCCCTTGGGAATTGCTTGGCCACTCGCTCCTTGATGTTTTTCCAGACTTGCTCGTCAGGATTGAGTTGAGGACTGTAGGGCGGCAGGTAGTACAACTCCAGCTTTCCTTGCGTTGTTTTGACGTACTCCTTCACCAGATTGGCTTTATGAATAGGGGAGCCATCGACCACCAGGATGATGGACTGTTCGGCATTCAACATCAGTTGTTCCAGAAATTGCTTGAACACCTCTGCATTGGTGTTGCCATCGACCAGCATGAATTGCAGCTCTCCCAAACTGCTGATGGCCGAGATCATGTTGACCGTGTGACGCTGACCT
>CAYTPC010000098.1:0-28061 GCA_964439605.1 uncultured Burkholderiaceae bacterium
GGCGACCCGGATGGCCTGTTTAGCGCCAAGACCACCGGCAACACGCTGGAGCTGCGCCTGGCGGACGTGCTCAGCCAGATGGACGGCGCCCCGAGCGGTCAGCACATGATGATCTACGGCGACTCCACGTCAGCGGTGGCGCTGGGCAGCGGCTGGATGACCAGCAGCACGCAGACGATCGACGGGCTGAACTTTGGCGTCTGGCACAACGTGGCGATGGGCGCCAACACGGTGGCGGACTTGCTGATCCAGCAAGGAGTGCACATCGTCTATTGATGGTGTATTGACGCAACCGGAGGAGGGGCCTGCCGCAGGGGCCCTCTTTACCGGAGCCGGGAGTTTGTTCCGGCTTGCACTTGGCATAAAAACGGCCTTGCTTTATCGCAAGGCCGTTTTTACTTGGGCGCGCCAAAGCTCAAGTGCGAACGTGTGCCAACTCACCACGTGGATGAACGCGGCGTGTTATCTCAGCGCGAGTCGGAAGGGTTTTCAGGTACGGTTGATGGGGCGTGTCATAGTCAGCTCTCAGTGGTAGTCAACGATTTCGACGTTGGTTGGGCCTTGATCTGTCCAGACAAAACATACTCGCCATTGGTCGTTGATGCGGATGCTCCATTGTCTGGGCTAATCTCTACATCTCTGCCTTGAATTCCCACGGATTCACCAGCCGCAGGCCGGGGATTCGTTCGAAGTCGCGGGTGTTGCGCGTGGCAAGGGTGAGGCCGTGCGCCAGCGCGGTAGCGGCAATCATCGAGTCGCGCCGGCCTTTTGGGTCGGGCACGTGCAGCGGCGCGCAAAGCATGGCCTCGCGCTCGCCGAAGGCGAGGATGCGGCTGGCAAAGAGTTCGTGCACCTGCATCGCCCAACGGCGCAGCGCCTGGCCCCCTGGCGGCATGCGCCGCTCTTCCCGCAGGACGCCTTCCTCTTGCTCCAGGATGGTGATAGACGACAGGAAGAACAGCTTGAGCGGTACCGTTGCGGCCCAGGCCCGGACGATCGGCGACTGGGCGGCTTTACCGGGGCGCAGCTCGGACAGCACATTGGAGTCGAGCAGGTACATCAATCTTCCGTGCGCAGTTGCAGTTCGATGGGCTCAATCTCAAAGTCGGCGGCCTCGGCCGAGTTGGGCAAGCCGTCCATCGCTTCGAGTAACGATAGTTCACGCTCGCCGACGGTGAGTTTGCGGTATTCGCCAATGCTCATCAGTACGAACGCGGGATCGCCGCGGTCAGTGATGAACACCGGGCCTTGTCTGGCCAGATTTTTGGCGCTGGAGACGTTGTGGCCGAATTCCCGGCTGCTGAGGGTGTGAATGGCGCCCATCACTGCGTGTTCCTTTCGGTATGAGATCGAGTTGCGCTTGGAGCCTGTTTATCCCGCTCGACTATAGCTACGTAGCTACATATGTCAAGTGCGGTGCGATGTCGTAAGAGCCTGTTTGCGATCTACCCCGAGCCATGATGCAACTTGGCGAGGCCGCCTTTAACTGCCGTTTCAAGGGTTAAACAAGACGAGCAGTGAGGATCGCTCCATAGAATTCAACGCGGCTGGGCAATCGGCGTTCCGACGCAAAAACAAGGGGAGCTTCAGATGGAAAGTGGCATGGTGAAGTCGGCGATGCGGGTGTTCGAACTTCTGGAATTGTTCGAAGCCGAGCGGCGGCCGCTGCGCATCGCCGAGATGGTCGACAGGCTGGGCGTGCCGCAGTCGAGCCTGTCGATGCTGGTGAAGACGCTGGTGGCGCGTGGCTACATGGAGTTCGACTCCGTCACGCGGGAATACTGTCCGTCGGTGCGGGTGTCCTTTCTCGGGGATTGGGCCATGGGCGCCCGGCATCAGCAGGAGATTCGGGACGCCCTGCGGCAATTGAGCAACGAAGTCGGTGAGACGGCGATACTTGCGCGCCATTCGGGGCTGTTCGTGCAGTACGTGGCGGTGATGGAGTCCGAGCACGCGCTGCGCTTCTCGCTGGTGCCGGGCTCGCAGCGTCCGATGCACCACGCCGCGCTCGGCATCATGCTGCTGAGCCAGTTCGACGATGACCAGATCGGCCGGCTGCTGCGGCGCTACAACGCCGAAGCGGAAAAAGGCGCTCCGCTGGCAAAGATCGCCGAGACGATGCGCGCCGTGCATCAGGCGCGCGAGCAAGGCTGGTACGAGTCGGCAAACCTTGCCACCCAGGGCGCGGGCGTGATTGCGACGCTCCTTGCAACGCCGATTCGCGGTCAGCGCCTCGGCATCGGCGTGGGCGCGCCTTTGCAGCGGCTTCAACCCCGGCGCAAGAAGATCCTGGCGGCGGTGCTGGAAACCGCGGCGAATTTTTGAGAATCTTTACGACTGATTCGCGGCCGCGCGGGCCCGGATCGCGGCATCGATCGCCAGCAGGCGTTCGGCCTGCGCCAAGTGCAGGCGCTCGACCATCCGGCCTTCAAGGTTGATGACGCCCGCGCCGGCGTGCTCGGGCTGCGCAAAGGCATCGACGATGCGCCGCGCCTCTTCGATTGCTTCCGGTGGCGCGCTGAATGCGCGGTTGGCGGGCGCGATCTGTGTTGGATGGATGAGCGTTTTGCCGTCGAAGCCCATCTTCCGGCCCTGCAGGGCTTCGGCGTCGAAGCCGGCGGTGTCGCCGAAGTCGTTCCATACGCCATCGATCACCGTGAGCCCCCAGCGTTTGGCGACCAGCACGACGTGCATCAGCCACGGGATCAGGTAGCTTCGGCCGTCGCTCGTCGCCACGCCGGTTTCCTTGGCCAGGTCATTGGTGCCGACGATCAGGCAGCTCAAGGGCAGGGCAGCCGCCGCGCCCTCGCGCGCGATGGAGTCCAGATCCAGGATCGCGGCGGGTGTTTCCACCATGGCCCACGCTTGCAGGGATGAGGCCAGTCCACGCGCACGGCAGGCCGATGCGAGAAGTTCAAGCGCCTGTGGCCGCTCGACCTTCGGCAACAGCACGGCGCAGGGGCGGCAGCGGGCCACGGCGTCCATGTCGAGCGGGAAGTTGTCGGTTTCCACCGCATTCACGCGGATGACCGTTTCGCGTCCGCCAAAGTCGCCGGCGCCAAAAGCCTCGATGAGATGGCGGCGCGCCTCGGCCTTCATGGCGGGTGCGACCGCGTCCTCCAGATCGAAAACGATGACATCGCAGTCCAGGCCTCGGACCTTGGCCATCGCGCGCGGATTGGCCGCAGGCACGTACATGACGGAGCGGCGGGGATGTGAAGACGAGGTGTGCGAGGTGTACATACGAAATTCAATGCGTGGAGTCAGCAAGGGTCACCAGTGTCTGGGTTGGTTCCCGAAGTTCAATCACATATGTGATTGATTTGTGAAAAATCCGGCCCATTGCCGATCAATCACATATGTGATGAACATCATCACTGTATCGATAAATACTCCGCTCCAACCGCGAGCACGGGGCGTTTCCGCCCCTGAGCCCTGGATCCCCCTGAAGGAGACAAGCACACGTGAGCTCCATCACATCCGAAAGATCTGCCGAAAGACCCGCCGCCGATGGGCAGGCTGCAAACCCGGCCGGGACAAGCGCCGACAGCACGCGCCGGCTTGCCGAATGGATCGCCGCCGCTCGAAGCGACGCCCTGAGTGAGCGGGCTTTCGAGTGGGCGCGCCATGCGACGCTCGACTGGCTGGCCGTCACCGTCGCAGGCGCATCCGAGCCGCTGGTGGACATGCTGGCGCAGGAGTACGGCACCGGCGCTCAGGCGCCGCGGGGCCCGGTCTGCGATGCGCGGGTCTGCGGCGCTTTGCAGGCCGCGCTGATCAACGGCGCCGCAGGGCACGCGCTGGATTTCGACGACGTTGCCTCGCGCATGCACGGCCACCCCAGCGCGCCCGTCATGCCCGCCGCGCTTGCGATGGCGCAGCGAGTCGGCGCCAGCGGGCGTGACTTTCTGCGCGCCGTGGTGATCGGCCACGAAGTCGAGTCCCGCATCGGCGAAGTCCTGGGCGGCTCCCACTATGCGCGGGGCTTTCATACGACCGGCACCATCGGCACTTTCGGCGCGGCCGCGGCGGCTGCCGGCCTGCTGGGCCTTGACGCTGAGCGCACGGCCCATGCGCTCGGCCTGGCGGCCACCCAGGCCGCGGGCCTGAAGTCAATGTTCGGAACCATGGCCAAGCCGCTGCACGCGGGCAAGGCGGCAATGAACGGCGTGATGGCGGCGCAGCTTGCCGCGCGGGGGTTCACCGCCAATCCAGACGCCATCGAATGCTTTCAGGGTTTTGCGTGGACGCAGGCCGACGAAGTACAGCCCCTGCTGCCCATCGATACGTCCAAGGGCTTCGCCGTTGAAGAGACGCTGTTCAAGTATCACGCGGCCTGCTATTTGACCCATTCGACCATCGAGGCGATGCGCGAGCTTCGGCTGCGGCATCGTCTTGGTTTGGATGATCTCGAAGCGCTCGTCATCAACGTTCCCAAAGGTCACCTGAGCGTGTGCGATATCGCCAACCCGCGCACCGGCCTGAACGTGAAGTTCTCGATCCGCCAACTGGCGCTGCTCGCGCTGGACGGCGCGGACACCGCATCGCTCGCGCTTTACGTCGACCGCACGGCGCTCGATCCGCGATACGGCGATCTGCGCGGCCGGGTGCGCATCGATCCGGTGGACCAGTCGCATTACGGCGCCACCGTGACGCTGAGCACGCGCGACGGCCGCTCCTTGACGGCCCAGGCCAACGTGGGCGTTCCCGCCACCGACACCGCCGCGCAATGGGCGCGCCTGTCGGACAAGGCGCGCACCATCGTCGTGCCCGTCCTGGGCGCGGCGCGCTTCGAGCGCCTGCTGGCGCAGGTGGCGGCCCTCGATCAGATGACATCAATCGATTCACTCATGGAGACCCTGCAATGACCTCTTCCAGCGACACGGTGGCGCGGCTCAAGGCCGATGCCCGCCTGTGGTCACGCGGCAACCGATACGAGGACTTCGACGTCGGGCGGCGTTTCGTGCACCACTGGGGCCGCACCGTCACGGCGGCGGACAACACCTTGTTCTCGACGCTGACGCTTCACTACAACCCGCACTACACCAGCCTGGACTTTGCCCTTGCGCATGGCCATCGCGACACGCCCGTGAACCCGCTGCTGGTTTTCAACACGGTGTTCGGGCTCACGGTGGAGGATCTGTCCGAGGGCGGCGGCCCCTTCCTGGGCGTGGACGAATTGAGCTACTTCAAGACCGTCTATCCCGGGGACACCCTGTACGCCTCTTCGGAAGTGGTGGCGCGCCGCCTGGCGTCCAACCGCCCGGGCTACGGCATCGTGACGTGGCAGACGGCGGGTACCAACCAGCACGGTGATGAGGTGATCCGCTTCAAGCGGTCGAACCTGGTGAGACAAAGGAGCTGAACATGTCAAGAGACGGAATGGGCTACATGACCGAAGAGCGTTGCATGATTCGCGACGCCGCCCGTGAATTCACGATGAAAGAGGTGCTGCCGGTTGCCAATGCGCTGGACGGCCCGGACGGCGAAATCCCGATGGACCTGCGCCAGAAGCTGGCCGACATGGGGGATTTCGGCATCACCGTCCCCGAGGAATACGGCGGCATGGGCCTGGGCATGTTCGAGTACTGCCTGATCTGCGAACAGTTGGCGCGCGGATGGATGTCGGTGGCTTCGATCGTGGCGCGCGCGCAGGGCGGATGGATCCGCTCCTCGATGTCGCCCGAGATGCGCGCCCACTATCTGCCCAAGGTGGTGCGCGGCGAATTCCTCAATGCGAGCGCCTTGTCCGAGCCGGACACGGGCTCCGACCTTGCCTCGATTTCATGCCGCGCCGTGCGCGATGGCGACGAGTGGGTGCTGACCGGCAACAAGTACTGGTGCACCTTCGCCGATGGCGCCGATTACCTGACGGTCTTCGCGCGCACCAGCGCGCCGCCGAGCGCCGAGAAACGCTGGATGGGCATCTCGTGCTTCATGATCGAGAAAGAGCGCGGCAGCCTCCCCAAGGGGATGACCGGCGCGCCCATTCCCAAGATCGGCTATTTCGGCTGGAAGACTTACGAGCTGGCGCTGGACGGCTTGCGCGTTCCGGCGGACCGGCTGATGGGCGAAGAAGGCAAGGCTTTCTTGCTCATGGCCAAGGGGCTGGAAGGCGCCCGCGCCCATACGGCGGCGCGGGCGATTGGCCTTGCGCAGGGCGCGTTGGAAGATGCCATCACCTATGCCACCGAGCGCAAGCAGTTCGGCATGCCCATTGCCGAGTACCAGGCGATCCGTTTCAAGATCGCGACCATGGCCACGCAGATCGAGGCCGCGCGCCAGTTGATGTACTACGTGTGCAACGAAATCGACCAGGGGCGCCGCTGCGACAAGGAAGCCTCGATGGTCAAGTACTTCGCATCCGAGATGGCCGAGCGGGTCACCTCCGAGGCGCTGCAAATCTTCGGCGGCGCGGGCTACACCAAGCTGTTCCCGATCGAGCGTTACTGGCGCGACGCGCGGCTGACGAAAATTTTCGAAGGCACTTCGGAAATCCAGCAGCGCATCATCGCCAACAGCCTGCTGGGCAAATCGGAAGTCGAAGCCATGATCGCCGAGCGCGCTTTCGAGAAACAGGCCAAGCGCCAGGGAGCGCGGACATGAAGGCATCGACCCTGACCAGCGCCAACAACTACTTCGAGGATTTCGAGGCCGGGATGCTGGTGCGCCACGCGCGCGGCAAGACCGTCACCGAAATGGACAACGTGCTCATCACCAACATGGTGATGAACACCGCCGAAGGCCATTTCAACGAAGACGCGATGCGCCGCGCGGGCGGCGGCATTTTTTCGCAGCGCGTGGTTTTCGGCGGCATCAACCTGGCGATGGTGCTGGGCCTCGCGGCGCAGGACACGGCCGAGCAGTGCCTGCAGGAGATCGGGCTCGACAAGATCCGCCTGTCCAACCCGGTGTTCCACGGCGACACGCTCTACGCCTACAGCGAAGTGCTGGAAACGCGCGCCGCCGAGCGCGAAGACGCGGGCATCGTCTGCTTTCGCCACTACGGCGTGAATCAGGATGACAAGCTGTGCGTGCAGGCCGAGCGCACGGTGCTGCTCAAGCGCAGAAGCCACTGGGCCGGCAAATGACCGCATCCGCGCCCGCGTCCGTGCCTGCGTCCATACACCCATTTGGCGCACTGGATGGATTGGTCGTGCTTGATCTGACCCGGATGCTGGCCGGTCCTTTCGCGACCATGATGCTCGCCGACCAGGGCGCGCGGGTGATCAAGATCGAGCCGCCCGAGGGCGACGGCACGCGCCGCACGGGCCCGCATCTGCCCGGCGCCCAGCGGTTGGAAGACGGGGGGTATGGCGCGTATTTCGCGTCCATCAACCGCAACAAAAGTTCACTCACGCTCGACCTGAAAAAGCCCGAGGCCAAGGCGGTGTTGCGCCGGCTGGTGCGGCGCGCCGACGTGCTGGTCGAGAACTACCGCGCCGGCGTCATGGACCGGCTCGGCCTGGGCTATGAGCAACTGGCGCAGGAGAACCCGCGCCTGGTGTACGCCGCCCTGCGCGGCTTCGGCGATCCGCGCAGCGGCCGCAGCCCCTATGCGGATTGGCCGGCCTACGATCCGGTGGCGCAGGCCATGGGCGGCGTCATGGGCATCACGGGGCCGCAGATCAATGGCGCGCCCACCAAGGTCGGGCCTGGCGTGGGCGATCTGGTCCCCGCCATGTTCCTGGCTTTCGGCATTGCCTCCGCCTGTTTTCATGCGCAGCGCACCGGGCAGGGGCAGTTCGTCGACGTGGCGATGGTCGATGCCGTGCTCGCCTTGTGCGAACGGCCGGTGTACCAGTACAGCGTGACCGGAATCGCTCCGCGGCCGGAGGGCAATGGGCATCCGTTGCTGTGCCCCTTCGGACTCTTCCCCGCGCGCGATGGACACGTCAGCCTGGGCGTGCCCAACGACCGGTTCTGGGTGCCGCTGGTCGAGCACATGGGCCGCCCCGATCTGGCCACCGATGAACGCTACGCCACCAACGAGGCGCGCGTGGCCCGCCGCGACGAGGTGGAGGCCATGGTCGCCGAATGGACCGGGCGCCATACCAAGGCGGAATTGAGCGCCATGCTCGGCGGCGAGATTCCTTATGGCCCGGTCTTCGATGCCGCGGACATCTTCGCCGACCCGCACTTCCGGGAACGCCGGATGCTGGTCGAAACCGAGCAGCCGGGCGCCGACCGGCCATTGACCCTTGCCAACACGCCCATCCGCATGAGCGCGACACCCGGCGGCGTGCAACGCCGTGCCCCCACAGTCGGCGAACACACCGGCGAAATACTCGCCGCCTTCGGCTTCGAGGCCGGTGAGATCGCCGCGCTGCGTGAAGCGCAAGTGCTCGGTTGAAGCACAAGACGCAAGACACAAACAAGACACAAGACCCATCCCTGATTCAAAAGACGAGGATTTTTTATGTTTGAAAGACCCCAACGCCTGCGCCGCTGCCAACTGTCGGTGCCGGGCTCCAGCGAAAAGATGATGCAGAAGGCCGCCGCGCTGAACATGGACTTCGTGTTCCTCGATCTCGAAGACGCCGTGGCTCCTTCCGAGAAGCGGCCTTCCCGCAGCCGCATCGTGCAGGCGCTCAACGGCCTGGACTGGGGCCGCACCGTGCGCTGCGTGCGCATCAATGACCTCACAACCGAGTACGCGTACGAAGACATCATCGAAGTCGTCGAAGGCGCGGGCGAGAACCTTGACGTCATCATGCTGCCCAAGGCGATGAGCGCCGCCGACGTGCAATTTGTCGACAAGCTGCTGACGATGATGGAGAAGAAGCTCAAGCTCAAGAAGCGCATCGGCATCGACGTGCTCATCGAGGAAGTGGAAGCGATGATGCGCGTGGAGGAAATCGCCGCTTCCACGCCGCGCCTGGAATGCCTGATTTTCGGCATGGGCGACTACTCGGCCAGCCAGGGCATCTCGCTCAAGGACATCGGCGGCGCCACCGGCTACCCCGGCGACATCTGGCACTACCAGCGGCACCGGCTCACGATCGCGGCGCGCGCCCACCGTCTGGACGCGGTGGACGGGCCTTACGCCGACTTCCGCAATCCGGACGCTTTCCGCGAAGAATGCCGCCGCGCGATGATCCTGGGCATGGTCGGCAAGTGGGCCATTCACCCGTCGCAGGTCGAGATCGCGCAAGCGGTGTTCTCGCCCGCGCCGGAAGACGTCAAGCGCGCCCGCGAAATGATCAAAGCCTACGACGCGGCGCTGGCCCAGGGCCTGGGCGCGGTGCAGTACGAGGGAAAGATGATCGACATCGCCTCGGTGCGCATCGTGCGCAACCTGGTCGACCGCGCCGACCGTATCGGCATGTAGGCATGTAGAGCACGGGCTCCGTATCTTCTTGCCCGTTCTTGCCCGCCCGCGCTGCGAAGCCACCGCAGCGACCCACGGGCCACGCAGTGAGCGTTGTTGTGGCTGCTTCCTCATCCTCAGGAGACCTAAGGAGATCAACATGACGCACCTTACCGCCCCATCGAATTCAAGCGATCGCACACGCCGCCGGTTGCTGCTTGCAGCCAGCGGCAGCGCCCTGGTGGCTTGCGGCCTGCCGCGCATCGCCTTCGCGGAGAATTGGCCGAGCAAGCCGATTCGCCTCATCGCGGCTCAGGCGCCGGGTTCATCGAACGACACCACCGCGCGGGCGCTGGGGACCTATCTTTCGACTCAACTGAAGACGCCCGTCGTGGTTGAAAACAAGCCCGGGGCGATCGGCATGATCGCGGCGGATTCGGTCGCGCACTCCAATCCCGATGGGTACACGCTGCTGATCACGCTGCACAGCCAACTGGCCCAGGCGCCGGTGCTTTTGAAAAAGCCGCCGATCAATCCCGACACCGATCTGATACCGATCGGCGCCTACAGCACCGGGTTGTCGCCGGCGGCGGTGAAAAAGAGCCTGCCCGTCAAAAATCTCAAGGAGCTGATCGCGCTGTCGAAGACGCGCCCGATTTCGGTGGGCAACTATGGGATCGGTTCGAGCTGGCAGCTCATGATCAAGAAACTGGGCGAAATGACGGGCGGCGAATTCACCATCGTGAATTACAAAGGCACCGGACCGATGGTGATGGACCTGATGGCCGGCAACATCGACCTCGGCGCGGGTTCATTGGCCGGTTTGCTGGGAGGGATCGAAAACGGATCGATCAAGCCCGTATTCCTGTTGAATAGCGATTCGAAGAACCCCGTACTGCCCGGTGTGCGCAGTTGGGTCGAAGAGGGTTTCACGGGGCCGGTTTTCGAGAATTTGACGGAATACAACATGGTGCTCGCCCCGGCCGGCACTCCGGCAAAGATCATTGAAACCCTGAGCGACCTGATTCGCCGCTCGCCCGCCGAGTCAAAAGAAGTCAAGCAGACGCTGAATCTGTTGGGCATTCCCGAGCACACGCCGCTCGTTGGCGCGGAACTCAAGACGATGATCGGTCAGATTTGGCCTACTTTCCGCAGGCTGACGAAGGAATTGAATATCCAGGTGGGTTAGGTCTTGTTCACAAGTCATAGCTTTCGTACCGGCCGCTCAACGCCTTGATGATCAGATGACGTTCGAGCCGGTCCGAGAGCAGTTCGGCGAATTTGAAGACGAAGTTGCGTAAGTAGGCACTGCGCTTGAAAGCCACGCGGGCAATGTTTTGCCCGAAAAGATGCCCGACCGGGTACGCGATCAGATCAGTGCTGGGTTCGTCGCGTACCGCCATCTCGGCGACGATGCCGATGCCCAGCCCCAGGCGGACGTAAGTTTTGATCACGTCCGAGTCGATCGCCTCAAGCACGATGCGCGGCACGAGCTTGCGCTGTGCAAACGCTTGGTCGATGCGCGTGCGGCCGCTGTACGAGGCGTGATAGGTGACGATCGGCTCGGCCCCAAGGTCTTCGAGCGTGATGCGCTCCTTGGTTGCCAAGGGATGGTCTTTTCGCACGACCAGTACGTGCTGCCATTCATAGCAGGGCAGGATGACGAGCTCATCGTAGTTCGTCAGCGATTCGGTTGCGACGCCGATGTCGGCTGTTTCGTCAAGCACCATGCGCGCGACCTGATCGGGCGAGCCCTGGTGAAGGCTCACGTTCACCTTGGGATAGGCTTCGCGCAGCTTCACAACCGGCTGCGGCAGCACGTAACGCGCCTGCGTGTGGGTCGTGGCAATCGAGAGGGTGCCGCTGTCCTGTGCGCTGAACTGCTCACCGATGCGCTTGAGGTTGCCGACCTCGCGCATGATCGTTTCGATGCTCGCAACGACGTGCTGGCCCGGTTCGGTCACCCGCTTCAGGCGTTTGCCGTGACGCGCAAAGATCTCGATGCCGAGTTCTTCCTCCAGCTCGATGATCGCTTTGGATACGCCGGGTTGCGAAGTGTGTAGCGCTTTGGCCGCTTCGGTCAGGTTCAGGTTGCGGCGCACGGCTTCCTGAACGAATTTGAACTGATGCAGGTTCATAACAATTTCGTCTCTTTTCGGAATTCATTATGCATCCGGGCTGTATGAAAGTGTCCGAATGTTAATTTTCCAGTGCGATCTGGGCCAACAGTGCGATCAGTTGTGGGTTTTCTCCCACCATCGGCAGCAGGCTGAGCTGCAGTTGGGGGTGCGCCGCCTGCAAGGCAGTCAATTGACGCGGCAGGTCATCGCGCACGTGTTTGCCGCTGCCCAGGAAGATCGGCAGAACGCTGATGCGCCGCGCGCCTGCGGCTGCCAACTGGTTAACGGCGGTGGGCAGGTCGGGTTCGGTTCGTTCCAGATAGGCGCATAGCACGCGCACTTCAGGGTTGCGCCGTTTGATTTCCGCGGCGACTGCCTCGGTTGGCGCGCGCCAACGCGGATCGCTCGATCCGTGCGCAAAAAGCACAATGCCGCGCGTGCCTTGCATCGCCTGCTACCGCCGCAATACGAGCCAGCCGAAAGCGGCCAGCGACACCACCGAATAGATCAGCCCCGGGGCCGCGGCGGAGATCCAGGGCACCCAGTTGCCCAGGTTGCCGATGTAGCCGAACACGTTATTGAGCAGGAAGAAACTGATGCCGATCATCACGCCGCCGAACACGTAACCGGTTATGCCGCCCTGGCGGAAATGCAGGTAGGCAAAGGGCAGGGCGAGCACGATCATCACCAGGCAAGACAACGGATAGAACACCTTGCGCCAGAACTCGATCTCGTAGCGCCGCGTCGTCTGGCCGTTGGCATCGAGATGGCGGATGTATTCGAACAGGTCGATCGTGCTCATGCGTTCCGGGTCCAGCAGCGCAACCGATATCATTTCGCGGGAAAGCGAACTCGGCCACTGCATGACGGACTGCGTGTCGTTGACGACGCGCGGATGTACCGGATCCCCCTGCAGGTATTCCTGGCGCTTGGCGTCATGAAGGGTCCAGACGCCGTTGTTTTCGATGCGCGCGAACTGCGCCGTGGTTTGCGAAGACAAAGAGCCCTTGGCGTCAAATTCAAAAATACGCGGGTTTTTGAGGTTCCCGTCCGGGTCCATCGTCCGGACGTTCACTGCGTAGGATTTGTCACCCTGGCGCTCTTTGATCCAGGCGCCGGTGCCGGTGCCGGCCATTGCGTAAAACATCCGATAACGCGCCTTGAGCACCAGGGATGCCTGGTTCGAGACGGGCGCCACGTAGTCGCCGACCAGAAAAGTCAGGACGACGAATCCGAGCCCGAGAACCAACAGCGTCCTGAGCGCGCGCCAGGGGCCGAGGCCGCTGGTGCGCAAGATGGTGTATTCGGAGGTTTCCGCCAAGCGCGCCATCACGAAGACGGTGCCGATGAGCACCGCGATCGGCAATAGCTCGTAGAGGTGGCCCGGCACCAGAAGCGCCACGTAGATCAGCGCCTGGACCATGCCGTAGCCGGAGGAGCCTGGTTTGGCGATGTTCTGCAGTTCATCGACCAGGTCGAAGAAGAAAAACAAACACAAGAAGCCAAGCGCGACAAAGCTCACGGCCTTGAGCACTTCAACGTAGATCAGACGGCGAATGGTTTTCACGATCAATGCGCTGCTTGTCCAGCGCGGCGCTTGAGCAGCCGGGGCCAAACCCAGTTGTTGTGACGCTTGGCCAGCCACAGCAGGCCAACGACCAGCACACCGCCGTGCAGTGCGAGGAGGAAGGCCCCCAACTGCAAGCGGCCCGAAGCAACCCAGTTTTCGCCCAGATTGAGCAGGTTGTAATAGATCACGAAAATGAACAGCGCCAGGATCAGGTTGCCGCTGCGGCCTGCCCGCGGGTTCACGTTGGAAATGGTGACGCCCAGCAGCACGAAGTTTGCGGCGGCCAGCAGCAGACCGATACGCCAGCCCAGTTCGCCCAGGTTGGGCAGGGTCGGCTGACGCAGCAGTGTCATCGTCGATTGATTGCGTGGTTTCTGGTTCGTTGCCGAAGTGGCCGCCGCGTCGTCGATGCGCGCGCCATAGGTTTCGAATTCGCTGATGCGCAGGCCCGTATGGTCAAGCGTGCGTTCCAGACGCTGGCCGTTGCGCAGCATCAGGTAGCGTCCGTCCTCCAAGGGTTCGATACGGCCGGTCTGGGCCGAGGTGACGATTTCCAGATTACGTTCGGCCGAGAAGATGAAGACGTTGGAAGCGACGGACTTGTCGGCACTGTTCTTGTCGATGAAGAAAACCCGGTTACGGCCTGCCGATTCCTGAAATTCGCCCGGCGCCACGCGGTCGATGTCGTTGCGCTGCTCGTAGTGCGTGCGCATGAGCTGCGTCTGCGAGTTGGCCCAAGGCCACCCCACCAGCGCCAGGAACCCGATCAGCAGCAGAATCGGCCAAGAAAACTGCAGCAACGGCCGCAGGAAGGTGGTCAGCCCCTGGCCGCTGGTGAACCAGATCGCCATTTCGCTGTCGCGGTATATGCGCGAGAGCACGCCGACGATCGCGACGAAAAGGCTCAGACTCAGAATTGTCGGCATGTAGCCCAGCGCGGTGTACGACATCACCAGGATGACTTCGGACGGGTTGACGCTGCCCCTGGATGCGAGACCGAGCGTGCGGATCAGCATCATCGTCATCACGATGGTGACGAAAACGACAAGCGTTGCGCCGAAACTGCGTGACAGCTCTTTGCGCAGGGAGGAATGGAATAACATCGTCTCAGGAAAAGAAACGATTATGGACTTTCAATTCAAAGCTCTCACGCTCGCCCAGGCGGCGACTGAAAAAGCCGATGCGCTGATCGTGCTCGTCAGCCGGGATGAGTCCGGCGGCAAGGAAGCGCTGGCCAAGTTGATCGCAACGGTGCGCAAGGCGGGCGATCTTCCGGCCAAGGCGGGCGAGATCTTGTCGATGTACCGCGCCCACGAGGTGGCGGCGCCCCGGCTGGTACTTGCCGCCATTGACGACGGCAAACCGGCAGCGGTGCGCAATGCGGTCGCGGCTGCGATGGCGGCGCTCAAGCCGGCTCGGGCCAAGCGGGTGGTGGTGGCCTTCGCTTCGGCTGCATCGCAAGCCGCTTTGCGCGCGGCCGTCATGGCAAGCGCCGAAGCAGGCTATGTCTATACCGCCACGAAATCCAAACCTGAACCGGGAACGATCCGCCATGTGGTGATCGGCATGCCCGATGCGCCGGCCGCGCTGGCCGGCGTATTTGCCGAAGCGCGCGCCGCGGTGGCCGGGATCGAATTGGCCAAGGAGTGGGGCAATCGGCCCGGCAACCATTGCACGCCTGCACTGCTGGCCCAGGCGGCCGAAAAACTGGCTGATCTGCCCAATGTGCATTGCCGCGTGCTGGGACCCAAGGAAGTCCAGAAACTCGGCATGGGCGCATTCATCGGCGTGGCCAAGGGATCGGACGAGCCCTTGCGCTTTATCGAACTGCGCTACCAGGGGGGCGCTAAGAGCCAGGCGCCCGTGGTGCTGGTCGGGAAGGGCATCACCTTCGACAGCGGCGGCGTTTCCCTCAAGCCGGCCGCCGAAATGGACGAGATGAAATTCGACATGTGCGGCGCCGCCAGTGTGCTGGGTGTGTTTCGCGCATTGGGCGAGCTGCGGCCGGCGGTCAATGTGGTCGGACTGATCCCCGCGTGCGAGAACATGAATGACGGGCACGCGATCAAACCCGGCGACGTGCTCACCAGCATGAGCGGACAAACCATCGAAGTCCTGAATACCGATGCCGAAGGCCGTTTGATTCTGTGCGATGCATTGGCTTATGCGCAGCGTTTTTCGCCCGCGGCGGTGATCGACATCGCGACCCTGACCGGCGCGTGCATGGTCGCGCTGGGATCCGTGCGCAGCGGCTTGTTCGCCAGCGACGATATGCTGGCGGCCCAATTGCAGGCGGCAGGCGAGGAAGCGATCGATCCATGCTGGCGCATGCCGCTGGACGACGAATACGCCGATGGGCTCAAAAGCAAATTTGCCGATGTGGCCAATGTAGCCGGGCGTGCGGGCGGCGCCGTAACGGCGGCCAAGTTCCTGCAGAAATTTGCCGGCGATGCGCCCTGGGCACATCTGGATATCGCCGGCACGGCATGGAAAAGCGGCGCCGCCAAGGGTGCGACGGGCCGGCCCGTCGCGCTGCTGTTGCGGTACCTGCTGGCGCGCGTCGAACGTCAGGAAACGGCACCCAAGACCAGCGCCAGGCGCCAGCGTTCCGCATGACGCAAATCGGCTTTCACTTCAACGTTCCCGACAAGGTGCGCTACGCTTGCACCTTGGCGCGCAACGCTGTGACGGCCGATGATGCCAAGGTGGTCGTGGTGGGTGATGCGGCCACACTCGATGCACTTGATGCGGCGCTGTGGCGGGCCGGCCCGGCCGAATTCGTCGCGCATTGCCGTGGTGACGCGCCGATGCACGTGCTGACCCGTTCCCCGGTGATTCTCGCCACCCGCGCCGACGGCGCCCTGCCGCATCAGCAAGTGCTGATCAACCTCATGCACGAGGTGCTCGGCGGTTTCGAGCGTTTTGAACATCTTTTCGAACTCGTGACGCGCGATCCGCAGGACCGTGCAAGCGGGCGTGAGCGCGTGCGTCACTATCGCCATCGCGGATATGCGGTGGAAATGAAAGACCTTGCAAATCGAGGAGAGCGATGAACAATCCACCGCGCAAGCCGCCACGTTTCGTACCGACCCTGACCGAGGTGGTCGACGTCACGAACCCGGAACTCACTTCTCATGCGGCGGCGCCGGCAGCGGACGGTATGCCGGCCGCCCACGCGCCCAATAGCATCGTCGCAACGCGGATGTCGGAGGAAGAGGCTTTCCGGATCGAGGATCAGTTGCTGCACCGTGTGCTGCAGCGTGTCGATCTTGGGCTCGATACCCGCATGCGCGCGGCGGTCTCAAAAGCCGTGCAACGCCAACTGGAAACCATGGTGCCGCAGTTGCGCAACGAAATCGAATCGGTGCTGCGCGAACTGGTTGTCGAAGCCTTGGCGCAGGAACTCACTGAGAGTACCGGGCTGATATCGACATCCTGAACAGGCTCGGCCTGGCTCAAAGAACTTCGCTCGCGTAATCCGCCAGACGTGATCGCTCGCCGCGGGCAAGGGTGATGTGGCCGCCATGCGGCCAGCCTTTGAAGCGGTCAACCGCGAAGGTCAGGCCCGATGAACCTTCGGTCAGGTAGGGCGTGTCGATTTGCGCGAGATTGCCGGTGCAGATCATCTTGGTGCCGGGGCCGGCGCGGGTGATCAGCGTCTTCATTTGCTTTGGGGTGAGGTTCTGCGCCTCGTCGATGATCACGTACTTATTCAGGAAGGTACGTCCGCGCATGAAGTTCATGCTCTTGATCTTGATCTTGGAGCGGATCAACTCGGTCGCGGCGGCGCGGCCCCATTCGCCGGCGCTGTTGTTGTCGCCCCTGGAGAGAAATTCGAGGTTGTCATCCAGCGCGCCCATCCACGGCCCCATTTTTTCTTCCTCGGTGCCGGGCAGGAAGCCGATGTCATCGCCAACGTTCACGGTGGCGCGAGTCATGATGATTTCGGTATAGCGCCGGTCGTCAAGCACCTGCGTCAACCCCGAGGCAAGCGCCATCAGCGTCTTGCCAGTGCCCGCCGTGCCGGTGAGGGTGACGAAATCGA
Organism: uncultured Burkholderiaceae bacterium; assembly: GCA_964439605.1. Lineage (GTDB taxonomy): Bacteria > Pseudomonadota > Gammaproteobacteria > Burkholderiales > Burkholderiaceae_C > JAITWT01. Next base: position 17,046 of record CAYTPC010000098.1, read on the forward strand.
TCTCCGGATCCATCAGCAGGTTCATCGCGAAGTTCTGCTCGCGGTTGCGTGCACACACGCCCCATACGGCGTTTTTGGCTGATCCGTAGTCCTTGAGCGTTTTGAGTACCGCCGTCCGGTCGCGGATTTCAGTCACGCGCGCGTACATGTTCGGCTCGCCCGGAGCCTCGAAATAGACGAATTGGTTGATGTAGAGCGCCGGCACCAGCGGACCGGTGATGCGATAGAAGGTGTAGCTGCCGCTTTGCCAGCTTTCGATGCTTTTGCTTTGGCGAGTCCAGAAGTCGGGCGGCAGGGCAAGCGTGCCGGCGTAGAGCAAGTCGCCGTCTTCGAGGGTTTTGTCGTTCTGGTAGTCCTCGGCCGCAAGGCCCAGCGCATGCGCTTTGATGCGCATGTTGATGTCCTTGGACACCAGCGCCACTTCCTGTTTGGGCCGGCCCGGCGCGTCGGCGGCGTAGTGATCGCGCAGGGCTTGCACGACTCCGAGGATCTGGTTGTCGGATTTGCCTTGCGGCAGGCTTACCGGCAGGTGGTAGTCCAGCGGCTCGGTCTGGAAAAACAGCCGCCCGGTTGCGCTGCGGTGGCCGATGGCGTCCAGTTGCAGCCCCCCGGCGATATCGGCTCCCTGCGCGGTTGCGACGAGCTGGTCCAGCGTGCGGCTGGCCTGGCGGCCGTTTCGTGCGACTTCGGTCGTGCCTTTTTTGTGGTTATCGAGCTCTTCAAGCACGATCATCGGAAGAAAGATGTCGTGCTCCTCGAAACGGAACAGGCAGGTCGGGTCGTGCAGCAGTACGTTGGTATCGAGAACGAATAGTTTTTTGGGCCCGGTGGATTTGCGGCGTCTGGCGCTCGTGCCGGGGACCTCAGGCGCCGAGGCCGGCTGCGTCGCCAGTTCACGGCTGGGGCTTCGTGTTTTCGACCTGCCGCTTGGCGCCTTGGGAGCGGCTGCGTTGTCCGGTGGCATCACTGGCATACCGGATGGGGGGAGTTCGTTTATTCCGGCTATCTGGTCGTTGAGCTGTCCGGGCGCCTGGGCCTTACCCAATGCGTGCTCCTTGGCGCGCCGGACGGCGCCGGAATGCGGACGCTTGTTTTCCGTGCGGACCGGTGCGTCGAGGGCATTGGGGGAGAACAGGGTGGCGCGCTTGGTTGGGGCGGGAGGCAGGGGCATGGGTTGGGTTGCTTATGGCAACGAGATGTTGTGTGATGCCTGGAAATGAAAAAGCCGCTCTTGACGAAACAAGGCGGCTTTGTTGGTGTGGAAGGCAGTCCCGTGCGTCAACGGCATGCGTTCATTATGCACAGTGCTCGCTGCGCCTGCGGGAGTAACCGCATACCTGTCGCGGGGTTGCGCGGTACTGCACAGGCCGGCACGGAATCAGGCCGCTTCTTTCTTGAGAGTCTTGACGGCCTTGAGCACGTCGTTGACGTGGCCGGGCACTTTCAGGCCGCGCCATTCGGCCTTGAGCATGCCGTCGGTGCCGATCAGGAAAGTGCTGCGCTCGATGCCCTTGACCTTTTTGCCGTACATGATTTTGTTCTTGACCACACCGAACATGTGGCACATCTTCTCTTCGGTATCGGCAATCAGCTCGAAGGGCAGTTCCAGCTTGGACTTGAACTCGTCGTGCGACTTCATGTTGTCGCGTGAGACGCCGAACACCGTGGCATTGGCTTTCACGAAGTCCTTGTAGCGATCGCGGAACTGCATGGCTTCCGTAGTGCAGCCTGGCGTATTGTCCTTGGGATAAAAATAAAGCACCAGGACGTGGCCTAGGTGCGAGGTGTTGGAAACCTTTATTCCGCCGGTGGCGTTGGCTTCAAACTCAGGGATGGGCTTGTTGACAACGATCGCCATGAAACTTGTTATCTCCGCTGGGTTTTTAGAGGGGGTATTGGTCGTCGCTTGCTGGATAAACCGGGAAAATCCGCCAGCATCTTGGCTCGTTGAGGCCGAGAGATGGTGGATTACTCCGGAATCGACAAGTGCCTGTTACAGTCTTTCAGACCGTAACAGACTGGTCTCGTGAAGCTTCCATTTTGCTCAGAGCTTCTTATTCTACCTCTAAACGCTGTGCTTGCGCGGGGAAAGCCGGTTCTATCAGCAGTGCCGCGACCACGTGCCGGCCCTCGCCGGCCAGGATGTTGTAGGTGCGGCAGGCCGCCGCGGTGCTCATGGTTTCGAAGCCGATGCGCCGCGCCATCAGCGGCTGCAGCCAGGCCGGGGGCGGAAACCGGATGTGCGTGCCGCTGCCAAAGATGATGAGTTCGGCCTCCAGGCCGGCCAACTGGGTGAAGTGCGAGGAATCGAGTTGCTCGAAGCGATCGCATCCCCAAGGCAAGCGTTCTCCCCGCGAACTGAAAATGACGCTGTGTTCGATGCGTTGGCCGTCGATCGCGATCCAGCGCGGTCCGTGCGCGGTGACCATCTGGCAGCTGGGCTTATCAAGATGAAGCTTCATCGAGGCAGGCGGACTTATGGTCAAATCGTGGATTCTCTCATGCAGAGGGGCCTCTGAATAACCCCGCGTGAGCCGGCAAGCCTGGGTTTGGGATGGACTGCAAGGCGCAAGCGCAGTCATAGCCGTCGCTGTGGCGAGCCCTTGCGGTGCAGCAAGAAACGCCCAAAACCAGAACGGGCCGGTCACGAGGAGGATTTCAGTGGTTCCCCAAAATCCTTTCGGAGAGGCTTTTGAAGACCATCGTCAAATCCGCCAAGCTGGCCAATGTGCTTTACGACATCCGTGGACCGATCATGGATGCCGCCAAGCAGATGGAAGAAGAAGGCCACAAGCTCATCAAGCTCAACATCGGCAACCTTGCGCCTTTCGGTTTCGACGCGCCCGAGGAAATCCAGCAGGACATGATTCGCAATCTGCCGAACTCGGCGGGTTACTCCGATAGCAAGGGGATCTTCGCCGCGCGCAAGGCGGTGATGCATTACACGCAGCAGCAGGGCGTGGCGGGCGTGACGCTGGAGGATATTTACCTCGGCAACGGCGCCAGCGATTTGATCGCCATGGCGACCAATGCGCTGCTCGACAACGGCGATGAGCTGTTGCTGCCAGCGCCCGACTATCCGCTGTGGACGGCGGTGACCAGCCTTTCCGGGGGCTGCCCCGTGCATTACCTGTGCGAGGAGGCCAATGGCTGGATGCCCAGCCTCGATGACATCCGCGCCAAGATCACGCCGCGCACCAAGGGTATCGTCATCATCAACCCGAACAATCCGACCGGCGCGCTGTATTCGGACGAACTGCTCAAGGGCATCGTGCAGATCGCGCGCGAGCACGGTTTGGTGCTGCTGGCCGACGAGGTGTATGACAAAGTGCTCTACGACGGCGTCAAGCACACCGCACTGGCGAGCCTGTCGAGCGACGTACTCACGCTGACTTTCAACTCCCTGTCGAAGAGCTATCGCTCATGCGGCTACCGCGCGGGCTGGATGGTGATTTCAGGCGACAAGAAAAGTGCGCAGGACTACATCGAGGGCATCAACATGCTCGCCAACATGCGCCTGTGCTCGAACGTGCCGGGCCAGTGGGCGATCCAGACGGCCTTGGGCGGCTACCAGAGCATCAATGAGCTGGTGGGCGAAGGCGGGCGCTTGCGCCGCCAGCGCGATCTGGCCTATGAGCTGATTACCGCCATTCCCGGCGTCACCTGCGTCAAGCCGGTTGCCTCGCTGTATATGTTTCCCCGGCTCGACCCGAAGGTCTATCCGATCGAGGACGATCGTCAGTTCTTTCTTGAACTGCTCAAGGAAACCAAGGTGATGCTGGTGCAGGGTACGGGTTTCAACTGGCCCGCGCCCGATCATTTCCGCATCGTGTTTCTCCCGCATGAGGATGACTTGCGCGAGGCCATCAGGCGCATCGCCAAGTTTCTGGAACGCTATCGACGGCGGACGGCGAAGAAATGAGAAGTGCGCGAATCGCCTTGCCCCTTGTCGCTCGCGGCCCGGGCGTTTGGGGGCGTGGGAGCCGCGCTGGCGCAGGGCAGGGGGTTGTGATGGCCCCTCGTTCGATAAAACCCTTCTCAAAATTCTTCTCGCTACCGCTTGCGGTGGCTGATCATCGATGACCTCAAAAACCATGAAACCTTCAACTCCCATCACCATGAAACCCATCCAAGTCGGCCTGCTGGGCATCGGCACCGTGGGCGGCGGCACTTTCGAGGTGCTGCTGCGCAATCAGGAGGAAATCAAACGCCGCGCCGGCCGCGGAATCGAGATCACGATGGTTGCGGATCTGGACACCAAACGCGCACGGGCGATCGTGGGCGACTGGGCGCAGATCGTCAACGATGCCCGTGCCGTCATTGCCAATCCAGAGATTGACATCGTCATTGAATTGATAGGCGGCTACGGCGTGGCCAGACAACTGGTGCTTGAAGCGATCGCGGCCGGCAAGCACGTGGTCACGGCCAACAAGGCATTGCTGGCGGTGCACGGCACCGAGATTTTCGCGGCGGCCCATGCCAAGGGCGTGATGGTTGCATTCGAGGCGGCGGTAGCCGGCGGCATTCCGATCATCAAGGCGCTGCGCGAAGGGCTGACGGCCAACCACATTCAATGGATCGCCGGGATCATCAACGGCACCACCAACTTCATCCTTTCGGAGATGCGCGACAAGGGGCTTGATTTCGACACCGTGCTCAAGCAGGCGCAGCACCTGGGCTACGCCGAGGCCGATCCGACCTTCGATATCGAGGGGATCGACGCGGCGCACAAGGTCACGCTGATGAGCGCGATCGCCTTTGGCACGCCGGTGCAGTTTGACAAAGCCCATGTCGAGGGGATCACCAAGCTCGCACCGCAGGACATCAAATACGCCGAGCAACTCGGCTACCGCATCAAGCTGCTGGGCATCACCAAGCGCACCGCCAAAGGCATCGAGTTGCGCGTGCATCCGACGCTGGTGCCGGCGCGGCGGCTGATCGCCGACGTCGAAGGCGCGATGAACGCGGTGGTGGTCAATGGCGATGCGGTCGGTACCACGCTTTATTACGGCAAGGGCGCCGGTTCGGAGCCGACGGCCAGCGCGGTGATTGCCGATCTGGTGGACATCACGCGCCTGCACACCGCCGACCCGGAGCACCGCGTGCCGTATCTCGCGTTCCACCAGGATGCGATGAGCGACTTGCAGATTCTGCCGATGCGCGAGGTGGTGACGAGCTATTACCTGCGCCTGCGCGTGGCCGACCAGGCCGGCGTGCTCGCGCGCGTGACCGCGTTGCTGGCCGATGCGGGCATCAACATTGACGCGGTGCTCCAACGCGAGGCCGACGAGGTCGGCGGCGAAGGCTCGACCCAAACCGATTTGATCATCCTGACTCACGACACCCGCGAGGGCACGCTCGACGATGCGCTCGCACAACTGCAATCGCTGCCGACCGTGCTTGCGCCGGTCGTGCGGCTCCGCAAGGAAGAACTCGCCTGATGCGCTACCTTTCGACCCGCGGCCATCCGGACCGCCGCGCCTTCTGTGAAATCCTGCTTGAAGGTCTGGCGCCTGACGGCGGCCTGTACCTGCCCGAGCACTATCCGCAAATCGACGCAGCCACGCTCACGAAGTGGCGCGGGCTGCCTTACGCCGAACTGGCTTTTGAAATCCTCTCGCTGTACATCAGCGACATTCCGCCGTCGGATCTGCGCGCGCTGTGCGCCAAAACTTATACGAAGGATATTTTCGGCAGCGACGATATCGTGCCGCTGCGCGAGCTTGAAGACGGTGTTTACCTCGAAGGCTTGTCCAATGGTCCCACGCTCGCCTTCAAGGACATGGCGATGCAATTGCTGGGCAACCTGTTCGAGTACGAATTGGCGCGGCGCGGCGAGCAACTGAACATTCTGGGCGCGACCAGCGGCGACACCGGCAGCGCGGCCGAATACGCGATGCGCGGCAAGCGCAACATCCGCGTGTTCATGACTTCGCCGGACGGACGCATGAGCCAGTTCCAGCGGGCACAGATGTTCAGCCTGCAGGACGAGAACATCCACAACCTTGCAATCGAGGGCGTGTTCGACGACTGCCAGGACATCGTCAAGGCAGTGAGCAATGATCTGGCGTTCAAGCGCCAATACAAGATCGGCACGGTGAATTCGATCAACTGGGCCAGGCTGCTCGCGCAGGTGGTCTACTATTTCGCCGGATATTTCCAGATTACCGGCGGCAATGACGTCCAGGTGAGTTTCGCGGTGCCGTCAGGGAATTTCGGCAACGTCTGCGCCGGTCACATCGCGCGCATGATGGGGCTGCCGATTCGCACGCTGGTGGTCGCAACCAACGAGAACGACGTTCTCGACGAGTTCTTTCGCACCGGCATTTACCGTGTGCGCTCTTCGGCGGATACGCACGAAACATCCAGTCCGTCGATGGACATCAGCAAGGCCAGCAACTTCGAGCGATTCGTATTCGATCTGCTCGGCCGCGATGCGGCGCGTACCCGCGCCTTGTTCGAAGGCGCGCTGGGCGCCGATGGGCGTTTCGATCTCAGTGGCGATCCGGCTTTTGCGCAGGCACGCGAGCGCTTCGGCTTCGTCAGCAGCCGCAGCACGCATGCCGATCGGCTTGCCACGATCCGCGATACCGACAAGCGCTTTGCGGTGCTGATCGATCCGCACACGGCCGACGGCCTGAAGGCGGCGCGCGAGCACCTGAGGCCCGGCGTGCCGATGGTGGTGCTTGAAACGGCACTGCCGATCAAGTTCGCCGCGACCATTGTCGAGGCGCTCGGCCACGAACCCGACCGGCCGGCCCGCTTTGCCGGTATCGAGGCGCTGCCGCAGCGCGTCACGCGCCTGTCCGCCGACGTGCAGGCGGTCAAGAACTACATTGCCTCGCACTGTGGTTGAGTATCGTTGTACCCCGCTGCCTATCCCCAATCCTCCAATCTCACAATCCGGGGGTGCCGGCTGGCGGGGGCTGATTGAGTATTGTTTTGACTACAAGTGCCAAACTCATGGCTGATCCCCTGCGTCTTCCCCTGATGCCCCTGGACGACGCTCTCGCACGTCTGCTCGCAAGTGCGCAGCCTGTGCTTGCGAGCGAAAGCATCGCCACCACCGAAGCCGACGGCCGCGTCTTGGCGCAGGAGGTGATCTCCGCGCTCACGGTGCCGCCGTGTGACAACAGCGCCATGGATGGATATGCCGTGCGCGCGGCCGATTGCGCGGTGGCCGGCGCCGAACTGGCGGTAACGCAGCGCATTCCCGCCGGCGGCGATGGCCTGCCTCTGATTGCTGGAACGGCGGCGCGCATCTTCACGGGCGCACCAATTCCGCCGGGGGCCGACGCAGTGGTGATGCAGGAGCAGACGGCCGCCCTTGAAACACAGGAACCGCAGTTGCAGGAACCGCAGTCACCTTTCGGCCGGGTGCGCATCGAAGTTCCGGTGACACCGGGCCGCTCGATACGCCGCGCAGGCGAAGATATCCGTGCGGGCGAGGTGGTGCTGGCGGCCGGTGAACGTCTGACGCCAGCCGCGCTCGGTTTGGCCGCGAGTGTCGGATTGGGGCGTTTGCAAGTCACGTGCCGTCCGCGCGTGGCGCTGCTGTCCACCGGCGATGAACTCGTGATGCCCGGCGAAGTACCGCCCGAGGCGATGAGGCCCGGCGCCATCTACAACTCGAACCGTTTCTTCATCCGGGCATTGCTGCAGCGCACCGGCTGCGACGTGAGTGATCTGGGTATCGTGCCGGACCGGCTTGAAGCCACCGTCGAGGTATTGCGCGCGGCGGCAGTCGCCAACGACCTCATCGTGACCACCGGCGGCGTGTCGGTCGGCGAAGAGGACCACGTCAAGACGGCGATGCGGGCGCTTGGCGAGTTGCAACTGTGGTCGCTGGCAATGAAGCCGGGCAAGCCCTTCGCCTATGGCCGTATTGGCAAGACGCACGTTTGCGGCCTGCCCGGCAATCCGGTGTCGAGTTTCATGACCTTTCTGATGCTCGTGCGGCCCTTTCTTCTGCGGCTGCAGGGCGCAACCCGCGTCGCGCCGCGAGCGGTTGCCATGCGCGCCGATTTTGACTGGCCGCGTCCTGACCGCCGCCGCGAGTTCCTGCGGGTGCGCATCAACGATGCAGGTGGACTCGACCTGTTCCCCAACCAGGGCTCGGGCGTGTTGACCTCCACTGTCTGGGGCGATGGCCTGGTGGACAATCCTTGTTCCGGCCTCATCCGTCGCGGCGACATGGTGCGCTTCATTTCTTTTGCCGAGTTTCTAGGTTGATGCTGGGATTTGACGATGACCATGAAAGTGCGCGTGCGTTACTTTGCTTCGTTGCGCGAGGCTTTGGGACCCGATGAGGCGCTGGAACTGCCCGCCGGCGCGACGGTGGCCGCCGCGCGCGATGCGCTGATCGCCCGCGGCACAGCGCATGCTCAGGCGCTGGGGCGTAAGCGCACGCTGCGTTGCGCCTTGAACCAATCCCTGTGCGAGGAATCGGCGCTGCTTCACGATGATGCCGAACTGGCCTTCTTTCCGCCGATCACCGGGGGATGAGCGCAATGAATAGCCGGTCTTGCGTCAGTATCCAGACCGAGGATTTCGACCTCGGCGCGGAAGTCGCTGCGCTGCGCATGGCCGACGCGGGCGTCGGCGCGGTGGTCAGCTTCGTCGGCACGGTACGCGACTGCAACGACGGCCAGGACGTGCGGGGCATGGAGCTGGAGCACTACCCTGGCATGACCGAAAAGGCCATCCAAGCGATGATCGATGCCGCGCAGCGTCGTTTCGAGATCCGCGCGGCGCGCGTCATCCACCGTGTCGGGCCGCTCGCGCCGCGCGATCAGATCGTGCTGGTTGCCGTCAGCGCCGCGCACCGCGCCAGTGCTTTTCAGGCCTGCGAGTTTCTAATTGACTATCTGAAGACGCAGGCGCCTTTCTGGAAAAAAGAGTACACCGCCGATGGCGCGCGCTGGGTCGATGCGCGCGTGGCCGACGACGAAGCCCTGGCGCGCTGGGGTATTGAGGCGCGTAATCTCTAGGCGATATTTGGGAGAGGATTTCTGAACCCGTCTCTCCGCTACTTTTGCGGTCACGTGGCTAGTGCGTCTAGTGCAAGCACGGTAGCCTGAGCTGTAGCTGGACCGAAGTCCTCGTGGCTTGAAACGATACAAATACGCTTGCGTTCGGCCGCACAGGCTGCAAGCACCTTGATCAGATGCGCATGCGAGGCAGTGTCTAGCGCACTGATCGGCTCGTCCAGCAATATTGCTTGCGTACCCGAGACCAAAGCCGCGGTGATCCAGACCTTACGCTGCGTACCCGTGGACAGGGTGCGCAACGGTACTGCAAGCTGCGCTGCAAGAGCGAAACCGGCCACGTGCAAATCAAGCGCGGCGCGATTAAAGCACGGGTACAGCCGCGCAACGAAGCCAAAGTACTCGGCTGGAGTCAGGTGGTCAAAAGGCAGGACATCGGGGCCAACCCAGAACAATGCGCGGCGGTATTCAAGTGGTTGCTTGCTTATCTCCATGCCTGCCAGTTCGAAGCTTCCCTGGGCGGCTGGCAGCGCTCCAGCTAACAACTTCATCAATGTGGTCTTGCCACAGCCATTACGACCGCGCAGCCACGTTACACCTGTTTTGAAACGCGCAGACCAGTCCACGAACAGGGGGCGATCAGGGTAGCCGAAGCACAACCCATCGACCTTCAATACGGGTGCCTGGTCTGACTCATCTGTATCCATGTGCAGCATCACCTGACTACTTCCGACGCAAAGGCAACTGCCAGGACGAGCATAAATATCCACCGGCTAACGTCTAGCGTCGGCCGTGCGGGCGATACCCAGGCCTGCATCACGCTACCAATCCAAGTGACAAATACGTACGCCGCTGCAACGGTTGAACGCATGCCTTGCACCGGAGATGCAAGCCACATGGTGACTAGCAGCGCCTGCCCCAAGCTCACCGGCAGGATAACGAGCAGCCGCCGTCCTAGCACCAGTGACGCATGTTTCAGCGGCAGCACCGCGCAGTGCGCATGCAGTGGTTGTAGCTCTTCGTCCACCAGAACGCGCAACCGGGTCGTTGTCAGAAGGCTGACGGCGGATAGGCTTGCCAGCCACCAGCCTATGGAGTGACTGGCATCGGCGCAATTCACGGCCAGAAGCGCCAGAACGATGCTGGACGACACCAGAAAACGCCCGCTACGCAATGCCGGTCCACGCACCAGGGGCAACACAAACAACGCACCAAGCAGGCCCGATGGGACGGCAGTGGTATTTCCACTATGTAACGACACCGGGATATGTTTCGGTCGCCGTATTGGACGAAAACGATGACGTGTTCCAGTTTGACGCCAAACCTGTAATACCGCAGTGCCTTGGACCACCGACAACAGAGCCGACGCCGATAACAGAGCGAGTGCGTACATCGAGTCGCCTGAGTTCGTCTCCCACGTCTTCAGCACCCAAATGACGGCCCCGGCGAGATAAAGGCCAAACAACGGCACGAGCACCAAGAGCACGACGATTGCATCGCTACGCAGATGATCAATTCGCGCCACAGGCTGCGTGCGCTCGGCTTCCGCCCACGAAGGCGGCCATAGCGCCGGACGCAGTGCGAACACAATCACGGTCCCGGCCTGCGAATGCAGCAGACACATCAGGAACATATAAACTGGCGAATGCCCTGCCGCATCAACCAATGGTGCGACCGACAAAGCAGCCAAGCCGGCAAGTGCGGGTCCAGTGAACGCTCCGCCACCGACAAGAATCACAGCTCCAATGACCAGGTAAACCGACCAGCGCTTAATCAAATCCGACAATGATGTAAAACACCAAAGCAGGCGAATAGCATGGTAATTCAAAATAATTACTAAGAAGTCAACAAATTCAGATCGAGCAACTTGAAATCGGCGCGAATGGACAAAGGTAGCAACTGCATCAGTTCATTGATCCACAGAACAGACACCGGCCCCGAAAGCGATCACCTTTCCCCGTTGAATGGCCTGTTTCCACATAGAGGGTTGTGCAAGGGTGGCAGTCCACCACGGAGCGGGTAGCCCGGC
>CAYTPC010000099.1:0-7776 GCA_964439605.1 uncultured Burkholderiaceae bacterium
GGCGCAAGTCATCGAGCAAATGCGTGGTGGCCGGCACACCCGCATCGGCCAGCAGCAGCGCGGTTTCCAGCTCCTCGTACAGCGCCTCGTCGATCTTCGTGCCCGTAAACACACTGCTGATCCCGCTGCCCGTCTTGCGCAACCCCGCCCGCAGCCGCCCCAGCCAGCCGGCGCGCGGGGGGGCGGACGCGGCGGCGGGCGGCGCGCTGGCTTCAGCAGAAGAACTCTCGTCCGCCGGCGCGGCCGCCGGCTCAACCTCTACCGGCTCGGCCTCGGGTTTTTTCTTGCGCAGGAAACTGAACATGGGGACTAGTATGCACTTTGCTTGTTGGTCTGCGGCTTTCTATCACCCATGCCTTGGCGTTTGTGGTTGATAGAAGTCTTTGATTTTTGGTGTGGCTGGCGGTATATCGCCCGTTCTTATCGGCTGGTTATTCCAGATAGGCTGCACGTTGTCCGATAGCCTGTTCATGGCGCCGCCCAGTACCGCCGCCAGCGGTTGCGGCCTTCAAAACGCACGGCGCCGCGTTCGACCAATTCCTCCAGCATGCGTTTGACCTGCTTGGGATGAATCTCGCCGCCAATGCGCCGATGAATGTCGCTGATGGCGGATTTCGGGTAGCGTTGCAAGTCTTCGAGCACCAAGGCTGCCAGGCGATGCGGCTCAATGCGCGCGAGCGTGGTCTCGGCGGTGAAATTGAGGTTGCGCAACAGAATCGGGTCAATGAAGTAGCGCGTGGCCTGGGTACGTCCAGCGCTTTGCACCATGCGCCAATCCAACAGACGCTTGAGCCAGGGTTGCAGCGCCTCGACCGATGGCAGTTCCAGCGCCACGATGAATTCGCGCGCCGTCAGTGCGTCATGCTGCGCCAGCAAGCCCAGAGCGATGCGCTCGCGCTGGGTGATCTGGTAGGTTTGATCGGCCTTGGCGATGAAGTCGATGACTTCGGGCCGGATGATGCGGCGCTGCACGGTGACCTGGACACGATCGTTTTGCTCGATCAGCGTGGGGGCCGGGCGGCCTTGCGAGAGCAGGATCTCGAACATCTTGTCAAAGCCGCTGCCTTCCCGCTCCATCAGCCTGAGGTCGTGAAACAGCCGTGCAAGGTGTTCGTTGCGGCGCACGGTCGTATGCAGCACGTTTTGCGGCGTGACGCCCAGCGGGAGCAAACCGGGATTGACGACTTCAAGCCGGTCAGGATACAGATTCAGGAAGATGTCGCCCCGCTGGGTGTATGGGCGATGCACGAGGGCATTGACCAGCAGTTCGCGCACCACAATTTCATCGAATGCCGGCACATTCTGGCGGTACAGGCCGTCTGGCAACTCATACTGTTCCCGAAAGTCGGGCACGCTCTTCCAGACGACTTCAATCAGCTCCATTGGGTTGAGCGTGTGGTCATCCCAGACCAGTTTGTTGACCTTCTGGGCGTGTTCGTCGTACTTGATGAACTGGATGACCGGAGCGGCCGCCAGTTGCGCTCGGTGTTGCTGCTTGCCGATACAAAGGATGCCGAGATGCGTCAGGTGCACGCCTTGCGCAAGCAGGTAGTGATCGAGCAGTTCTTCCTCGCTCTTTTCCTTGACGGACGCTTTGACGCGGCCGGATGCACGCAGCGCGTCCACCAGTTGGCGGAACTTGCCTGGATCGCGCTGCGTGCGTGGAATGGACAGGGTTGTCTGGGTTTCCCAAGGCAGCGCGCTGCGTTCGGTGGCCAGGCGCATCACTTCGTCGCCGGTGACAGGTTTGCTTTGATCTGCAATGCGCAGGAAGTAACGGCCATCGGTGGTGGAGGCGACAGCCGTGGCGCGCGGGATGGTCAAGTCGATGTATTGACCGCCATTGCTGGCAGTCTGGATATTGGGCAGCGCAACCACGTTGACCGTGCGCTCGGCAAGCTTGCGTCGTAGCGTGTCTGGCAGGTCGGCGGGAATTTGCTGGCTCGCTGGCGGAACGCTCTGACCATCTTCAATGCCGATCAGCAGATGGCCACCTGCCGCGTTGGCAAAAGCCACGCAATCCTTGACCAACTCGCTCCAATCGGCTGTCTTGCCTTGTACCGCGCGCAGCGATTTCTTGTCGAGCAGTTGTCCTTCCCGGCTCATCGGCAGGCTTTCCTCATATCTGCACCATGTTGAACAAATCCCCGGCAAAGTCACCGTGGAGCGGGCGATGGGAATCGAACCCACGTCTTGAGCTTGGGAAGCTCAGGTCCTGCCATTGAACGACGCCCGCTTGAGGCAAGGGGGGCTATTTTACGGCGTTGGGCGGGCCGGGTAAAATATTTGGTTCGCCACCGGGTCCAGCGCCTGACCATGCAAGACATGCAAGAGCAGGCCGGACCGATTTTTTTTCCAGCGTGCGCGGGTGGCGAAATTGGTAGACGCACCAGGTTTAGGTCCTGACGCCAGCAATGGCGTGCCGGTTCGAGTCCGGCCCCGCGCACCACGAATTTTCGGAAACGACAGGAATTACGAGAGAGCATCAATATGGCCGTGAATGTGGAAACCCTCGACAAGCTCGAACGCAAGATGACGCTGACCCTGCCCGTGGAGGCGATCCGCGGCGAGGTCGATGCGCGCCTGCGCAAGCTCGCCCGCACCGTGCGCATGGACGGCTTCCGTCCCGGCAAGGTGCCGCTGGCGGTGGTGCAGCAGCGCTATGGCTATTCGGTGCATTTCGAGGTCATCAACGACAAGGTCGGCCAGGCTTTCTACGAGGCCGCCAACGAAGCCAATTTGCGCGTGGCCGGCCAGCCCAGCATCACCGAAAAGGAAGGCGCCCCCGAAGGGCAGTTGGCGTTCGACGCCGTGTTCGAGGTGTTCCCGCAAGTCAAGATCGCCGATCTGTCGCAGGCCGAGGTCGAGCGCATTTCCTCCGACGTGACCGAGGAAGCCATCGACCGCACGCTCGAAATCCTGCGCAAGCAGCGCCGCAGCTTTGCCCAGCGCGCGCAGGGCAGCGCCGCCGAAAAGGGCGACCGCGTCACCGTGGACTTTGCCGGCGCCATCGAGGGCGAGCCGTTCGACGGCGGCAAGGCCGATGATTTTTCCTTCGTCCTCGGCGACGGCCAGATGCTCGAAGCGTTCGAGAACGCCGTGCTCGGCATGAAAGTCGGCGAGAGCAAAACCTTTCCGCTGGCCTTTCCGGCCGACTACCCCGGCGAAAAAGTGGCGGGCAAAACGGCCGACTTCATGGTCACCCTCAAGAAGCTCGAAGCCGGCCACCTGCCGCAGATTGACGAAGCCTTCGTCAAATCGCTGGGCGTGCCCGAAGCCAGCGTCGCCGCGCTGCGCGAGAGCACCCGCAAGAACCTGGAGCGCGAAATCAAATTCCGCCTGAGCGTGCTCAACCGCAAGGCGGTCATGGACGCCCTGCTCAACCAGGCCGAACTCGACCTGCCCAAAGCCAGCGTGCAGGCCGAGCTGCAACGCCTGATCGAAAACGCCGTGGCCGAGCTGAAGGCGCGCGGCATCAAAAGCGCCGACCCGGCCTCCGTGCCCGAAGACGTTTTCCGCCCGCAGGCCGAGCGCCGCGTGCGCCTGGGCCTGGTCGTGGCCGAGCTGGTCAAAACCCACGCCCTGGCGGCCAAGCCCGACCAGGTCATGGCCTACGTGCAGGAGCTGGCCGCCAGCTACGAAAAACCGCAGGAAGTCGTGCGCTACTACTACGCCGACCCGCAGCGCCTGGCCAACGTCGAAACCGTGGTGATGGAAAACAACGTCATCGACCACGTCTATGGCAAAGCCAAGGTCACCGAGAAAAAACTCGGCTTCGACGAGCTGATGGGCAACCCCGGCGCGCTGCCCCAAAACGCCCAGGTCTGACGCGCCGCGCCCCGCCAAGAGTTTTCCATGAGCCACCACCAGCCCCCCCAAAACCTCGGCCTGATCCCCATCGTGATCGAGCAATCCGGCCGCGGCGAGCGGTCGTTCGACATCTACTCGCGCCTGCTCAAGGAGCGCGTCATCTTCCTGGTGGGCGAGGTCAACGACCAAACCGCCAACCTCGTCGTCGCGCAACTGCTCTTTCTCGAAAGCGAAAACCCGGACAAGGACATTTCGCTGTACATCAACTCCCCCGGCGGCAGCGTCACCGCCGGCATGTCGATCTACGACACCATGCAATTCGTCAAGCCCGACGTGTCCACCATGTGCCTGGGCCTTGCCGCCAGCATGGGCGCGTTCCTGCTGGCCGCCGGCGCCAAGGGCAAGCGCTTCAGCCTGCCCAACAGCAAAATCATGATTCACCAGGTGCTCGGCGGCACGCACGGCCAGGCCACCGACATCGAGATCCATGCGCGCGACATCCTGCGCACCAAAGAGCAGCTCAACCGCATCCTGGCCGAGCGCACCGGCCAGCCCTACGAAAAAATCGAGCGCGACACCGACCGCGACTACTTCATGACCGCCGCCGAAGCCAAAGACTACGGCCTCGTCGATCAGGTCGTCACCCAGCGGCCTTGAGGGTTTTACTCCCTCTCCCCGCTCGCGGGGCTGAGGGCCGGTTTTGCTCCTTCCCCCGTTTACGGGGGCTGAGGGCTGCGGCTCCAAAGGTGCCTGCGCACCTTTGGACAGCCCGAAGAGAAGCCGCGTCTCGCGGCTTCACGTGGGCAGGATGGGGGCGGCGGCGCATTCAAAGGCGCCTGTGCTTGTTTTGGCGCCGCTGGCCCCCACCCCAACCCTCCCCCGCTTCGCGGGGAGGGAGCAAGAGAAATTATGGTTTTGATAGCTTGATGCCCAGGGTTGGTCTGTTTTTACGGTCGAAAAGTGTTGCAAAAACAGGTGGCGCTTGGGCATGCAGCTATGATTTTTGTCATTCCGCGCGAAGTCGCGGAATCCATGCGGCGGTGGATGAGGATGCGCCGCATGGATTGCTGCGACTACGCTTCGCTCCGCGCAGAATGACAACTTATTCCGGACAGCAGTGCACCTGCGCAATGGGAATGGCGAAGGAAAAGCCGCGCCGCGCACGCGGGCCGCAAAACCTTTTTGCGGCAGCTTCAACGGGGAAAGGAGAAGCGCAGGGTTTTACCGCCGCTGCAACGCCTCGAAGGCGGAGTTGATGGTGGGGCGGTTGTCGGCGAGCGGCTCGACTTTGACGATGACCAGCGAGAGGTTGTCGCCGCCGCCTTCGGCGCGGGAGCGGGCCTTGTCGATGAGGAATTCGCTGGCGTCGCGGGGGGGCAGGGCTTCGAGGACGGCGGCGAGTTCGTCGTTGGTGAAGTAATGCCACAGGCCGTCGCTGCACGCGAGCAGGGTGTCGCCGATTTCGAGTTTGCGGGTGTGGCCCAGGTCGAGGGTCAGCTCGGTTTCGGTGCCCAGGCTGCCGATGAGCATGTTGGACTGGGGGTGGTTTTCGGCTTCTTCCTGCGAGAGCACGCCTTTGGCGACGAGCGATTGCACGTAGGAGTGGTCGATGGTGCGCTGCGCCAGCGTGGCGCCGCGAAAGTGGTACAGGCGCGAGTCGCCCGTGTGCACCCAGTGGCATTCGCCGCCGGGCTGGATGAGAAAGGCCGCCAGCGTGCTGTGCGGTTCCTGCTCGGCGGCAATGGCGGTGAGTTTGATGACCATGTGCGCTTCGGTGCCGATTTCGCGCAGCAGGGTGGCGGGGTCTTCGTCCCTGGGCGCGTAGCGCTCGAACAACTGGCGCGCGGTGAGCAGCACCTGGTCGGCGGCCTTGCGCCCGCCGGTGCGTCCGCCCATGCCGTCGGCGACCACGCCGAGCACGCAGCCAGATACGGTGGGGTGCGCGAACAGCCCCACCTGATCTTGCTGATACGTCCGGTCGCCTTTATGCAGGCCCGTGGCGCCGGAGAGTCGGTAGCCCTTGTGCATGGAACAACCTGCCTTACACGGTTGGATTGCCGAGATTGTAGCGAGCGAGTTGTAACAGGAAAGACGAGCGCCGCCGGTGCGGTAGGATGCGCGCGGCAGAGACAGCCATGAACTTTTTTTTTGATGCAGCCGTGACGGCGCGGCGGTTCACGCGATGAACCGCGCCGCCGATTTTCAACCGGATGCCGCCGCGCACGAGATGGCGGGAGGCGAGCTGGTGGCGCGTGCGCGCGCGTTCGCCGAGCCGCTGATCGGCAACGAGCTGATGCCCATGGGCGAGAACTCGCTCGAACACGCCGACGCGGTGGTGGGCATTCTGGACGATTGCGGCGCTTCCGACGCGCTCAAGGCCGCCATTTACCTGAGTCACGCCAGCACGCAGCTCAACCGGCCCGAAGAGGTCATCGCGCGCCGCTTCGGCGTGGCCCACGCGCGGCTGGCGGCGGAGACCACGCGGTTGCAGCGCGTGCAGCAGCGTTCGCGCACCAGCCAGCCGCTGCCGCGCGGGGGCGTGGCGCCGCAAAGCGAGCAGGCGGAGATCGTGCGCAAGATGCTGCTGGCCTTCAGCCGCGATCCGCGCGTGGTGCTGCTGCGCCTGGCCTCGCGGCTGCAAACGCTGCGCTGGCATGCGGCGCAGCGCCGCGATTTGCCGCCGGGCATGCTGGCCGAATCGCACGAGGTTTTTGCGCCGCTGGCCAACCGGCTGGGCATCTGGCAGATCAAGTGGGAGATGGAAGATTTGATCTTCCGCGCCCAGGAGCCGCAGACCTACCGGCAGGTGGCGCTGCTGCTGGAAGAAAGCCGCGAGGAGCGCGAGGCCGCGCTGGAGCAGCGCCGCGCCGAGATCGAGACCGCGCTGCGCGCCCAGGGCATTGCCGCGCAGGTGACGGGGCGGCCCAAGCACATCTACAGCATCGTCAAGAAGATGCGCGGCAAGCAACTGGACTTTCACCAGGTGCTCGACGTGCGCGCGCTGCGCGTGCTGGTCGATAGCGTGCCGGACTGCTACGCCGCGCTGGCCTGGGTGCACAGCCACTACACGCCCATGCCCAGCGAGTTCGACGACTACATTGCCCGCCCCAAGCCCAACGGCTACCAGTCGCTGCACACCGTGGTGCGCGATGCGCGGGGCAGGCCGTGGGAGATCCAGATCCGCACCCACGCCATGCACCAGCACGCCGAAAACGGCGTGGCCGCGCACTGGGCGTACAAGGAAGCGGGCACCAAGGGCTACGCCGGCGTGACCGCCGCCAGCGACTACGACGCCAAGATCGCCGTCCTGCGCCAACTGCTGGCGTGGGAGCGCGATTTGACCGACGCCGGTTTGGCGCAAGGCCTGTTCGACGACCACATCTACGTGCTCACGCCGCAGGCGTCGGTGGTCGAGCTGCCCAGCGGCGCCACGCCGGTGGACTTTGCCTATGCCGTACACACCGACCTGGGCCACCGCTGCCGCGGCGCGCGGGTCGATGGCGCGCTGATCCCGCTCAATACGCCGCTGGTCAACGGGCAGACGGTGGAAATCGTCGCCGCCAAGGAAGGCGGCCCCTCGCGCGACTGGCTCAACACCGAGCTGCACTTTCTGGCCAGCCCGCGCGCGCGCTCCAAGGTGCGCGCCTGGTTCAACGCGCAGCAGGGGCACGAGACCATCGCCCGCGGGCGCGAGCTGGTCGAAAAACTGCTGCAACGCGAAGGCAAAACCGCCCTCGCGCTCGATCAACTCGCCGCGCGCCTGGGCTTCAAAACGCCCGACGCGCTGTTTGAAACCGTCGGCAAGGACGAGCTTTCGCTGCGCAGCATCGAAACCGTCCTGCGCCCGCCCGCGCCGCCCGCGCCGGACGACGAGCAAGCCCTGCTGCGCGCCCCGCGCAAGGAGACGGGCACGCGCGGCGGCGTGCTGGTGGTCGGCATGGATTCGCTGCTCACCCAGCCGGCGCG
>CAYTPC010000100.1:0-18838 GCA_964439605.1 uncultured Burkholderiaceae bacterium
GGCGGCGCCCCTGCCCCGCCACGAAGGGCGGGCTGCCCCCGCCGGTCTGCTCCCACAGCTCAGGGCCGGTGGTTTCGTAGTGGATGCGCGGGTTGTCGGAATTGGCGAACTGATCGAGCATGCGGCCCTTGCCCTGCGCGATCATCTGCTGCGCGAGGTCGCGCGCATATTCCATGCCGCCGCTCTTGGGCGTGAGCACGAGTTCGGCGCCGTAAGCCTTCATGGTCTGCGCGCGTTCGGCCGAAAGATCCTCCGGCATGACCAGCACCATGCGGTATCCACGAATCGCCGCGGCCATTGCGAGCGCGATACCGGTGTTGCCCGAGGTGGGCTCGATCAGGGTATCGCCAGGCTTGATCTCGCCGCGCTCCTCGGCGCGCCGAATCATCGACAGAGCCGGCCGATCCTTGACCGATCCGGCCGGATTGTTGCCCTCCAGCTTGGCCAGGATGACATTGCCGCGCTTGACATTGCTTTCGGCGTCGATGCGTTGCAGCACGACCAGCGGCGTTTTTCCGATCGTGTCTTCAATGGTCGGGTACTTCATGGCAGACACTGTGCCATAATTTCCGACTTCCTTCTCTGTGCCGGAGTGGTGAAATTGGTAGACGCAGGGGACTCAAAACCCCCCGCCGCAAGGCGTGCCGGTTCGATTCCGGCCTCCGGCACCATGGCTATCTTGCCCTGTCTTGCAGCTTCCGGGAGCGATCTGCGCATTCGCTGATGGCTCGCATTCGCTGATGGCTGATGCGTCATGAAAGCCTCTCCCAGCCCGCCTTGAAGCGCGCCATCCATCGTGGCCGCAATCATTTCACAGCCCCAAATGCAGCGCGGCGCACCTTCCGTCACGGAAGGTGCGCCGCGCATAACAAGCTGAAAACCGTGTTTAGTTAACCAGCTTGACTTCACCCTTCATGAGCGCCACGTGGCCCGGGAAAGAGCAGAAGAATGAGTAGGCGCCAGCCGGCTCAAGCTTGCTGACCGGGAATTTGACCGAAGCGGTCTCGCCGCCGCCGATCAGCTTGGTGTGGGCGATCACGCGGGCATCGTTCGGCTTGATGTAGTCGTTGGCCGGCCCTGCGGTAATGCCTTCGTTGGCGACGCCCTGCATGTCGGCCGTCTTGGTCAGTACCCAGTTGTGCCCCATCGAAGCCTTCGGCAGCTTGCCCACATGCTTGAGGTTCAGAGTGAACTCCTTGCAGCTCTTGCTGACTTCGATAACGGTTTTGTCAAACTTCATTGCGTCATTACCGCTGATCTCGGCGGTACATTGAGCGGCCAGCAACGGACCCGAGGCCGTCAGCGACAGCGCGGCAATCAAAGTGAATTGATGGATCTTTTTCACGAGGTACCTTTCATAGTTGATGAACAATGACAAAGGCTAGTGTATCTCTCTAGTGCTAATCCGTTGGACTGATTACAAATTGGGTCAAAAGATTTCGCCTCCGTGGGGATTTCAAGCAACACGGCGAAAATCCGGATCACGCTTCTCGCGGAACGCCCGCACCCCCTCGGCGAAAGAGGGCCGGTCAAGCAGTTCGCGCTGGCGCTCGGCTTCATAGCGCATCTGCGCCACCAGCGACTGGTTGCCCGCGGATTCATAGGCGGCGCGCACTTCCTTGGCTGCGTGCGCAGGGATCGCAGCCAGCCGCTGCGCAAGGGCCAAAGCCTTCGGTCTGAGTTCGGCGTCGTCCACGCACTCCCAGATCAAGCCCCATTGCGCCGCTTTCTCGGCCGGCAGTTTGTCGCCAAGCAGCGTCAGGCCGACAGCGCGCGCCCGGCCCAGGAAGCGCTCGAGGAACCAGGTGGTACCGAGATCCGGCACGATGCCCAGGCGCGGCATGAAGGGCAGATAGAAGTAAGCCGAACGCGCGGCAATCACCACATCCGCCGCCAGCGCAAGACCGACGCCAGCGCCCGCGGCCGCACCGTTGATCGCGCTCACCACCGGGAACGGCAGCGTACGCAGGTCTTCGATGAGCCGGTTGGACAGCGCCTCCATCGCCTCGGCGGTGCGTTCGCCTTGAGTAGTACCCGTACTACTTCCGGCCGTGATACCGCCCGCGGACAGGTCGGCACCGGAACAGAAGGCCCGGCCCTCGCCGGTCAGCACCAGCGCGCGCACCTGGCCTTCGTCGCGCAGTTCGGCGAGCTTGGCGCGCAGCCCGGTCTGCAATTCGGGTGCAATCGGATTCAGGCGTTCGGGCAAATTCAAGCTCAGGATCCCGACGTCGCCGTCGCGTTGATACAAAAAAGGTTGGGTGTTGCTCATGAAAGTCTCCATTCGTGGGATGTATGCCGAGAATCAGTGCTTGTTCGGCCCCATGTAGCCGAATAGGTAACCCGCCACTTTGCGCATCTGGATTTCTTCGGAACCCTCGGTGATGCGGTAGCGGCGGTGATGACGATAAATATGCTCGAAGGGCTTGTGGCGCGAATAGCCGATGCCGCCGTGCACCTGCATGGCGCGGTCGGCCGCATCGCAGCACAGGCGGTTGGCCCAGTAATTGCACATTGAAACTTTGTCCGACAGGCGCTTCTCGACCTCGGGCTTGGGCATTTGGTCCATCTCCCAGGCGGTCTTGCGGATCAGCAGGCGCAGCATCTCGATTTGCGTGGCCAGTTCAACCAGCGGGAACTGGATGCCTTGGTTGCGCGCAAGTTCCTCGCCGAAGGGTTTGCGCTCGCGCGCGTATTTGACGCTCTCGCGCACGCAGTAATCGGCCGCGCCGAGGCTGGAAGCGGCCTGCCGGATGCGGTTCTCGTGCACGAAGTGCTGCGCTACCGCGAGCCCACCGCCGACCGAACCGATTACCGCATCTTCGAGTACCCAGACCTGGGTGAAGCTCACGCGCGGGTGGTCGGTCGGCATGTTGAAAGTCCAGAGGTATTCCTCGACTTTCACGCCCTCGGCCTTCGCGGGTACGAGCAGCGCGCTGATGCCGCGCGCGTCGCCGTCGCGGCCGCCGGTGCGCGCGAATACGACGCAGTGCGTGGCCGCGTGCATGCCGGTCGTCCACATCTTCTCGCCGTCGATGCGCCAGCCGGCGCGGCCGGCGCGCGTCTCGGGCACGGCGCGCGTTTCCATGTGCGTGGCATCCGAACCATGGTTTGGCTCGGTCAGGCCGAAAGCGAACTGGACCTTGCGTTCGAGGATGCCCGCGATCAGTTGTTCGCGCTGCGCGGGCGTGCCGAAGTCGCGCAGGACGAGCACGAAGGGGCTGTTGCCAACGATCGAGTGCTCGGTCTGCAGATCGGCATGCAGTCCGAGCCCCTTGGCGGCAAGGTGTTCACGGATCACGGCCATCGCGAGGTTGCCGCCATCCTGCCCGCCGAATTCCCTGGGTAGCCCGAAGCGCCAATGCCCCGCGCGGTCGGCGCGGCTGCGGGCCTCTTCAAGCAATGCTTCCCACTCGGGACGCGGCAGGCCGCCGTGCTCGAAGTCGGTGCGGGCCCATTCGCGGCGGTGGTCGAAGAAACGCTGGTTGTCGTCCTGCGCCTGCAGCGGTTCGATTTCTTCCTCGATGAAGGCATCGAGTTCGGCCAGGTAGGACACGAGTTCCGGGGGTAAATCGAAGTTCATGGCTTGGGGTCCAAAAAAGTCGATGCAATGGCGCGTCCGTAAGCGGCGTAGCCGGGCTGGTCGACCGCGAGCTTGTCGAGCGTGATGCGGCGCAGATGCGCGGCCAGGCCCGGCGTGAACAGATCAATCCGGCCAGCGCGAATGTGTTCGCACAGGCGCCGGTTCAGTTCGGCCAGATTGCCGCTCCGGTCGTCGAGCAGCGCTTGCAAGGATTCGAGTTCGGCCTGCTCGGCGGCCGGCGCCAGTTGAATCTGGCGGCGCACGATGTCCAGCGCGTTGGCCGCTACGCGCGCACGAAAGGCCGTTGCGCCGGAAAGCGCGGGCATCGCCTCGTCGCGCAGAAAGGCGCTGACGGCTTCAAGCAGATCGACGGGATCGGGCGTGTCTTGCATCAATGGCCTCCTTGGCCTTGGCTGGTAAGCAGCGCCAGCAGGTCAATGTCCGCCTCGGAGGCGCGCCGGCCGATGACCGCTTTTTCCATGTTGCGCTCGCGTCCACTGAGCCAAGCATGGGCCATGCCCTCGCAGATGATGCCCCACTTGAGCGTACCCAACACTTCCCAATAATGCACGCGCTGTACGTCGACGTGCCCGCCTTCGGCCTCGTAACCGGCAAATAGCTGTTCGCGCGTACCGAAGCCGCCGACGGGCTGGTCGACCTGGCCGAAGCGCCAAGCGTTGACACAGATCCAGCCAAGATCTTCCATCGGGTCGCCCTGATGCGCGAGTTCCCAGTCGAGCACGGCGCGCAGGCCGTCCTCGTCAACCATGAGGTTGCCATTGCGAAAATCGCCGTGCACCAGCACGGCCCGTTCAGGCGCCGGCGGCGCGTGGCGGCTCAGCCACTGGAAAGCCAGTTCGTACACCGGTTTGTCGACGCCGTAGTTGCGATGCTGCGTCTGCCAGAAATCGATTTCGACCGTCGCCGGACCGTACCGCAACGGCGGCAGCGAAGCGGCGTCAACCCCATGAATGCGTGCCAATGCACGGCCGCACTGCTCGGCCAAGTGTTCGCGCGCTGGGGCGAAGCGTTCGTCGCGCACGATGCGCGCGCCCAGCGTCTCACCGGCGATGCGGTCCATCACGAAGCCATCGCCGAGTCCATGCTCAGGCCGCAGCACGAAGCGCACGCGCGGCACCGGCACGCCGGCGGCGCCGGCCTGTTCGATCAGGCGCGCCTCCACCTCAAGCCCAATGCCGAGACCGCCGGTATCCACCGCACGGCGCAGGATCAGCGGCACCACGCCCTGATTCGTGGGCACGTCGAACGCCCAAGTCTGCTGGCTCGCGCCGCCCGACAGACGCCGCAATCCTTCAATGCCGCAGCCGCCCGGCACCATTTGGGCCGCTAGGGGCGTCATGGCGGCGGCGAGTCCTGAACGTCCTGAACTACCCGCGCTGCACGGCACTTCGCTGGGGCCGGCTTTAGAGTCGTTCGACGATGGTCACATTGGCAAGACCGCCGCCTTCGCACATGGTTTGCAAGCCATAACGCTTGCCGCGCTGGCCCAAGGCATGAACCAGCGTCGTCATGAGCTTGGTGCCCGAACCGCCCAGCGGGTGGCCCAATGCAATCGCGCCACCGTTGACGTTCAGGCGCGCCGGATCGGCGCCCGTCACCTGCAGCCAGGCCAGCGGCACCGGCGCAAAGGCTTCGTTGACCTCGAACAGGTCGATGTCGTCGATCTTCATGCCCGCCTTCTTCAGCGCCTGCTGCGTGGCCGGAAGCGGCGCCTCAAGCATGATCACCGGATCGTGACCGATCACGGTCATGTGGTGCACACGGGCCAGCGGCTTGACGCCCAAGGCCTTGAGGCCGCGCTCGTTGACGACCATCAGGCCGCTGGCGCCATCACAAATCTGGCTCGCGGAAGCCGCGGTGATGCGTCCGCCCTCGGCAATCAGCTTGACACCGGCGATGCTTTCGAGCGTGGCGTCGAAGCGGATACCTTCGTCGGTGGCGTGCATCTCGTTTGACTCGCTGCCGTCGGCCAAGCGCACTTTCACCGGCACGATTTCTTTCTCAAAGAGACCAGCCTGGGTCGCGGCGATGGCATTGCGGTGGCTATGCAGCGCGTAGGCGTCGAGCTTTTCTTTTGCAAGATCGTATTTCTTGGCCATCATCTCGGCGCCGGTGAATTGGCTGAATTCAACGCCTGGATAGCGCGCCTGCATCAGCGGGCTCATGTAATAGCCCAGGCCGTTTTTGCGCGCGAGGATCGAGGGCGTGCCCATCGGCACGCGCGTCATGCTCTCGACGCCGGCTGCAATGACCACATCCATCGCACCCGACATCACCGCCTGCGCCGCGAAGTGCAGCGCCTGCTGCGAGGAACCGCACTGGCGGTCCACCGTGGTACCGGGCACCGACTCGGGCAGCTTCGAGGCCATGATCGCGTTGCGCGCGATGTTGTTCGATTGCTCGCCGGCCTGGCCGACGCAGCCCATGATCACGTCTTCGATCAGCGCCGGATCGGCGCCGGTGCGATCCACCAGCGCATTGAGCACCTGCGCGGCGAGATCGGCGGGGTGCCAGCCGGCCAAGCGCCCGCCCTTGCGGCCCCCGGCAGTACGAGCGGCGGCGACGATATAGGCTTCAGACATGAAAGTCTCCAAATTGAAATTGGTTAAAGGAATTGTTGTGAGCGCCCACGAGCGGGGCGTCGTCGAAACGGACGATTTTGCACCGCTGCCCGTTCAGCGCGGCGCCATACGGATCGCGCCGTCCAGGCGCACGCTTTCGCCATTCATGTAGCCGTTGGTGATCATCAGTTCGGCCAACTGCGCGTACTCGGCCGGGTTGCCCAGGCGTTTGGGGAAAGGCACCGAGGCCGCGAGCGCGGCCTTGACGTTCTCGGGCGCACGCGCAAGCAGCGGGGTGTCGAAGATGCCCGGCAAGATGGTGTTGACACGGATGCCTTCACCCATGAGATCGCGCGCGATCGGCAGCGTCATGCCCACGACGCCGGCCTTCGAAGCCGAGTACGAAGCCTGGCCTATCTGCCCGTCCTGCGCCGCCACCGAAGCGGTGTTGATGATGGCGCCGCGATCGCCGTCAGCCAGCGGATCGAGCGTGAGCATGCCGGCGGCCGATTTGGCGATGCAGCGGAAAGTACCCACGAGGTTGATCTGGATGATGCGGTCGAAGTTGGCCGTCGGGAAAGCCTTGATCTCGCCCGTGGCCTTGTCGCGGCTGGCGGTTTTCACGGCATTGCCGGTACCGGCGCAGTTGACCAGAATGCGCTCCTGGCCGTGCGCGGCGCGCGCCCGGGCAAAAGCGGCGTCGATCTGCTCCTCGGAAGTGACGTCTGCCTTGCAGAACACGCCGCCGATCTCGCGCGCCAGCGCCTCGCCGGCCTCCTCGCTGAGGTCGAACAGCGCCACCTTGACGCCGTGGCTGGCAAGACGGCGCGCAGTCGCGGCGCCCAAGCCTGAAGCGCCACCGGTAATGACGGCGGCAATGCTGGAATCGAGTTTCATCGGAAATCCTTTCGGAATGATCTGTGATTGATCGAGAGAAACAGTCCCAGCCCGTGTTGCGGGACGTTCCCAGGCAGGACGGCCCCTGAGCGGCCCACGTCCTTCGAGAAAAAGTATAGGCACGCCCGGGCTGCCGCCGCATCGTCCGAATCGACGATCTGGCGGAAAGCCACCCCTGGATCACCCAGCGCGAACCGGGACGCCGTCAACGCCGCACGCGAATCAGCCCTTCCTGCATGACCGAGGCCACGAGCCGGCCATCACGCGAGAACACGCTGCCGCGGCAAAAGCCCCGCGCATGCGCGGACGAGGGTGAATCGGTGTCGTAGTAGAGCCATTCGTCGCAGCGGAAATCGCGGTGGAACCACATCGCGTGGTCCAGGCTCACGCCTTGCACGCCCGGCTGCTGGAAACTCAGGCCATGCGGCATCATCGCCACGCCCAGCAGGCTGTAGTCGGACGCATAGGCCAGCAGTGCTTGGTGCAGCACCGGATCGTCAGGCAGCGTATCCACGGCGCGCAGCCACGTTTGGCAGCGCGGCGGGCGCGGACCGGCCGAGCGCGGGTCGCGCAGGTCGGCGTAGCGGAACTCGATCGGCTGCTCCAGCGCCGGCAGCATCGCGCGCGGACGCACGCCGAACTGCTCCAGCGGCGGAATCTCGGGTATCTCGCGCTGGTGCGCAACGCCCTCCTCGCGCCGGTGGAAGGATGCCGACATATGAAAGATCGTTTCGCCATGCTGGATGGCGACCACGCGCCGCGTCGCGAAGCTCTTGCCGTCGCGGATGCGGTCGACCTCGTAAACGATGGGGGCCGACTTATCACCGGCGCGCAGGAAGTAGCCATGCAACGAATGCGCGGCCTGCCCGTCGACGGTGCGCGCAGCCGCCATCAGCGCCTGGCCGAGCACCTGCCCGCCGAACACCGCGGGCGCGCCCAGGTCGCTGCTGCTGCCGCGAAAGAGGTTGTGCTCAAGCCGTTCGAGCTGCAGCTGCTCGACCAGCGCGTGCAGCGCGGCACGCCGGATATCCTGATCGCCGCCGCTCATGCGAAATAGGTAGAGGCGACCGCGAGGCGCTCGCGGCATTCGGCCACCATGCGCTCGATCAGCTCGGCGCAACTGGGGATGTCGTCGATCAGGCCGATGCACTGGCCGATGGTGATTACGCCGCCGTCGATATCGCCCGACCGCAGCGCCGCACGGCCGCGCGCGCCGGCCACCAGCGGGTGGATGTCCTCGAAACTGCAGCCGCCGGGCCGATTTTCGATGGCGCGCACCTCCTCGGCGATGGCGTTGCGAAACACCCGCGCGGTGTTTTTGAGCGAGCGGTACAGCAGCGCCGTGTCGCGCTCGGAACCGGCAACGAAGGCACGCTTGATGTCGTCGTGGATGGGCGCTTCGCGCGTGACGCAAAAGCGCGTGCCCATGTTCACGCCTTCGGCGCCAAGCACCAGCGCCGCCGCCAGGCCGCGGCCGTCGGCGATACCCCCCGAAGCGATGACCGGGACACGCAGCGCACGCACGGCGGCCGGAATCAGCACCAGCCCGCCGACGTCGTCTTCGCCCGGATGTCCGGCGCATTCAAGGCCGTCGATCGAGATGATGTCCACGCCGTTGCGCTCGGCCGAGAGCGCATGGCGCACCGTGGTGCACTTGTGCACGATCGTGACGCCAGCGGCCTTGAAGCGCGCGATGAAGTCTTTGGGGCTGTTGCCCGCCGTCTCGACGATGCGCACGCCGCTGTCGATGATCACCTCCACGTACTCGGCGTACGGCGGCATCTTGGCCGCCGGCAGGATCGTGAGGTTCACGCCAAAGGGTTTGTCGGTCATGTCGCGCATACGCGCGATCTCGCGGCGCAAGTCCTCGGGCGTGGGTTGCGTGAGCGCCGTCAGGATGCCCAGGCCGCCCGCGTTGGACACCGCCGAAGCCAGTTCGGCCAAGCCAATCCACTGCATGCCCCCCTGGACGATGGGGTATTTGATGCCGAGTTGACGAGTGACGCGCGTTTGCATGTTCATGAAATATGCTCCATGCGGACGACAGCCCGCGACAGGAATGTGAAAATGCCAGATAGCGTCCAAACGGGAAACAAGACGCCCCATCCGGCTGCGCAACCGACAATGACCAGTTTAGGAAGCACGATTGGGCGCGAACATCGTCGGAAGCGACGGAAAAGCCCCAAGCCGGTCACATCATCGCTACGCAGGAGATACTGTATCGCGCACCTCCACAGTTAAACGAATCGTCCTGACAAGCCGCCTCGACGCAGCTTCGTGCATTGCGTCGACTCCTTCGTTCACTTTCCTTTCGCGATGCTGCCTTCCGACGCCAAAACTCTCGACACCAAGCTCAATCCGCCTGCATCCGTCGTCACTCAGGTGCCGCGTCCGGCAATTAGCGAACAGATCGCAGCCACTTCGGTGAATCTGGTGCTGGTGCGCGCGCCTGCGGGTTTCGGCAAAACCACGATCATGGCCCAGGCGCGCGAACGCATGGAATCGGAGGGCATCGCCACGGCTTGGCTGACGCTCGATCGCGCCGACAACGATGTCTCGCGTTTCCTGAGCTGTCTGGAGGAAGCGGCGCTGCGCCTGAGCGTGGAAACGCCGAACGACCATACGCCGCTCAACGCCATGGCGGCGCTGACGGCCCACACGCAGCCCTTTACGCTGTTTTTTGACGATTTCGAGGTCGTGCACGAGCCTGCGGTGCTCGGGCTGGTGCGCGAGATCATCGAGCGCTTGCCACGCCGCGGCCGGCTCGTGATCGGTTCGCGCAGCCTGCCCAACCTCGGCGTGGGCCGTTTGCGCGCGCGCGGCCAGTTGCTGGAAATCAACACCGACCGGCTGCGCTTCACGCTCGACGAAACCCAGGTCTTCTTCGGCCTGCGCGCCCATCGGCCGCTACCGGCCGAGACGGTCGCGCTGCTGCACCGCAAGACCGAAGGCTGGGCCGCCGCAATCTGGCTGGCTTCGATGGCGCTGGACCGGCAGGACGCCGACGGCAGCTTGATCGAGCGCTTTTCAGGTTCCGACCGCACGGTAGCCGAATACCTGGCCGAGGACGTTCTCTCGCACCAGCCGCCCGGCATTCGCGATTTCCTGCTGCGCACCAGCATCCTGCGCCAACTCGACGTATCGGTATGCCAGGCGCTCAATCCGCACGTTGACTGCGTCATGATCCTCGACCAGCTCGACGCCAGCAACTTGTTCCTGACGCCGGTAACCGGCCAGGCGCGCACTTGGCGCTACCACAGTCTGTTCGCCGACTTCCTGCGCGCGCAGCTCGCGCGCGAGTGGCCCAACGAACTGGCCCGCCTGCATCTGGCCGCCTCGGGCTGGTACGAATCGCATAACCGTCCGGTGCCGGCGATCGACCACGCAATCGAGGGCGGCGACTATCCGCACGCGCTGAACCTGTTGAACAAACACGGGCAGTCTTTTCTCGAGCAGGGCCGCATGCGGCTGCTCTCGCGCTGGTTCGCGGCAATCCCCGAACACCAGTTGGAAAAACACCGTTTCCTGCAGTTGATCGCACTGTGGGCCGACTGTTTCACCCATGGTCCCTGGGATGTCATGCAGCGTCTCGAACAATGGGACTGCATCCACAGCCCGGAGCCTGAAGTGCGCGCCGGCACGCATACGCTGTACCCGCTGCTGCTGGCGATGCAGGACCGCTACGACGAGGCTTACCGGGCGGGCCGCGAAAGTCTTGCCCGCCTGCCCACCGGATTGGCTTTCGCCGACAGCACCCTGCTCAACACGATGGCCAGCGTCACGTCGGTCATGGGCGATGCACACGAATCGCAGCGCCTGCTGGACGCGGCACGCCAGGCACAGCGCGAGAGCACCTTCAGCCGCATGTACACCGAGTCGCTTGAAGGCATGCTCGACCTATATGAGGGCCGGCTGCGCCAAGCCACCGCGCACTTTCGCATGGCAGTGGATTCGACGCACGCCGTTTCATACAACCACAGCCACGGAAACGCATTGGCTGGCGTGCTCTACGCGAGCGTGGCCTACGAAGCCAACCAGCTCGAACAAGCCGAACACCTGCTCAACGTCTACCTGCCACTGGTCCGCGACGTGGGCCTGCCCGACCACATGATCCTGAGCCACGTGATGCGCTCGCGCATCGCGTTCCATGCCGGCGATATCGACGCCGCCTTCCAGGCCCTGATCGAACTCGAATACCTGGGCTGCCAGCGCCAGTTGCCGCGCGTGGTGTCGGCAGCCAAGCTGGAGCGCGCGCACATGCTGCTGCTGCAAGGCAACGGCCCGGCCGCACGCGACGAACTCCAGCGCGCCGAAGACCGCGCGCTGTGGGAACGCGAGCGACGCCAGCGCCTTGCCGCGCACGACCTCGACTACATGGCGCTGGCCCGGGCGCGCTGGGACATCGCCTTCGGCAACGCGCGCACCGCGCTGCCGGTGCTTGAGCAGGAGATCCATACCGCCGTGCAGGCGGCGCGCAACCGCCGCGCGCTCAAGTTGCGCTTGGTGCGCGCGCTGGCACTGCAGCGCATGGGCGACCTGGCTGCCGCTATCGAGGAGATCGGCGGCGTCTTGCGCTTTGCGAGCCAGGAAGGTTTCATGCGCCTGATCCTCGACGAAGGACCGGCCGTGGGCGCGTTGATCCAGCGCTACGACACGGCAACCCGCGAGGCGGCCTTGGTTTCGGGCTCACGCAGCGATCCGATCCTCGTCGACTACCTGCAGCGCCTGCTGCAAGTACTCGGGCCGGCGCCCCTGGACAACGAAGCCTCCACCGCAGCCGGCGCCCTGCAAGAACCGCTCACACGCAAGGAAATCCGCGCGCTGCAACTGCTGGCCGAGGGCTACTCAAACAGTGCGATGGCCGAGAAGCTGTTCGTCTCCGACAGCACCGTGCGCACCCACCTGCGCAACATCAACATGAAGCTCGGCGCGCGCAGCCGCACACAGGCGGTAGCAATTGCGCGCAAATTCGGCGTGATTCGCTGACCTTCTCCTCGCCCGCCTCAGCTCACGCCGCGCGTCTGCCCACTCCAATGCACCTCGCGCAGCATGAACTTCAGCACCTTGCCCGCGCTTGACAGCGGAAGCGCATCGACGAACTCGACGCTGCGCGGACACTTGTAACCGGCAATCAGCCGGTGGCAATGATCGATCAGCTCCCTGGGATCGACCTGTGTATCGGGCCGGCGCACCACGACCGCATGCACCGCCTCGCCCCAGGATTGGCTCGGCACACCGATGACGGCCGCCGCGGCCACGGCCGGGTGCTGGGCAAGCGCGCCTTCGACCTCGGCGCAATAAACGTTTTCGCCGCCGCTGACGATCATGTCCTTGAAGCGGTCGACGATATAGACGAAGCCTTCATCGCTCATGCGGCCCGCATCACCCGTGCGAAACCAACCATCGCACATCGCCTGGGTGGTTTGCTCGGGCAGGTTCCAGTAGCCCAGCATCACGCACGGACTGCGCACCTGGATCTCGCCGACTTCGCCGAGCGGCAGCTCGCGCCCCTTGGCATCGCAAATGCGGATGTCGATGCCGGTGATCGCCTGTCCGGCCGAAGTCAGCCTGCCGAGCCGGCGGCCCTCGAGCGTGTGGTAGCGCGGGGCCAGGCAGGTCACGGCGGCGCACAGTTCGGTCATGCCGTAACCCTGCACGAACTGGGCATGCGGAAACAGTGCAAACGCGCGTTCGAGCAGCGCCTCGGTAATCGGCGAAGCGCCGTAGCCAACATGGCACATGCCCGACAGATCCGCCTGCGCGCTGCGCGGGTCATCCACCAGCATCTGCAGCATTGTCGGCATCACCATGAGGTGGGTCGCGCCCTCGTGCTCTATCGCGTGGAGCACGCCGTCGATCGTGAACCCCGGCAGGATGATCTGTTCACAACCGACCAATATGCCGCGCAGCAGCGACGTCAGCCCCGCAAGGTGAAACAGCGGCGCCACGTGCAACAACCGCGCGGTGTCGTCCAGGTACGAACTGAGGAGCAGCATCTGCCCATTGAGCACCATCGACTCGTGGCTGAGCATGACGCCCTTGGGCTTGCCCGTGGTGCCGCCGGTGTAGAACACGCCGGCCAAATCCTTGCCGCAGCGCAGCGCATCCTCAACCGGCGCGCTGCCGGCGATCAGCGCCTCGTAGTCGGCCATGCCCGCAGGCGCCTCGTGCCTGCCGATGTAGGCCCAAGTCCGCACAGCGGGCGCTTGGCGCCGCAACGCGTCGACCAGGGCAAGGAAAGGATCATCGATGAACAGAATCCGCGTGTCGCAATCGTTGAGCGAATACGCCATCTCGGGCACGCTCCAGCGCGTGTTGACCGGGTTGATGGAGCCCCCCGCCCACCACACGGCCAGGTAAAACTCGAGCGTGCGGTCCGAGTTGGCGGCCAGCAGGCCCACACGGTCGCCCGGCGCCATGCCCATCGCTCGCAGTGCGCCGGCCAGGCGCGCAACCCGCTCACCCAGCTCGCTGTAACTGCGCTTGCACCCCTTGAAGCGCATGGCAGGCGCGTTCGGGCGCAACTGCATCGAACGATGCAGCGTTTGAGTCAGATAAAGCTCCATATCGGATCCCGTGCAGTCCCGCGTACACGTACAGTCAAGCGGCAGTCGTCAAGCGGCAGTCGCGCACAGCGCGTCGACCGTCTCTGCGTCCACACCCCATTGGCGCAGCAGGGCTTGGCCGTCCTGCGGCGCCTTTGCCGACGGCGTCGCGGGCGGCGTACGGCTGAAGCGCGGCGCCGGCGCGGGTTGCACGACGCCGTCGATCTCGAGGAAGGCGCCGCGCGCGCGATTGTGCGGATGCGCGGGTGCCTCGTCCCAATCGAGCACCGGCGCAAAGCAAGCGTCCGTGCCCTCGAGCAGCGCGCACCACTCGTCGCGCGTGCGCGTGCGAAACAGGTCGGCCATGCGCAACTTCAACAGCGGCCAGCGCACCACATCCATTTGCGCGTCGAAGGCCGGGTCGTCGGCAATGCCGCAACGCTCGCGCAGCAGCGCATAAAACTGCGGCTCGATGGCGCCGATGGCCACATACTTGCCATCCGCGCAGGCGTAGGTGTCGTAGAAATGGGCGCCGCCGTCGAGCAGGTTCTCGCCGCGCTGGTTGCTCCAGCGCCCCGCAGCCTTGAAACCGTACATCATGGCCGACAGCAGGGCGGCACCATCGGTCATCGCGGCGTCAATCACCTGCCCGCGCCCCGAGCGCTGGGCCTCGTACAACGCGGCGAGCACGCCGAACGCGAGCAGCATCGCACCGCCGCCGAAATCGCCCACGTAGTTCAACGGCGGCACCGGCGTATCACCGGCACGGCCGATCGCGTGCAGCGCGCCGCTGATCGCGACGTAGTTGATGTCGTGCCCGGCCGCATGCGCAAGCGGACCGTACTGGCCCCAGCCGGTCATGCGGCCGTACACGAGGCGCGCATTGAGCGCGAGGCATTCGTCCGGCCCGAGGCCCAGACGCTCCATGACCCCGGGGCGAAACCCCTCGATCAGCACGTCGCTGCCCGCGATGACATGGCGCAGCCGCGCAGCCGCGCCATCGGCGCGCAGATCGACGCTCAGCGTGCTGCGCCCGCGCGCGAGAATGTCATCCGGCCCAGTGCGGGTGCCGGGCCGCTCGATGCGCAGCACCTGCGCGCCCATGTCGGCGAGCAACATGGCGCAGAACGGTCCAGGGCCGATACCGGCCATCTCGATTACGCGAAGTCCTTGCAAGGGGCCAGCCATCATTCACCTCCTGCCGCTACGATGTATGCGGCACCATATGTCATGTGTGCGCATCTTGGCGCGGCTGCCGCGCGGTGGCATCGTCGAAAGCGACGAAGTTAGGATGACGCTGAAAAAATCCCGCGCCGCCGTCAGCGCCGACCCCTCTCCGGGGGCAATCTCAGTGGCCCGTCAAGCCGGTTACAGGATTCCCGGTCTTTGCCGCGCCAGGTTCATGGGTCACGGGTGGCTCTTAAAGCCCTTTGAATACCGGAGGCCGCTTCTCGACGAAAGCGGTTGTGGCTTCGCGAAAGTCTTCTGTCAGCAGCGCAAGCACCTGGGCGCGGTTCTCGAGTTCGATTGCCGCGTCCAAGCTCGGCGCCTCCAGGTTGGCCCACATGACCTGCTTGGTGTGATGCGTCGCATAAGGACTGTTGCGCAGCACCTGGCGCGCGAGGTCGAGCGCCTTGGGCATCAGCGCAGCATCGTCGGTCAGCGCGCTGACGAGGCCGATGCGCTCGGCTTCTTCGGCGGGCACTGGGCGCCCCGTGAGCATCACTTCGAACGCGCGTGAAGCGCCGATGAGCCGCGGCAAGTGGTAGCTGATGCCGCACTCACCGGCGGTCAGCCCAATGCGCACCGCGCCAATGTGGAAAGCGGCCGAGCGCGACGCGACGCGGATGTCGGCACCCAGCGTCAGCGCAAAGCCGGCACCCGCGGCCACGCCGTTGACGGCCGCGATCACCACCTTGTTGAGCGCGCGCAAACGCCGGACCATGCCCGCGAACAATTCCTGGCCTTCGTAGTAGCTTGGCACGGAGCGCGCGCCGCCCACCGGCGTCGACAGATCCAGCCCGGCACAGAAGCCGCGCCCGGCGCCGGTGAGCACGAGCACGCGCACCTGGCTATCACGCGCCACCGTTTCAAGCGCCTCATGCAGGCGCTGCACCATTTCGCGCGTCAGCGCGTTCAGGCGCTGCGGCCGGTTCAACGTCAGCGTCGCGATGCCATCAGCACCACGGTCAAGCACGATGTCCTCATCGGATGTCATGATCTGCACACCTTTCTTACGTGGATCTCCTGTGCATCAATGATAGGAGCCGCAGCATGTGCCACATCGTCGAAACGGACGATTGGCGCGAAACGCTTCGCCGGCAACTCCGTCGTGCCGGCAGAGATCACCCGGCGCGCAGCCCCTCATTGACCGTCGGATACATCAACCGCATGCGCAGTTCGCGCTTGAGGCGCGTGTTGTCGAGCCGGCGCGATTCGCCCATGAAACTCAGCAATTGCGGCGGCAACTGCTGCCGCGCCGCGTCTCGCGCGATGCGCAGCGGACGCGGCAGGCCGTATAGATCGGCCGCGAGATCGAAATAGTCACCCATCTTGAGCACGGTGTCGTCGCAGACGTTGACAACGCGCTGGGCACGACCGCGCCATAGCGCGGCCACACAGGCACGCGCAAGATCGTCGGCATGAATGTGGCAGGTGTAGACATCGTCTTCCGCGCGCAGCACGGGCGTGCCGCGCAGCAGCCGTTCGCGCGGCGTGCCGCCTTCACGGTCGGGCGCATAGATACCGGGAATGCGCAGGATGCTGACACGCACGTCGGCACGCGCCAGCCAGCGCACCGCACGTTCCGCGTCGGCACGGCGCTGCGCACGGGGCGTACCAGGGCGCACCGGGCGCGTTTCGTGCACCCACGCACCACCGCAGTCGCCATATACCCCGCTGGTTGAACCATAAACCAGCGCCCGAGGCGGCGTGCGCAGGCACAACGCCCACCCCAGCGACCAAGTGCGCGCATCGCCTGGCGACGCCCCGCTCTGCCCGCGCGGCGGCGGCGCGAGATGCAGCACATAGTGACCCAGGCCGGCCAAGCGCCGCAGCGACGCCGGAACGTCGAGATCGGCCACGATCGGCGTCAGACCCGCGGCGCGCAAGGCGGGCACACGCTCGCGCGACGAAGTCAATGCCAGCAAGCGCACGCGATCACGCAACCGGCGCGCGGCGCGCAGCCCGACGTCGCCGCAGCCGACGATCAGTAAGCGCGTGCGCCTGAAACGCGCGGGCAGCGCCCCGATGGGGGATTGGATTGAGGGCAAAATCGGCCTTTTGTTGTCAAGTCAGTTACCAAAGCGAAGAATACCCATGAACGCCGTAGCGCAAGACAATAGCTTCTCGATCACCATCGAACCCACCGGACGCCGGTTCAGCGCCCTCTCCGATGAAACCATTCTCACGGCGGCCATCCGCCAGGGTATCGGTTTGCCTTATGGCTGCAAGGACGGCGCCTGCGGCTCTTGCAAGTGCAAGAAGCTCTCGGGCTCCGTCGCGCTGGGGCCGCACCAGAGCAAGGCGTTGAGCCCCGAGGAAGCCGCCGCCGGCTACGTGCTGACCTGCTGCGCCCACGCGCAAAGCGATGTCGTGCTCGAATCGCGCCAAGCTGCTCAGGCCAGCGTCTTTCCGGTTCGCAAAATGCCGGTGCGCGTGCTTTCGCTGGCGAAAAAGTCACATGACGTGATGGTGATCAGGCTGCAACTGCCCAGGGGCGAACCGCTGCAATTCCACGCAGGCCAGTACATCGAATTCACCCTGCCTGACGGCACGCGGCGCAGCTACTCCATGGCCAACGCACCACACACGCTGGCCGAGCCGGGCGCCGGCATCGAATTGCACATCCGCCACATACCCGGCGGCAAGTTCACCGATCACGTATTCGGCGCAATGAAGGAAAAGGAAATTCTGCGCAGCGAAGGCCCCTATGGCAGCTTCTTCCTGCGCGAAAACAGCGATAAGCCCATCATCCTGCTGGCTTCGGGTACCGGCTTTGCGCCAATCAAGGCGCTAATTGAGCACATGGCCTTCAAGAACATCACGCGGCCTGCTACGTTCTACTGGGGCGGGCGCCGACCGGAGGATCTCTATATGGACAACTGGGTGCGCGAACAGCTCGCATGCATGCCCAGCCTGCGTTATGTGCCGGTGGTATCCGATGCGCAGCCCGAGGACGGCTGGAGCGGCCGCACCGGCTTCGTCCACCTCTCGGTGCTCGAAGATTTTGCCGACCTCTCGGGCCATCAGGTCTATGCCTGCGGCGCGCCGGTCGTGATCGAATCGGCGCACCGCGACTACGTACAGAAAGCCGGGCTGCCCGAGGAGGCATTCTTCGCCGACGCGTTCACGACCGAAGCCGACAAGCAATGAATACCGGATATGCAGCCAACATGGCTGCTGTCCCCGCAATCACAAGCTCTCATCCACTGTAGTTGACTGTACAAGCTCCTTCATGACCGATCTGGCCATGAGCAGCGGGTAACGCTTTTTGTTGATCCAGTCGCCCGGGATGCGACACCTACCCAGAATGTGTACCAAGTTTTTTGCGCGAACGACAAAAAGCCCACCCCTTTTTGGGGTGGGCTTTGTGCGAATAAAAGCCTGACGATGACCTACTTTCACACGGGAATCCGCACTATCATCGGCGCTGAAGCGTTTCACTGTCCTGTTCGGGATGGGAAGGAGTGGTACCACTTCGCTATGGTCATCAGGCATAACTTGATGTCACCCTGGCAATTCAGGGCAACGAATTCATAGAGCGAATCAATTTTTGAGTGCGTCAACTTGGCATAACAACCCTGATCGAACGATCAAAGTTATAGGGTCAAGCCGCACGAGCAATTAGTATCGGTTAGCTTAACGCATTACTGCGCTTCCACACCCGACCTATCAACGTCCTGGTCTTGAACGACTCTTGAGGGGGCTCAAGGCCCCGGCAGATCTCATCTTGAAACGAGTTTCCCGCTTAGATGCTTTCAGCGGTTATCTCTTCCACACTTAGCTACTCGGCAATGCCACTGGCGTGACAACCGATACACCAGAGGTGTGTCCACTCCGGTCCTCTCGTACTAGGAGCAGGCTTCCTCAAATCTGCAGCGCCCACGGAAGATAGGGACCAAACTGTCTCACGACGTTTTAAACCCAGCTCACGTACCTCTTTAAATGGCGAACAGCCATACCCTTGGGACCGACTACAGCCCCAGGATGAGATGAGCCGACATCGAGGT
>CAYTPC010000101.1:0-39490 GCA_964439605.1 uncultured Burkholderiaceae bacterium
CGGCCACCATGGCCGCCAGCAGTCCTTGCGTCATGCCCATGTGCACGCCCCACAGCGCCACGCCGGCCAGCAGGCCGATCCAGTGCGTGCTGGCCGCCAGCGCCAAGTCGGACGCGATCAGCACGGCCAGCCCGGCGGCCAGCAGCGCGCGGCGATTGACGCGGTCCGACAGCTTGCCAAACGGGTAGGCCGACAGCGCATACACCAGATTCATCGCCACCAGCACCAGCGGCACCAGCGCAAGCTGGATGCCGGTTTGCTGGGCGCGCAAAACCAAAAAAGCCTCGCTAAAGCGCGCCAGCGTAAACAGCGCGCCGATGCCAACCACCAGCCAGTACGGCGCGGCAAGGCGGCGCAGGTTTTCGCGCCGGATCGGGTTGGTGCGCTGGCTGCCTTGCCGCGCCGCCGGTTCGCGCAAGCCAAAAGCCAGCAGCGCCACGCTTGCCAGCGCGGGAATGACCGCCACCCAGAACACGGCGCGAAAGTCGCCCGCCCACAGCAGCATCAGCCCCACGGCCAGCAGCGGCCCGATGAAAGCGCCCGCCGTATCCAGCGACTGCCGCAAGCCAAACGCCGCGCCGCGTATGTCAGGCGGCGTCAGGTCGGCCAGCAGCGCATCGCGCGGCGCGCCGCGCACACCCTTGCCCACGCGGTCCAGCAGCCGCGCCGCCAGCACCATGCCCGCGCTGGAGGCAACGGCAAACAGCGGCTTGGTCAACGCCCCCAGCGCGTAGCCAAACACCGTCAACCCCTTGCGCCGCCCCAGCCAGTCGCTCAGCACGCCGGAGAAAACCTTGACCATCAGCGCCGTGGCCTCGGCCAGCCCCTCGATCAGCCCCACCACCAACGCGCTCGCGCCCAGCGTCGTCACCATGAACAGCGGCAGCAGGCTGTGAATCAGCTCCGACGAAATATCCGTCAACAGGCTGACAAACCCCAGCACCCAAACCCCGGACGGAATCCGGCTCAGCAAAGCAGTGCGTGCGTTGTCGCGCATGGCGGCTATTGTTGCCGCATTTGCGCTGGCGGGCGGCCAATGAAGCGGACTGCTTCGGCGCTGAGCCCGGACGCTGCTACGAGAACAGCCGCATGACGGGCAAGCGCCGCCACGCCGCCGATTCTTTTCACGGCACGGTCATCGCGACCAGACCACGCCGTCCTCATTGAGAATCGCATCAAGAGGCTGGTCATGCGCTTCGGGCTCGAAGCCCTCGACCAGACCGTTGGCGAACCCCAAGCCGACCGTGGCCGGGCGCGGATCGAGCCCCGCGAGCGTGCGATCGTAGAAGCCGCCACCGTAACCCAAACGAAATCCCCGCGCGTCGTACCCCACGCAGGGCACGAAAAGCAGGGTCGGCACAACCCGCTCGGTCCCCTTGGGCTTGGGAATGCCGAAAGCATCCTCTTCCATCGGGCAACCGGGATACCAGGCGTGAAAACTCAGCGTCTTGTGAACCTTATCGATGACCGGCAGCCCAATGCGCCGGCGCTGGGGCTCGCCCTGCAATTCCCCGTCTTCTTTCCACCTGTGCAGCGCGGGCAGCGGATCGAATTCGCCCTTGATCGGCCAGTAGGCGCCGATCACCACGTCAGGCCGGCCCACCAGCCAGATGCGCATGACGCGCTGTAGTTGGGTGCAGCGCTCAAGCCGGTCCGGCAATGCCTGGCGCTGCGCGATCAACGCGGTACGCAGTTGCGCCTTGAGGAATTTCCCTGCTCCCGGCTCGTCAGCGTCTTGTGTCATGTTCATAATCCCATGATGCAATTTCAAGTTATTGTGGCACCCTGCCGAAGCGCATTGGCCGTGCTGTTTGGAGCCCTCGCACTGAGTTTGCCGGTTTGCGCGCAAACTCCCGCCGACGATGTGCTGTTGCAAATGAAACAAGCATTCGAGCGCAACGACAAAGCGCGCCTGTCGGCTCTGTTGCCGCAAGCCGGCGGTCATCCGCTTGAAGCCTGGGCCGCTTATTGGGAACTCAAGGCCCGGCTGCCCGACGCCAGCGCCGCCGAAGTGCAGGCCTTCTTCACGCGCTACGCGGGAACCTACCAGGAAGACCGGCTGCGCAACGACTGGCTGCTGGTACTCGGAAAAAACCGTGACTGGCAGAACTTCGCCGCCACGCATCCGGGCTTTCGCATGGGCGACGACCGCGAAGTGAGCTGCTACGCGATCCTCGCCGACGCCGTTCGCAACGGCCAGCCGACGCAGGAGCAGGCCCAGGAGGTGCGCCGCAACTGGTTTGCCCAGCGCAATTCCGACGACGGCTGCCTGGCCGCCGCCGGGCATATGCTCGCCGCCGGTCTGCTGGCGCCGCAAGACGTCTGGAAAAAAGCGCGCATGGCCGTCGATACCAACCGGCCCAAAGCCGCCTATGACGCCATCGCCCTGGTGGATCCAGACCTGCTGAAATTGTTTCAGCAGGTCAACGCGAACCCGGCAAAGTTTCTGGCCGGCCACGCCGCGGCCCCGGCGCGCGCGCCCAAGGAAATGGTGGTACTTGCGCTGCTCAAAATGGGCGCGAACGATCCCGATGCCGCCGCACGCCTGCTTGACGCTAAATGGGGCGCCGTGCTCACCGCCGAAGAACGCAACCGGCTGTGGGGTGCGCTCGGCCGCCAAGCCGCGACACGGCTGCTCCCCTGGGCAACGAACTACTTCAACAACGTCACCAAGAACAGCGACCTCACCGACGACATGCTCGCCTGGCGCGTTCGCGCAAGCTTGCGCGCCGGCTCCTGGAAGGACGTGCAATCGACGATCGAGGCGATGTCCCCCGCGCAACAGCAAGAGCCGGCATGGATCTACTGGAAGGCACGCGCCCTGGCGCAGCAAGGCGGCGACGGGCGCTCCGCCGAAGCAAAGGCACTGTATGAAAACATCGCCGGCACCAAGGGCTTCTACGAACTGCTCGCACTCAACGAACTGGGCCGCAGCGCGATACCGCCGGATCGCCCGCAGCCGCCAAGCGCCCAGGAAAAAGCCGCAGCCCGCGCCAATCCGGGATTGCAGCGCGCCCTCTATGCGATCGGCATCGGGCTGCGCACCGAAGGCGTGCGCGAATGGAACTATGCGACCAACCTGCACGACAAAGGCGGCATGGGCGACCGGGAACTGCTCGCGGCGGCTGACCTTGCTTGCGAACGCCAGGTCTGGGACCGCTGCATCAACACCAGCGAACGCACCAAGAGCATCCTCGACATCGAGCAGCGCTACCCCATGCCTTACCGCGACACGGTGCTGGACAAAAGCCGTGCAATCGGGCTCGACCCGGCCTACGTGTACGGCCTGATTCGCCAGGAAAGCCGCTTCATCATGGACGCCCGCTCAAGCGTCGGCGCCACGGGGCTGATGCAGATCATGCCGGCGACCGCGCGCTGGACGGCCAGGAAGATCGGCCTTTCCCACTTCACACCCGCACTGATGACCGACCCGGGCACCAACATCACCATCGGCACCAACTACCTCAAGCTCGCGCTGGACGATTTCGACGGCTCGATGGCGCTGGCCGCGGCCGCCTACAACGCCGGCCCGGGGCGCCCGCGTGCATGGCGCAACGGCCCGGCACTCGAAGCGGCGATTTGGATCGAGAACATCCCGTTCAATGAAACGCGCGACTACGTAAAGAAGGTGATCGCCAACACGACTGTTTACGCGGCGCTGCTCACCAGCAAGCCGCAGTCGATCAAGAACCGTCTAGGAAATATTGGCCCGCGCGACGAAAGCAAGCCCGAACCCAATCAGGACCTGCCGTGAACAGACTCTGAAAAAAGCCGTACCCGCCCCGTGCGTTCGAACACACAGGGCCGGTACGGCGGCACGATCAGAATCGATAGGTGACGGCCAGGTAGGTCACGACCGGATTGATCTTCAGGCTCGCCTGACTCTTCATCTTCTGTTCACCAGCCACCGATGTCGTCAGCTTGGCCGTCGTCTTCAGCGGCAGATAGGACAGCGAGAAAGACAGACCCCAGTTCTTGTCGAACTGGTACGTCGCGCCGACGTTGAATACCGGGGCGAAAGAGCTATCCAGGTCGGCTGTGGTCGCCACCGCACTGGGGGGTACTTGGGCCAACTGCGGGTTCAAGTGCGTTATGTAGTTCTGCAGGCCGGGGGTTAGTTTGACGCTGCCGTACCAAACGTAGCTCAGGCCAAGGCCAACGAAGGGACGGAACGCCGACTGCCCGTCAAGGAAGTGATACTTGGCCAACACAGCCGGGCTCCACTGCTTGGCTTCGCCGAGTTGACCGGCGGGAGCCAGTGTGCCGGTGCCGTAGAGCTTGAAAGTCGGCGGCACGCCCACCACGCCCTCGACGGACCAATCACTGTTGAAGAAATACTCACCGGACAATCCCAGCGTATCGGAATTGCCGATGCTCGCGCCCGAACCGGGCACCACGGTCGACTGCGGCCAGGTTACCGCCAGCGGTTTACTCGAATCCCGCGTTGCAAGGTGCATCCAGCCGGCGCCGATGACCCAATCCCCCGCCTTCTGCGCGAAAGCGCTCCCGGATGCAAGCGCAGCCAGGGCAGCCAGCGCGACAAAACTTTTTTTCATGAAAATACTCTCCCAAAATGCTTGGTTGTTAAAAGACACGAACGACGCACCCCTGCCGCCGATCCAAGTTCCGCGGAACATTCTCACTTCGATGAGAACGCGCCGCCTACACTCGCTACATGCAAACTTACCTCGTCGGCGGCGCCGTGCGCGACCAGTTGCTCGGACTACCCGATTCAGACCGTGATTGGGTCGTTGTCGGCGCCACCGCGCAACAAATGGTTACCCGGGGTTTCATGCCCGTGGGTCGGGATTTTCCCGTATTCCTGCACCCGGATACGCGGGAGGAATATGCATTGGCGCGCACCGAACGCAAAAGCGGCCCAGGCTACCGCGGCTTTACGGTGCACGCGGCGCCCGGCGTCACGCTCGAGGAAGACCTCGCGCGGCGCGACCTGACGATCAACGCCATCGCCGTCGATGCCTGCTGCGTCTCGCCCGGCGGCAATTTCGATCCCGCGTCGGCACGCCTGATCGATCCCTTCGACGGCCAGCGCGATCTGCGCCAGAAGGTGCTGCGCCACGTCACCGAGGCCTTTCGCGAAGACCCGGTGCGCATCCTGCGCGTGGCGCGTTTTGCCGCGCGTTTTTTCGACTTTAGTGTGGCAAAAGAGACACAAAACCTCATGCGCGGCATGGTCGCCCATGGCGAAGTAAATGCGCTGGTGCCCGAGCGCGTCTGGCAAGAACTCGCGCGCGGACTGATGGAGCAGCGCCCCTCGCGCATGCTCGAAGTGCTGCGCGATTGCGGGGCGCTGGCCGTGCTGCTGCCCGAAATCGATCACCTGTGGGGCGTGCCGCAACCGCCGCAACATCACCCCGAAATCGACACCGGCGCGCACTTGATGCTGGTGCTCGACGCCGCCGCCGCCTGCGCCGCCCCATTGCCTGTGCGCTTTGCCTGCCTCACGCACGATCTGGGCAAGGGGACCACGCCAAAAGACCAACTGCCGCGCCACATCGGCCACGAACAGCGCGGCGTGCGCCTGCTGCGCGCCCTGTGCGACCGCTGGCGCGTGCCGGTCGAACTGCGCGAACTGGCCGAAATCGTGGCGCGCGAACACGGCCACGTGCATGCCAGTGGTGATTTGAACGCTGGCGCCGTGCTGCGCCTGCTCGAACGCTGCGACGCCATCCGCAAACCCGCGCGCTTCGCCCACGTGCTGCAGGCCTGCGAATGCGACGCACGCGGACGCCTGGGCTTTGAAACGCAGCCCTACCCGCAGCGCCAGCGCCTGTCGCACGCGCTCGAAGCCGTGCTGGCCGTGCGCACCGAACCCATCGCTCAAGCCGCACTCTCGCGGGGCCTGACCGGCCCGGCCATCGGCGAACAAATCCGGCGGGTACGTTTGCAGGCGCTTGAAGAGGCGCTGGCAGTTTCATAAGCGCCACAGAGGCTCGCCTAGAAGGACACCAGGGCCGGCGCGCCCCGCCGCGGCTGCCACAACCGACGCGTGTGGCAGCCGCATTTTTATTCAGCAATCGCTTCTATGCGATCCAGCGCGCAATAGCCGAGGCCACGATGCTCAAGAGCAGGGTGCTGGCCAGCGGCAACTGCCATTCGCGGCCAAAGGCGCGGAACACGAAGTCGCCGGGCAGCCTGCCAAAACCGAAGCGCCGCAGCCAAAGCAACA
Source organism: uncultured Burkholderiaceae bacterium (assembly GCA_964439605.1). Taxonomy (GTDB): domain Bacteria; phylum Pseudomonadota; class Gammaproteobacteria; order Burkholderiales; family Burkholderiaceae_C; genus JAITWT01. The sequence continues at coordinate 6,191 of CAYTPC010000101.1, forward strand.
GGCCTTGGCACAGCAGCAGCGCAAGCACGACGATGAGAAGCCAACGGATCATGGGTGCGATTCAGTCGGTTGCGAGTCTGCCCGGTCTTCAGCCTCATTGAGCACTGCCAGCGCCGCCGCATGCAGTTCAGGCGTCGCGGCGGCGAGCACGCGGCCATCGCTGTTCAGACCGAGCGGCCTGCCTTGCCAGTCGGTGATGACGCCGCCCGCCGCTTCGATCAAGCCCGCCGGGCCCAGGTAATCGTAGGGCTGCAAACCGGATTCGACCACGAGGTCGATGGTGCCCCCGGCCAGTTGGGCATAGCCGTAGCAGTCACCGCCGAAGCGGCGCATGGCGCAGCGCCGGCTCAGGCGGTCGAAAGCTCGCCAACCGGCTGCATCAAAAATATCGGGCGAGGTGGTGACGATGCGCGCCTTGGCAACCTCGGTACATCGGCTGGCGTGTACGCGCAGGCCGTTGCACGTGGCGTGGCCCTGAACGCCGATCCAGCGTTCGCGCAGCACCGGCATATCAACCAGGCCCAGGCGCGGGCGGCCGTTTTCGAGCAATGCGATCAACGTGCCCCACAGCGGCGAACCCGTGATGAAGCTGCGCGTGCCATCGATGGGATCGAGCACCCAGATACGGCGAGCGCCAAGCCCTTGGCTGCCGTGCTCTTCGCCGTAGATGCCGTCAGCCGGGCAATGCACCGCCAGCAGTTCGCGCATGGCGGCTTCGGCGGCACGGTCGGCCAGGGTGACCGGGCTTTCGTCGGCCTTGGCAATCACTTCCAGCGGCGTGCGGAAATGGCGCATCGAATGCACGGCGGCGGCATCGGCCAAGGCGTTGGCCAGCGCTTCGTCGGAAGAGAGGGGGGCAGAAGGACCAGAGATCATGACGTTAGAGCTTGTTCTTAGAGAGTATGCGTGCGATCGCCCGCGGCAAAGCCGATGGCTTCCCACGCCTGGCCGGCGGCAAAGCCGACGACCTTGAAGAGTTCACCCATCTCGTGCTCATGGATCAGCCGCGCCGCCATGCCGCGCTCGGCCAGCGTGGCCTGCTCCATCAGCGGCAGGATGCCGGCATTGAGCAGAAACCTCGCCTGACTGCAGTAGCCGAGCACATCGAGCCCCGCGTTCTGGCCAGCGAGCGCGATGCCGGTGAAGTTGACGTGCGCGGTGATGTCCTTGTCGCCCACGTCCACGAGCGGATCGCCGTCGGCCCGATGAGCACGGTGGCACATCACCGTGCCCATGTGGCGCTGCGGATGGTAGTACTCGTTTTCCGGAAAACCGTAGTCGAAGAAGAAGGCCGCGCCGCGTTTCAGGCGGTCGGCCAGCGTGGCGATGAAGGCTTCGGCCTGCGGATGGATTTCGGTCAGGTAATCGTGCGCGCCATCGACCTCGACCGGCGGGCGCAGCGCGGTCGGGCGGTCGCTCCATGCGAAGCCCTGGCCGTGCGCGACCACGCCGCGCTCGAACCATTGGCCGCCCACGCGGGCGAGTAACCGCACCGGCATCGCATCGAGCACTTCGTTGCCGACGATCACGCCGCGCATCGATTCGGGCAGTTCGTCGAGCCATTCAACCTTGGCCGCGTGCTTGGCGAGCGTGTGCCGCTGGCGCTCGCGCAGCGTGCCGGAGAGATCGACGATGGCGTAGCGCGTCACGCACTGACCGCGCGCTTCGAGCGCATCGAGCAATTGCAACGCCAGCGCCCCCGAGCCGGCGCCGAATTCCCAGACTTCGTCGGTGCCGGTTTTGTCGAGCGCCTCGCCGACCTGCACGGCCAGCGCACGGCCGAAAAGCGGCGTGAGTTCCGGCGCGGTCACGAAGTCGCTGCCCGACGAGGGCATGTGCCCGAACTTGCGGCTGGCGTTCGCGTAGTAGCCCAGCCCGGGCGCGTACAAAGCCAGCGCCATGAAGCGGTCAAAGGGCAGCCAGCCGCCCTCGCGGCGCAGCGCAGCATCGATAATTCGGATCAACGGGGCGGCGCGTTCGGCGCCCGGCTCCAAGTGGTTCATACGAAAGAAATTTATCAGAATGGCTCGATCATCCCAGCGTCAGAGCGTGCTCGTGACCGGCGGCGGCCAGCGCCTGGGCGCCGCGGTCTGCGAGGCCTTCGCGCGCGCGGGCTGGCGCGTCTGGTGCCAATACCGCGCCTCGCGCCAACAAGCGCTCGAACTGTGCGCGCGACTGCGCGATGAAGGGTACGACGCCACCGCCATCGAGGCCGACATCGGCAGCGATGACAAGCGCCGCGCGTTGATCGCGCAGGCCAGCGCCGATGGTCCCCTGAACTGCATCGTCAACAACGCCTCGGCCTTCGAGCCCGATACCGCGCTCGATTTCGACACCGATGCCGCGCTGCGCCAGATCGACCTGAACCTGATCGCGCCGCTGTCGTTCGCGCGGCTGCTGGCTCACGGCGCCGCGCCGGACGACGGCATCGACCGGTCGGCGATCCACGTGCTCGACCAGAAGGTTTACAACCCGAACCCCGACTATTTCTCGTACACGGTCTCCAAGCTCGCGCTGGAACGCTCCGTGGCGCTGCAGGCCCAGGCGCTCGCGCCGGCGGTACGCGTCTGCGGCGTGGCGCCGGGCCTGCTGTACCCGAGCGGGCCGCAGAGCGAGGCGAATTTCGCCTTGGCCTCGCGCGCCAACCTGCTGCGTCGTCCGATCGATCCGGCCGACGTTGCCCGCGCCTGCGTCTTCCTCGCCGCCACGCCGAGCGTGACCGGCACCACCCTGTGCGTCGACAACGGCCAACATCTGGTGCCGATGCCGCGCGACGTCATGTTCATCGCGGATGAACTTCTCCCCCAGGCTGCGCGCACTTCGTGTTGCTCCGCCATTCCCCTCTCCGGGAGCGCGCCCAGCGACCCGGTAAAGCCAGTTTCGCGGGCGCCCTGAGCGGGGCCGCGCCAGTCTCATGCGCCGCACGGCAGAAACCTGAAACCATGATCACCATCGACCCCCTGCTGCTGACCTGCCGCCGCGTATTCCTGCGCGACTACGAGGTCTGGATCAACATCGGCGTGCACGATTTCGAAAAACGCGCCGAGCAACGCGTCGTCATCAACGTCGATCTCTACGTGCCGCTGGATGTATCAACCCCCAAGGCGGACGAACTCGAGGAGGTGGTGGACTACGACTTCATCCGCCGCACCATCGCCACGCGCCTGAGCAAGGGCCACATCCACTTGCAAGAAACCCTGTGCGACGACATCCTCGCGCAGATGCTGACGCACCCGAAAGTGCAAGCCGCGCGCGTCTCGACCGCCAAACCCGACGTCTACCCCGATTGCGCTGCCGTCGGCGTCGAAGTCTTCGGGAAAAAATGATGCACATCGAACGGGAAAACCACAAGCTCGAAAAGCGCCTGTGCCGCGAGGTGGGCCGCGCGATCTTTGACTACAACATGATCGAGGCAGGCGACAAAGTCATGGTCTGCCTCTCGGGCGGCAAGGACAGTTTTGCCCTGCTCGACATCCTGTTGAAACTGCGTGCGCGCGCACCGATTCATTTCGACCTGGTCGCGGTCAACCTCGATCAGAAGCAGCCTGGTTTTCCTGAAGACGTGCTGCCCGCGTACCTGCGCGGCATTGGCGTGCCTTTTCACATCGAAGAGCAAGACACCTATTCCATCGTCAAGCGCGTCATCCCCGAAGGGAAAACCACCTGCGGCCTGTGCAGCCGGCTGCGCCGGGGAATCCTGTACCGCGTGGCCAGCGAATTGGGCGCGACCAAGATCGCGCTGGGCCACCATCGCGACGACATGTTGCAAACCTTATTTCTGAACATGTTCTTCGCCGGCAAGCTCAAGAGCATGCCGCCCAAGCTGGTCAGTGACGATGGCCGCCACATCGTGATCCGGCCGCTGGCCTACGTGGCCGAAAAGGATCTCGTGCGCTGGGCGCAGCACCGCGCCTTCCCGGTCATTCCGTGCAATCTCTGCGGCAGCCAGGAGAATTTGCAGCGCCGCCAGGTCGGCGACATGCTGCGCGAATGGGAAAAGAAGTTTCCGGGCCGCATCGAGAACATGTTCAACGCCCTGCAGAACGTGGTGCCCTCGCACTTGCTGGACGCAACACTGCACGACTTCCGCCATCTTGAAGCAACCGGCGTGCCCAACGCAGACGGCGACATTGCTTTCGATCCGCCCGAACTCTCATCGGCATTCGGCATCCCGTTGCGAACGACTGACACGAGGTAGTCCAGTCGATGCAAGGATAGGCAAAACGCTAAGCACTCAAGCCTAATCCTTTGGTAGAGGAATGCCCAATCGCTTGACGGCGGTCATGCGAAGCGCGGTTTGGCGTACCGATGATAGTCACCAGCGGCTGGCCTGCATGACGCATGTCAGCACCATAACTCTGACTATTCGCCGAAAGAGAACGCCATGAAGGCGCATGCACGCGCTACACCTGCGGGGGCGGTACTGCCGTGCCGGACCCGCATCTGCCTCCTCCTGTCTGGCTTACACAATGCGTGAGGCTATGCACGGATTCGTTCTCGGCATCGCCGGCAGTTCAGGCAGCGGGAAGACGACCTTGATCACCGCGATCCTGCCGCTACTCAAAGCGCACGGGTTGCGGGTGAACGTTATCAAGCACAGTCATCACGAACTGGATCTGGAGCCTCCCCACAAAGACAGCGCGCGCTTTCGCGAGGCCGGCGCCGCGGAGGTCATGGTGGCTTCGCGGCACCGCTTCGCCATCATGCACGAACTGCGCGGCGCGCCCGAGCCGACGCTGGCTGAGCAGCTCGCGCGGCTCGCGCCGGCCGATCTCACGCTGGTCGAAGGCTGGCGCAGCGAAGCCATTGCGCGTATCGAGGTCTATCGGCCCGCGCTGGGCAAGCCGCCCGTGCATCCGAATGACCCTTCTTTCATCGCGGTCGCCAGCGACGTGCCCTTGGACATCCCCTTGCCTTGGCTGCCGCTGCACGAACCGCAGCGCGTCGCGCGCTTCATTCTCGATTGCGCCGATCGCCACCGCACCGCCATGCTCATGGCCGATTCCGGCGCTACCACGCCACGGCCAATGACCGGCTCCCATAAGCCTTCTTCCTTTTTCATGGCGGTCGCCGATGCGCCGCACTCGGGAGTGCGTGCCAGCGACGCCTCACGGGCCCTCAACTCGCTGAATGTGGAAAGCAGCATATGAAGATGAAATCTTGGATGCTCCCCGCGCTCGCGGCATTGCCGGCTACGTTGTGGCTGGGATCAGCCCTGGCGCAGACGCAGGCCCAGACCGCGACCGTCAAAGCACCAGCCATGACACCGCAAGAAATAGAAGCCGGCAAGAAAATCTATTTCGAGCGCTGCGCCGGCTGCCACGGCGTGTTGCGCAAAGGCGCCACGGGCAAGAACCTCGAGCCGTCCTGGTCAAAGACGGCATCCGACGGCACGAAGCAGGAAGGCGGCACGCTCAAGCTCGGCACCGAGCGGCTGAAAAAAATCATCGCCATGGGCACCGAAGGCGGCATGGTGAACTACGACGACATCCTGACCAAGGATGAGATCGACATCATGGCGCGCTACATCCAGCAGACGCCGGATATACCGCCCGAGTTCAGCCTCAAGGACATGATGGCATCGTGGAAGCTGCTCGTGCCGGTCGACCAGCGGCCAAAGAAGCAGATGAACAAGGTCAACCTGAAGAACATCTTCGCGGTGACCTTGCGCGATACCGGCGAGCTCGCGCTGATCGACGGCGACACCAAGCAAATCTGGGACATCCTCAAGACCGGCTATGCGGTGCATATCTCGCGCCTGTCCGCTTCGGGGCGTTACGTCTACACGGTCGGCCGCGACGGCCTGGTCACGCTGATCGACCTCTGGACCGAGAAACCGACCACGGTGGCAACCGTGCGCATGGGCTCGGACGCGCGCTCGGTGGACACCTCCAAGTTCAAGGGCTATGAGGACAAATACCTCATCGGCGGCACCTACTGGCCGCCCCAGTTCTCGATCATGGAAGGCGAAACGCTCAAGCCCATCAAGATCGTCTCGACCCGTGGCATGACGGTCGATGGCGAATACCACCCCGAGCCGCGCGTGGCCTCGATCGTTTCGTCGCAAATCAAGCCCGAGTGGGTGGTCAACGTGAAGGAAACCGGCATGATCATGCTGGTCGACTACAGCGACATCAAGAACCTCAAGACCACCACGATCGAGTCGGCCAAGTTCCTGCATGACGGCGGCTGGGATGCGAGCAAGCGCTACTTCCTCGTCGCGGCCAATGCTTCGAACAAGGTCGCGGCGGTCGACACCAAGACCGGCAAGCTCGCGGCGATCGTCGATACCAAGAAGATCCCGCACCCGGGCCGCGGAACGAACTTCGTCCATCCGAAATTCGGGCCTGTATGGGCTACCGGCCACCTTGGCGACAACGTGGTTTCGCTGATCTCGACGCCATCGGACAATCCGAAATACGCCCAGTACAAGCAGTACAACTGGAAGGTCGTCCAGGAACTGCCGATGCCTGGCGCGGGCGATCTGTTCGTGAAGACGCATCCGAAGTCCACCCACCTGTGGGCCGATACCCCGATGAATCCCGAGCGTGAAAACGCCGAGGTCGTCCAGGTGTTCGACCTCACCGACCTGTCCAAGCCGCCGGTCAAGGTCAACGTGGCGAAGGATTCGGGCCTGCCCGAAACCAAGGCGCTGCGCCGTGCGGTGCATCCGGAGTTCAACCAGGATGGATCCGAGGTTTGGATCTCGGTGTGGGGCGGCAAGACCGATCCGTCAGCGATCGTCATCTATGACGACAAGACACTCAAGCTCAAGAAGGTCATCAACGATCCCAGGATCATCACACCGACTGGAAAATTCAATGTCTGGAATACGCAGCACGACATTTACTAGAGCTAAGATACTCGGATAAAGTGAGCGCATATGCGATGCGCCGTGCCTGAACCGCACGGCGCATCGTGGTTGCGCTAGAACTCAAAGGGAGCAAACTCAAGTGAATGACACCCAACCGACCCCATCGGAACGTATCTCGTTATGGCGCCGTCTACGGCGGCCCAGTGCGAAGTATTCGGTGTTGACCCTTCTGGGGTTGGGCATCGTCATCGGCATCCTTGCCTGGGGCGGTTTCAACACAGTGATTGACGCCACCAACAAAGAAGGCTTTTGCATCAGTTGTCACGAGATGCGTGACAACGTTTATGCGGAATTGAAGGAAACCATCCACTACACCAACCGCACCGGCGTACGGGCCGTGTGCGCCGATTGCCACGTACCCAAGCCCTGGATTCCGAAGATGCTTCGCAAGCTCAAGGCATCCAAGGAAGTCTGGGGCAAGCTCACCGGATCGATCGACACGCACGAGAAGTTCATGGCCAAGCGGCTTGAACTTGCGCGCGACGAATGGGCGCGCATGAAGGCCAATGACTCACTCGAATGCCGCAACTGCCACACGCTGGCGAGCATGAATCCCGAAAAGCAGCAGCCGCGTGCCCGCAAATCGCACGAAATGGCCGCCAAGAGCAACGAAACCTGCATCGACTGCCATAAGGGCATCGCGCACCACAAACCGGAAGGAATGACCGAAGAAGACGAAGAGTAAGTGCAAAGGCCATTGCCGCACCCATCCGCCGTATTCGGTAACCCATGATCACGAGGAACCCTATCATGCAAAAAACTTCTTTTACGCCCATTGCCACGGCCGCACTGTTCGCGCTGGCCTGCACTTCCGCCATGGCCGCCGCGCCCGACTGGAGCAAGGTGCCGGGCAAGAAAATCACCGTGTTTTATCCGGGTGTCTCACCGCTGGAGTGGGTCACCAAGGGCACCGAGCACGGCGGCGCGCGCGCATTGAAAAAAGGTGAAACCTGCGCGAGCTGCCACCACGATGAAACCGCCGACATGGGCAAGAAGATGGCCCTCGGCGAGAAGCTCGAACCCACGCCGATCAAGGGCAAGGCCGGCTCGATCCCCGTCAATGTCCAAGCCGCCAATGACGGCACCAACCTGTACCTGCGCTTTACCTGGAAGCAGCCTCCCGGCGGCGCCGAGAAGATGGACAAGGACAACCAGGTCAAGCTGGCGTTCATGCTCGAGGACAACAAAGTCCCAGGCGCCGAACTCATGGGCTGCTGGGAAACCTGCCACGGCGACGTGCGCACCATGCCCGACATCAAAGGCGAGAAAACCAAATACGTCAAGGACGGCAGCCTCGCCAGCGGCAAGTTCTACGACCTGATCCAGTGGACCAGCAAAGGCGACAAGCACGACGGCTACGTGGCCGAAAAGCGCGTCATGGAAGGCGGCCAGGCGCTGGTCGATGCCAAGGGCGAGAAAAAGGGCGACGAATGGGTCGTCACCTTCACGCGCAAGCTCACCGGCGGCAATGGCGACGTCACGCTGGTCAGCGGCAAGACCTACAACTTCGGTTTCGCCATCCACGACGACTACACGTTCGGGCGTTTCCACGATGTCTCGCTCGGCTACACGCTGGGCATCGACACCAAGGCCGACATTACTGCAAACAAGTAATGCAAGCTGAGGCAGGGACGCCCTCGCCCCTGGCCCCGGCCCCGGCCCCAGCCCAAAACGCAGCAGTGCCATGCTCGCGTTGATTTTGGGGATCGGCGCATGAACTCGCGGCCCCCATCGGATGGGCGCGCGCCGGGCCACGAATCAGCGCATCGTCACTGGAGTTGGCGGCCATGGGTTGCGCTGGCGCTGCTGGCAGCCGCGCTGGCGTTGCTGGCCGTGTGCCCGATACGCGACCGGCGCGACCTGGCCTCGGTTCCGATCGGAAAGCCTTGGCCCGCGATGTCGCTGCCGCTGCTTGAGGAGATGACCTGCGGCCATATGCTGACGGACCCCGAACAGTTACGCGGCAAGGCATACGCAGTCAACCTCTGGGCTTCGTGGTGCAGGGCCTGCCGTGCCGAACATCCGGTGCTGCTCGCACTTGCGGACACGCTGCGCGAACAAGGCCGCGCGGAACAGCTTATCGGCCTGAATTACAAGGACAAAACCGCGAATGCGACCACGTGGCTGGCGCAATTGGGCAATCCCTATGCGGCCACTTTCGTGGACGCCAATGGCCAGTTTGCGACCGAACTGGGCGTACACGGCGCACCCCGAACCTTCGTGGTCGATACCCAGGGCCGCATCGCCTGGAAACATGCCGGCGCCCTCACACCCGAACTGGTAGCCCAAGAAATTCTGCCGCGCTTGCTGGAATCCGCGCCATGACACTGCACACCTGCCTCAACCAGACAAAGCCCATGCGCAACGCATCGTTCGCCTTCCCGGCCACCACCGGCGTACCCGCCGGCACCTTCGGCGCCAAGGCCTTGCGCGCGCCGGCCCGTCGTTGAGAAAAGAGGCTGCGATGGATCCTCGCCGGCGTCTTTTTCTGCGCGGCAGCTTGCGCCCCGGCACGGCTGAGCTGGCGCCGACGCGTCCACCGTGGGCCGTGGAAGGCGAGCGCGAATTCCAAGCCCGCTGTACGCGCTGCGACGCCTGCATCACGGCCTGCCCGCAAAACATCGTCACACGCGGCGATGGGGGTTATCCGACGATGGACTTCTCCGCGCACGGCTGTGACTTGTGCGGGCGCTGCCTGGCGATCTGCCGAACCGGCGCATTGCGCGATACCGGCAAAGCGCCAAGACCCTGGCGCGTACAGGTGGGGCAAAACTGCCTTACCCGCCAGCGTGTCGAATGCCAAAGCTGCGCCGATACCTGCGAACCGCGGGCGCTGCGCTTTGCGCTCGCGCCGGGGGGCATTGCGCAACTGCAGGTCAACCCTGCCTCATGCAATGGCTGCGGTGACTGTGTTTCAATCTGTCCGGTCGGCGCGATTTCGATGGTGACCGCGACCACTTCCGGCCCGGCCCGCGACCCGGCCCGCGACCCGGCCCATCAGTAAATCAGATGGCATCGCAAAACATGCTCCCATCATGGCATCGTCAAACAGCTGGTTTTTCTGGGCAGTGTTGTCAGCGGTTTTCGCCGCGCTGACTGCGATCTTTGCCAAAGTCGGCGTGCAAGGCGTCGACTCTGACCTGGCTACGCTCGTTCGCACGGTCATCATTTTGTTTGTCCTCTCCGGGTTCATTTGGATTGCGGGAAAGTGGAGCAATCCTTTTGCGCTTTCATCCAGAACGTGGCTCTACCTCGGTCTATCCGGGTTAGCGACTGGCGCCTCATGGGTTTGCTACTTTCGCGCGTTGCAAATCGGCGATGCATCAAAGGTCGCGCCAATGGATAAATTCAGTCTTGTTCTGGTCGCCGTTTTCGCCTTCGTGTTTCTCGGCGAACGGCCATCCGTGCGCGAATGGATCGGCATTGCCATGGTCGCCGGCGGCGTGCTGGTCTTGGCATTCAAGCGATAGCGGGTGGTCACGCGAGTGACATCGAATAGGGGTAAACCACAGTCTTTTATTTTTCCTGTGGCTCCTATTCTTTAAAGCATCCCGAAGCACAGCACGTTTCCAAGAAACATTTGAATAACCCCGTGTGAGCCGGCGAGCCCAGGTTTGGGATGGGCCGCAAGGTGCAAAGCGCAGCCATAACCGTCGTAGCCGTCGTTATGGCGCGCATTTGCAACACGGCAAACCGCTCAAAGCCGGAATGCGCCGGCCGCGAGGGGTTATTCAGAGGTTCCCATAAGCAATCTCTATTCAATGACCTTAAAGGCAGCGTTTTCCATTCACCGTCTTGCATGGGGGCGCCGCCTTGGTCATCTGGCCATCGTGCTGGTCGGCTTGAGTCTGGCTACTTTCCTGATGCTGGAATTGCTGCCCGGCAATCTGGCCTCTGCCCTGGTGGGCGAAAACGCCCAGCCTGAAGATATCCGCCGCATCGAGGCCCAATTGGGCCTGGACCGGCCATTACCCGAGCGCTATCTGCGCTGGCTTGGGCATGCCGTCACGGGCGATCTGGGCCGCTCGCCGTTGAGCGGCGAAGCGGTCGTCAGCGCCATCGCGGATCGCCTGCCGGTTTCGCTGCAATTAATGGTCTATGCACAATTGCTCGCATTGCTGATCGCGCTGCCCCTGGGCATGGTCGCCGGTTACCGTGAAGGCTCGCGCCTGGACAAGGCGCTCACGAGCGCGGCGTTCGGCGTGCTGGCCATTCCGCACTTCGTGCTCGGCCTCCTGCTCATCCTCATGTTCGCGATCTGGCTGCGCTGGTTTCCCGCGACAGGTTACGTGCCGCTGTCCGAGGGGTGGTGGGCCAGCGTCCGTTCGCTCACCTTGCCAGCCATCACGCTGTCGCTGGTGGAGGCGCCGATCTACATGCGCCTGTTGCGCAGCGACATTGCCGGCACCCTGCGCGAACCGTTCATCGACGTGGCGCGCGCCAAGGGGCTGCCCGAGCCGTACATCCTGTTTCGCCATGCGCTGCGCCCGTCCTCGTTCAGCCTCATTACCGTGATGGGCATCAACGTGGGGCATCTCATCGGCGGCGCCGTCATCATCGAAGCTTTGTTCGCGCTGCCCGGCGTCGGGCGTTTGCTCATCGAAGCGATCAACCAGCGCGACTACGTGACGCTGCAAGGCGTGGTGCTGTTCGTCGGCGTCGCGTTCGTATTCGTCAATCTGCTGGTCGATGCAGCCTACGCCCTGCTCGATCCTCGCGTGACTCATGGCAAATAAAAGTACCATGGCCGCGATCTTCGCCGGCCGGCTTTATCTTGCGTTGCCGCTTGGGTGGGTTGTTCTGGTGGTCGCGCTGGCCGTTGCGGCCCCCTGGCTGCCACTGCCCAATCCGACCGAGATGGATTTCGCCCATCCCGAAAGCGGCCCCAGCCTCCAGCACTGGCTCGGCACCGATCTGGACGGGCGCGACATTCTCTCGCGCGCGATATACGGGGCGCGCGTCTCGCTCGCGGTCAGCCTGGGCGCGCCGCTCATCGGCTTGGTGGCCGGCACGCTGCTGGGTTTGATCGCCAGCTATTACAGCGGCTGGCTGCGCACCAGCGTCCTGGCCGGTCTTGACGTGATGCTCGCGTTTCCCAGCTTGGTGTTCGCGCTCGTGCTGACCGCCGTGCTCGGCCCTTCGGTGCAGAACGTCACGCTCGCCCTGGGCATCATGTCGATTCCGGCGTTCGCGCGGATTGCCCGCTCCAATGCGCTGCCGTTATTGCGGCAGGAGTTCGTCTTCGCCGCACGCACCGCGGGCGCGGGCAATGCCTACATCTTGCTGCGGGAGATTCTTCCCAACATGGCCATGCCGCTGCTGACCTACGTACTGACCATCATGTCGGTGATGGTCCTGGCCGAAGGGGCGCTGAGCTTTCTTGGCGTGGGCGTGCCACCGCCCACGCCAAGCTGGGGCGGCATGATCGCCGAAGGCCGCGAGGCCCTGGAGCGGGTGCCGCATATTTCCTTCATCCCGGCGGTCATCATGTTTCTGACCATGCTGAGCCTGAATCTGATCGGCGACGCCTTGCGCAAGGGCTACGCCGCAGCGGGAGGAACGCCGTGAACGCACCGGCGAACTCCCCAGTGATGCCTGCCCCGAAACCCTTCACTCCCGGGCAGGCGGTGCTCAGCGTCCGCCATCTGAGCGTGCGCTTTCCCACGCGCAACGGCCTTTTGCGGGCGGTTGAAGACCTCAGCCTGGATGTTCCGCGCGGCGCGGTACTGGCCATCGTCGGTGAATCAGGATCGGGCAAATCGGTGCTCTCGCGCGCCATCATGCGGCTGCTGCCCAAGCACGCGGATATTCCGCGCGAAGCCAGCATTCAGTTTGGCAATCTCGATCTGCTGCGCGAACCGGAATCCGTTCTGCGCCAGATTCGCGGAGACCGCATCGGCATGGTGTTTCAAGACCCGATGACCTCACTCAATCCGGTGCGCACCATCGGCTCGCAATTGACGGAGGGCATGCGCCGGCATTTGTGCCTGGATGCGCGCGCGGCAAAAAATCGGACGATCGATCTGCTGCGGCAGGTCGGCATCCCCTCGCCGGAGCGCAGGTACGAGCAGTACCCGCACCAGTTATCTGGCGGAATGAGGCAGCGCATCGTCATCGCGATGGCGATCGCCTGTCATCCCGACCTGCTGATCGCCGACGAGCCGACCACCGCGCTCGATGTCACCATCCAGGCCGAAATCCTGGAACTGTTGCGCAGGCTGCGCTCGGAACAGTCGATGACGATGATCCTCATCACCCACGATCTGGGCGTAGCCGCCGAGCAGGCGGACGAAATCGCCGTCATGTACGCAGGGCAGGTCGTCGAGCGGGCCGCGACGGCCGATTTGTTCAACAGCCCGCGCATGCCCTACACCGGGGCGCTGCTGCGCGCTTTGCCGGCGCTGACCGATCCGCCGCACGCCCGGCTCTATGCGATTGGCGGTAGCCCGCCGGTGGTGGTGGGCGAACCCCGGGGCTGCCGTTTCGCTCCGCGCTGCGAGCGCGCGGCGCCGCGATGCCATGCCGACAGTCCGCCGCTCATCGCCGAGCATGGCCGCAGCTTTCGCTGCTGGAATCCGCTGGAGGCGCCATGAATTGGGTTCAGACTTCTGCCGCCCCCGTCTTGCAGGTCGATGGCTTGCAGGTGGAATATGCGACCGCCGCAGGCCAGACCGTGCGCGCCGTGGACGGCGTCAGCTTTGAAATCGCCCGTGGCAAAACGCTGGCCATGGTCGGTGAATCCGGTTGCGGCAAATCCTCGGTCGCGCGCGCCATCATGCGCCTGGAAGCGCCCGCCGCCGGCGCCATTCGCCTCGAGGGCGAAGACATCGCCACCGTATCCGAAAGAGCGCTGAAACCCCGGCGGCGGCACTTTCAGATGATTTTTCAGGACCCGATGGCCTCGCTCAACCCCAGACGGCGGGTCCGCGAAATTCTGGCGGCGCCCCTGCGCGTGAACGGCCTGTACGACGCCGGAGCGCCCGAACGCATCGCCGCGGCACTCAAGCAGGTGGGGCTGGATCCAGCCAACGCGCTGGACCGCTACCCACGCGAATTTTCAGGCGGGCAGTGCCAGCGCATCTCGATCGCGCGCGCCCTGTTGCTCAACCCCAGCCTGCTGGTGTGCGACGAGCCGGTTTCCGCACTCGACGTTTCGGTGCGCGCGCAGGTGCTCAACGTGCTCAATGATCTGCAGACATCGCTGGGGCTGACGATGCTTTTCATCTCCCATGATCTGGCGGTGGTGCGCAACGTGGCCGACCGGATGGCTGTCATGTACCTGGGCAAGTTCTGTGAGACCGGCCCGGCCGACACCTTGTTCAGCGCGGCTGCGCATCCGTACACGACGGCGTTGTTGAGCGCCGTCCCTCAGGCCAGGCCAAACCAGCCGGCGCAGCGCATTTATCTCCAGGCGGAAATGCCTTCACCGATGCAGTTGCCCTCGGGCTGCCGCTTTCGCACCCGATGCCCGGTGGCGCAGCCGCTTTGCGCCGAAGCATCGCCCGAGCTCATGACCATCGCGCCCGAACATGCGGTGGCCTGCCATTTTCCCTACGCCATCCAGGCCGCGTCATCCCAGCCCTGAAAGGAAACACAGGCATGATTTTGTTCAACGCCAACCGGTACAAGGTTTTTGCAAGCGCCGTATGCGCCATCGCGTGTTTTGGCTTCGCGGCCTCGGCGCTGGCCGCGCCCAAGCGCGGCGGCACGCTCACCGTCGCCGCCGAAGCCGAGTTCAGCGGCTTCGATCACCTGCGCGCGCGCATCTTCAACCAGAACACGCTGGGACCGGCTTCGGCCGTGATGGAGACGCTTTTCACCTACGAAGGCAAAAACATCGTGCCGCGTCTGGCCACGGGCTTTACCGAGGCGCCAGACCGCCTGAGCGCCACCGTCAAGCTGCGCCAAGGCGTCAAATTCCACGATGGCACGCCCTTCAACGCCGATGCCGTCGTCTTTCACTACAACCGCCTGCTGGCCCCCGACAGCGGCGTGAACACCACGATCATCGCCCCGATCGCCAAGGTCGAGAAGGTCGACGAACACACCGTGCGCTTTTTACTGAAGGCGCCGTGGACGGCTTTGCAGTCGGCGCTTGCGGCGGATGCGCTGCATAACTTCATCGGCTCTCCCACGGCGCTCAAGCAAGATTCCGAAGGCTTTCACCGCCGCCCGGTGGGCACCGGCCCCTTTGTCTTCAAGGAATGGCGCGCCAGCGACCGCGTCATCCTCGAGCGCAATCCCGGTTATTGGGACAAGGGCCTGCCTTATCTGGACAAAGTCGTCTACCGCGTGCTGCCGGACGCCAACACGCGCTACCAGAGCATTCGATCGGGCGAAGTCGATATTGGAATTCTGGGCAGTTCCAACCACGTCGTGGACGCCAGGAAGGAGCCCAAGCTCAAGGTTCTGAGCTACGAAGGTTCGGGCGGCTATATGTGGAACTTCAATCATTCCAAGCCGCCGTTCAACGATCCGCGCGCGCGCCAGGCCGTGGTGCACGCCTTCAACGCAAAGGCGATGATCGAGACCATCTACCTCGGCACCACCACGCCGACGGCCGATCTTTTCGGGCCGAATTCCGAGTGGCACTGCCCCCACCTGAAATGGCGCGCCTACGACCTCAATGCCGCCCGCAAACTGGTGCAGTCGCTCGGCGCGCCCCTGAAGTTTGAGCTCGTCACCCTGAGCACGCCGATTGCGCGCCGCCAGGCCGCGATGGTTCAAGAGTTCGCCAAGGACGCCGGCATGGAAATGAGCATCCGCATGGTGGAGCAAAGCCAGAACGTTCGTGTCGGCTTATCGGGCGACTATCAGATGGACGTCTGGCGTTTCAGTGATATCGGGGGCGACCCGGATCTGGTTCTTTCCAACTATTTCGGCGGCGGCTCCGGCACTCCGGTGACGCGGCACGACACCACCAAGATTGATGCGCTGCTGGCCAAGGCGCGCAGTGAAACCGACCGCAAGGCACGGCACCGGTTGTACTGCGAAGTGGCGCAGGAGTTTTCCGACCAGGCGATCGCGCTGATTCCGATCCGCCAGACCTACAACTTCGCGGTCCATCCTTACGTCAAGGACGTGCCGCCGTTGCAAAACAGCCTGGTGCGTGTGCGTGGCATCTGGCTCGACAAATAACAAATCAGCCTCTCGATTCACCACAACCCAAGGAGATCACCTTGTCCCGCATCCCGTACTTCGACATGACACAGGCGCCGGCGGAGTATTCCGCCATGCTCGGCGGGCGGCCCCCGCTCAACCTCTATCGCATGCTGCCCCACGCGGGGCCAGGCGCCAGCACCGGCTTTTTGAAGATCGGCGGCGCGCTGCTGCGCGAAAACGTGCTCGATTCGCGTCTGCGCGAGCTTGTGATTCTTCGCGTCGGCCTGCTGTCCAACGCAGGCTATGAAGTGCACCAGCACCGCCGCGTCGCGCGCTCCGTCGGGGTGCCCGAGGAAAAGATCGAAGCCCTTGCCAAAGGGCCGGATGCTCCCGTGTTCGATGAACTGGAACGTCTGATCCTGCGTTTCACCGACACGGTATTTCATGACGTCAAGGCGCCGCCCGAACTCTTCAACGCCGTGCTCGCGCGGTTGGATCATCGCCGCATGGCGGAACTGGTTCTGACCATCGGTTTCTACATGATGGTCAGCCGCTTCCTCGAAAACTTCGAGGTCGACATCGAAGCCCCCGGCACGATCTAGCCAAGCCCATCCGAAAGGTCGTCATCGTGAATCTGCCTCCTTCCGAAATCGATCCGTCCCGTCAGTTGCTGACATCCTCGCTTGGCCGCTCGCCCGGACGGGGGCGCCTGAAAGGGCGCCGGATTCTCGTCGTCGGCGCGGGCCAGCGCGTCATCCCCGAAGACAACCCGCCCGTGGGCAACGGGCGGGCCATCTCGCTGTTGTTTGCGCGAGAGGGGGCCAGCCTGGCTTGCGTGGACATTTCCAGCGATGCCGTCACGCAGACGGTCAACCAGGTCCACGCCGAGGGCGGCCAGGCCTTCGCTGAAGTGGCCGACGTTGCACAGCCCGAGCTGATCGCGCCGCTGGTCAAGCGTTGCGCCGACCGGCTGGGCGGGCTTGACGGCCTGGTGCTCAATGTCGGCATCTCGTATGGATTGCCGCTGGACAAGCAAAATCCTCGTGACTGGGATCATGAGTACGCGGTCAATATCCGCAGCCACATGCTCTTCAGTCAGGCTGCGCTGCAGATCATGCCGCCGGGCTCGACCATCGTGCTGATGTCGTCGCTGGCGAGCCTGCGCGCGAACAGCCGCAACCCGGCTTATGAGTCTTCCAAAGCGGCTCAAGTAGCCTTGGCGCGCAGCATCGCCGCCGCCGGTGAGCCGGCAGGTATCCGTTGCAACAGCGTGCTCCCCGGACTGATGGACACCCCGATGGGCCGGGACGCCACGCGGCGGCGCCCGGGACGCGCGGTTGCCGTGCCGTTCGGCCGCCAAGGCACGGGCTGGGAGGTTGCCTACGCCTGTCTATTCCTGACGTCGGACGAATCCACCTACGTCAACGCCCATGCCCTCCAAGTGGATGGCGGCTTGGCTTACGGCATCAGCCGGTGAGTGTCAGAACAAGGACGCACTGCCGCCGGGCTGTGCGCCCTCGATTGCGAGCATGCGCAGTTTGGTCAGTGCGCCGCCATGCGCAGAGAAACCGCCGGGCCGGCCGTCGGCAGTGAGCACGCGGTGGCAGGGAATGACCGGCGCGAAAGGATTGCGGCCGAGAGCATGGCCAACCGCACGGGCAAGGCTTTTGTCGCCCAGTTCGGTTGCGATTTCCCCATAGCTGCGCGTATGCCCACGCCCAATGCGGCGCGTGATTTCATAAACGCGGCGCTCAAAATCCGAAATACCGCGCCAGTCCAAGGTAACGGTTGCAGTCCGATCGGCGCCGCCCGCAAGCAGCGCCGTGATGGCATTGATCGCCTCAATAACCGGCAAGGGCACGGCAGCCGTTTCAGGCAGATCCGGGAAGCGGCGCAGCATGCGCGCCCGGATCGCCTGTGCATCCCGTTCCGGTAATTGAATACCGGCAATGCCGGCGCAATTCCAGGCAATGGCGCAATGGCCGATCGCTGTGGGGAAAAGTGCGAAGCCGTTTTCCATGCCCAGCTTTCCAGCCGCGCGCGCCGCCTTCAAATTCCGATGAATTCGGCAAACTCATCCACTGGCGCGCGCGCGGTCCGCCACCGGTTGACCGGCGCATCCGGATCCGCGTAGCCGATCGCCATCCCGCAAAACAGCATGCGCTCGTGCGGAAGGCGCAGAAACTTGCCGACCGTCTGCGGATAGCGCGCCCAGCATTCCTGCGCGCAACTGTCCAACCCCGCCTCGCGCAGCAGCAGCATCACCGTTTGCAGGTACATGCCAAGATCCGACCACTGCGGCGGGCCCATGCGGCGGTCCACGCTGCAAAAGAGCGCCAGCGGCGCGCCGAAAAACTCGTAATTGCGCGCGAACTGGGCGTACCGGGCGGCCTTGTTTTCGCGCCCGATCCCCAGACTGGCGTACAGCGCCTCGCCAACCTGGAAGCGCCGATCAAGATACGGAGAGACCAATTCCGGCGGATAAACGGGGTACTCCATCGCCTCCTCCGCGCCCGTTTCGGCCATACGCGAACGTATCAGGGCCTTGAACTCGGCCAGCGGCTGCCCGCCAATGACGTGGATGTGCCAAGGCTGCAGGTTGCCGCCCGAGGGGGCTCGCCCCGCCGCCTCAACCACACGCCGGATCAGCGCCGGATCGACCGCGATCGGCAGGAACTGGCGCACCGAGCGGCGGCTTTCGACCGCCTGGCTCACCGTCGTCGAACGCGAGGGCGAAAACTCAGAGAACTCAGGCACCGCGCAAGGCCTGCTTGAGTTGGGCGCCGATCTCGGGCCGCTCAAGGAAAGGATCGGCCGGATTCTCCAGCGCAAGGATGTTTTCCATGCGGCTTCTCACGTTGCCCAGCGCCCTGGGGTGGCTGAATACATAGAAGCGGTCGGTCTCCATGGCTTCGAACACCATCCGCGCGACATCCTGCGCGCTCACCTTGCCACTGCTCACCGCTTTCTGGCTCATGGCTCTACCGATGATCTGGCTGCGCGTGGGCTGCTCTTGGGTCAGTGTGTCGGGGCGGTTGCGATCACTGTTGGTGATATTGGTCGGCACGAAATAAGGGCACAGCAGGCTGGCGCCGATCTGATCGGTGACCAGGCGCAGATCCTGATACAGCGTTTCGGTCAGGCTCACCACCGCCGCCTTGGCCGTGTTGTAGATCCCCATGTTGGGCGGCGTCAACAGGCCCGCCATGCTTGAGGTGTTGACGATGTGGCCGCGCCAGGCGGGGTCTTTGGCAGCCGCTTCGAGCATCATGGGCGTGAACAGGCGTACACCGTGGATCACGCCCCACAGATCGACTCCGAGCACCCAGTTCCAGTCGGCGACGGTGTTCTCCCACACCAGACCGCCCGAGCCGACGCCGGCGTTGTTGAACACGAAATGCGGCGCGCCGAAGCGTTCCTTGACATCATTGGCCAGATCTTGCATCTGGGCCTCGTCGCTGACATCGACGCGCCGCGCGAGCACCTTGACGCCCGTAGCTTCCATTTCGACCCGCACGCGATCGAGCGCACTGGCTTGCACGTCAACCAGCACGAGGTTCATGCCGCGCGCCGCGCCGATGCGCGCGCACTCCAACCCGAAACCTGAGCCGGCGCCCGTAAGCACCGCCGTTTTTCCTTTGAAATCCTGGATCATTTTGTCTTTACTTTCCTCTGTACACGACAGAATCAATGCGCGGGAAATGCACGTGCACCATGCCCGCGCGTTCATTGGTGCGGTGCGGCGTGATCTTCAAATCAGCTTGACGAGTTGCTTGCCGAAGTTGCGCCCCTTGAGCAGCCCCAGAAACGCTTCGGGCGCCGACTCGATATCCTGCGCCACGCTCTCGCGCGGGCGAAGCCGGCCGCTAGCCACCAGCGCGCCGAGTTCTTCGAGCGCCTCGGGCCAAACGTCCATGTGCTCGCTGACGATGAAGCCTTCGACCTTGAGGCGATTGATCAGAATCAGTGCCGGATTGGCCAGCGGCAGTGGATCGCCGTCGTAACCGGCGATCATCCCGCACAGCGCCACGCGCGCGAAGGCATTGGTACGCAGCAGGACGGCATCGAGAATATAGCCGCCGACGTTTTCGAAATAGCCGTCGATGCCCTTGGGGCAAGCCGCCTTGAGCGACTGCCCAAGAGACTTCACATCGGGGTGTGCGCGGTAGTCGATACAGGCATCGAAACCGAGCTCGCCGGTGACGTATCTGCATTTGTCGGGCCCGCCGGCGATGCCGACCACGCGACAGCCGCGTGCTTTGGCCAGTGCGCCGAAAGTGCTACCCACGGCGCCGCTGGCCGCCGAGACGACCAGCGTATCGCCCGGCCGGGGCGCGATGATCTTGACCAGCCCATACCACGCGGTAACGCCGGGCATGCCGACTGCGCCGAGGTAATGTGACAGCGGCACGTGCGTGTCGTCGACTTTGCGCAGCGCGTCCGGCTGCGCGGCATTGACGACGCTGTATTGCTGCCAGCCGCCGTGGCCGACCACCTTATCGCCCACCGAAAACAGCGGGCTGCGGCTTTCGACCACTTCGCCGGCCGTGCCGCCTTGCATCACTTCGTCCAGCCGTTGCGGCGAGGCGTAGCTCTTGGCATCGTTCATGCGGCCACGCATGTAGGGATCAAGGCTCAGGTAATGATGACGAACCAGCACTTGCCCATCGGCCAGGGCCGGTGTCGGCGCACTGCGCAGCGAGAAGTTGCTGGCGCTGGCCGCGCCTTCGGGGCGGCTGGCGAGGATCCACTGTTTATTGATTGGCAACGTTCGTCTCCTGAAAATAGAACATACGGCGCTCCGATGCCGCACCGGCCGATCAATCGGTCGGCGGCGGTCGATCGTCAGCGGCGCCCTCGCCGGCCGGCACGCGGCGCTTGACGTACTTGAAGGTGCCGCTGGATTTGGCACAGGCGCGTCCTTGCGGATCGAAAATGGTGGCTTCGGCGAAGGCCATTGACGCCGTGCGGTGCAACAGTTTGCCGCGCGCGGTCAAAGGGCCCACCGCTGGCAGCATGAAGCTGGTTTTCATCTCGATCGTGACCACGCCGCTGTCGGGCGTGACGCTGCGTGCGGCGGTCGCCATCGTGACGTCCAGCAGCGTCATGCAGGCACCACCGTGGGTGACGTCGAAGGTGTTCAGGTGTTCCGGCTTGGGCGCGAAGTAAATCTCGGATTCCCCATCCCTGAAGTGGCGCAATTCGAAACCCAGGTGATGAGCAAAGGGAATGCGCTGTGTAAAAGCGTATTGCTCAGGAGGGGCTTCGGATTTCATCTTGACGGCGGCACGTTCCATTACGCGCCCAGAATGACACTTGCGCCGCCATCGACGGCCAGCCACTGGCCGGTGATGTGCTTGCCCGCCCGGCTCGCGTACAGCAGCGTGACGCCCTTGAGGTCTTCCTCATCACCCAGCCGCCCGAGCGGTATCTTGGCGGCCATCGCCGCCTCGCCGCCGAGGTTGCTGATCAAGCCGGCCGAGATTTTGGTGAGGAAAAAGCCCGGGCAAATCGCGTTGACGGTAATCCCGTACGAGCCCCATTCAGCCGCCAGCGTGCGCGTAAAGCCGATCACCGCCGCCTTGGAGGTGTTGTAGGCGATGGTTTTCATGCCCGGGCCGTTGCCGTTGAGGCCGGCGATCGAGGACACGTTGATGATGCGGCCGGTTTTGTTCGGGATCATGTACTGGCGCCCGATTTCCTGCGAGAGGATGAAGTAGCCGCGAATGTTGAGGTCCATGACCTTGTCCCAAGCCTCCATCGGGTAATCCTCGGCGGGGGCGCCCCAACTCGCACCGGCGTTATTGACCAGAATGTCGACCGCGCCCATGCGTTCCAAGGTTTCGCTCGCCAGGCGCCGGGTATCTGCTTCGTCGGCGCAGTTGGCGGCAATCCAGCGCGCGTCGATGCCGGCAGCTTGCAGTTGCGCGGCGGCTTGCTCCAGATCTCCTGCCTTGCGCGAGCTCAGCATGATTCGGGCCCCTGCCTGGCCCAGCGCATAGGCCATTTGGAGGCCCAGGCCGCGCGAACCGCCGGTTACGAGCGCGGTTTTGCCGCGCAGATCGAATAGTTGTTCAACGGTGTGTGCAGTCATGTCGGCGGTTCTCCTGAAATCGGGGATGGCAGGGTTTACTTACTTTAGAAGGTGTTTAGAAGGCGTCTTCAGGCAATTGCGCGCAAGTCAAATCACATTGCTCCACCACGCGCAGCCAGGCGCCGATGCGCGGCAATTCGTAGTGGAAAAAGTAAGTTGCCGCGCCCAGGCGTCCGGCAGTGGCGCTTTGATTGCGCTGCGCATCGAGCGCAAGCGCGCGCTCGGCTACGTCGAGCCAGATCCACGCCAGCACGGTATGGCCGAAAGCCTGCATGTAGGGCACGGCATTGGCCAATGCCTGCGTCGGATCACCACTGGCCCAGGCCGTGCGCGTGGCGGCATTGACGTGATCGAGCGCCTCGCCCAGCGCACGCGCATGAGCGGCCAGTTCGCTGCGTGCGGCGGCGCGCGCAATGGTCTGCCGCACACGCTCACCCAGCAGTTGCAGACCCCGGCCGTCCTCCATGCGCACCTTGCGCCCGAGCAGGTCAGCGGCCTGGATGCCGTGGGTGCCCTCATGGATCATGTTCAGGCGGTTGTCGCGCCAATACTGTTCGACCGGAAAGTCGCGCGTGTAGCCATAGCCGCCGTGCACCTGGATCGCCAGCGAATTGGCCTCCAGACACCACTCGCTGGGCCAGCTCTTGGCAATCGGGGTGAGCACTTCCAGCAGCAGGCGCGCATCGTCGGCGGCTTGCGGTTGGCCGGTTTTCTGCTCGTCCACCAAACGCGCGCAATACAACTCCAGCGCCAGCGCGCCTTCGCAATACGCCTTCTGCGCCAGCAGCATCCGGCGCACGTCGGCATGCTCGATGATGCGCACCTGCGGCTTGGAAGCGTCTTTGCCCGCCGGACCCGCAGGACGGCCCTGCGGGCGGTTTTTCGCATATTCAAGCGAGGCGTGGTAGCCGGCCATGCCGAGCATCGTCGCGGCGGTGCCGACGCCGATGCGCGCCTCGTTCATCATGTGGAACATGCAGGCCAGTCCGCGGCCGGGTTCGCCCACCAGATAGCCCACCGCGCCCGCCTTGCCGTCGACCGGATATTTGCCCTCGCCGAAATTGAGCAGCGTGTTGGTGGTGCCGCGCCAGCCCAGCTTGTGGTTCAGGCCCGCGAGCGCCACGTCATTGCGCTGGCCTGTGAGCCGCCCCTCGGTATCGACCAGCTTCTTGGGCACGATGAACAGCGAAATGCCGCGCGTGCCGGGAATCAGCTTGCCTTGGGCGTCGGGAATCTTGGCCAGCACGATGTGAACGATGTTCTCGGTCAGTTCATGCTCGCCCGAGGAGATCCACATCTTGTTGCCCGTCAGCCGGTAGCGCGGTCCGAGCGGATCGCGCTCGAAGTCATCCCCATCGGGCACCGCCCGGGTGACGATATCGCTCAGGCTGGAGCCGGCCTGCGGCTCGGACAGGCACATCGTGCCCGCCCAGCGGCCCGAAAACTCATTGAGCGCAAATACCTTCTTTTGCATCGGCGTGCCGTGCACCATCAGCAAGTTGGCATTGCCCGAGGTGAGCATCGCCGAGCCGATGCTGACCGAAGCCATCGCAAAAAAACTGTTGGCCGCCGCCTGCACCGTGTAGGGCAACTGCATGCCGCCGATCGCGTAATCCTGGGCGGCGGCGAGCATGCCCGACTCGACGAACGCCTTATGCGCTTCGTGCGTCACCTGCGGCAGGATCACTTTCTCGCCGTCGAAATGCGGCTCCTGGGTATCGACGGTGCGGTTGCTGGGCGCATATTTCTCGCGCGCGATGCGTTCGCAGGTGTCGAGCACGGCATCGAAGGTTTCCCGCGAATGGTCGGCAAAACGCTCACGCTCGAACAGCGACTCGGCCTGCAGCCAGTCGTAGAGAAGAAATTCAAGTACGCTGCGATAGTTCATGACGGCTTTTCTTTTTCCTTGGGCGAAGGCAGCCGCGCGATGGTCCCTTGCGCAAGCGCGCAGAGCTTTTCCGTACCATCCTTGACGGCGAACACTTCGCAACTGCATACCGACTGCGATTGGCCGACATGTACCGCCCGGGCCCGGGCGATCAAACGCTCGCCCAGCGCAGGACGCAGGTAGTTGATCTTGAATTCGGAGGTCACCACCGGCACCTGCATCGCCGTGCCGCCGGCGTAAGTCAGCGCGTTGTCGGCCATGTAGCTGACCACGCCGCCGTGCGCAAAGCCATGCTGCTGGCACAGCTTTTCGGTCAGCGGCAAATGCAGTTCTACCGCGCCGGGCGACAGCGCATACAACTGTGTGCCGAGCAGCACGCTGAAAGGCTGCTCGGCAAGTACTGCGCGGCCCTGCGCAAGAACAGCGTCCGCAGAGGGGTCAGCGGATATACCCATCCGCGCCATCCCCCGCGTCACTGCGGTTGTCCACAGCGCTCACAGCACCTCGAATACGCCGGCCGCACCCATGCCGCCGCCGATGCACATCGTGACCACGACGCGCTTGGCGCCGCGGCGCTTGCCTTCGATCAGGGCATGGCCGGTCAGACGCTGGCCGCTGACGCCGTAGGGGTGTCCAACAGCGATGGCGCCGCCGTTGACGTTCAGGCGGTCCGCCGGGATACCAAGCTTGTCGCGGCAATAGAGCACCTGCACCGCGAAGGCTTCATTGAGTTCCCACAGATCGATGTCACTGACCTTCAAGCCCAGCTTGCTCAGCACCTTGGGCACGGCAAAAACCGGGCCGATGCCCATCTCGTCGGGCTCACAGCCCGCGACCGCGAAGCCCAGGAAGCGGCCCAAGGGCTTGAGTCCGTTGCGCTCGGCGAATTTTTCATGCACCACGACGCAGGCGCCGCCGCCATCGGAGAACTGGCTGGCGTTGCCCGCCGCGACCACGCCGCCAGGCAGCGCCGGGCGAATGCCGCTGATGCCTTCCTTGGTGGTGCCGGGGCGGATGCCTTCGTCGTTCTCCACCGTCACTTCCTTGGTGCGCAGGCCAAGCACCGGATCAACCACACCCATGGTGACGGTGATCGGCGCAATCTCCTGCTTGAACAGGCCGGCCTTGAGCGCGGCATCGGCCTTTTGCTGGCTGGCGGCGCCGTACTCGTCCATGGCGTCGCGGCCGATTTGGTAGCGTTTGGCAACCTGCTCGGCGGTCTGCAGCATGGACCAGTAAATCGCCGGCTTGTTCTGAACCAGCCACGGATCGGCAATCATGTGGCGATTCGATTCGTTCTGCACGCAGGAGATGCTCTCGACGCCACCGGCCACGTACACCTCGCCTTCGCCGGCGATGATGCGCTGGGCCGCCGTGGCGATGGTTTGCAGCCCCGAGGAGCAGAAGCGGTTGATGGTCATGCCGCCGGTGGTGATCGGCAGGCCCGCGCGCAGGGCGATCTGGCGCGCGATGTTCGAGCCGGTCGCGCCCTCGGGCGTGGCGCAGCCCATGATGACGTCATCCACCAGGGCGCCATCGATACCGGCGCGCGCAACGGCGTGCTGCACCGCGTGGCCGCCGAGTGTGGCGCCGTGGGTCATGTTGAAGGAACCCTTCCAACTCTTGCAGAGCGGGGTGCGGGCAGTGGAGACGATGACGGCGCTGGTCATGGTTCGATGTCCTTTGAGAAATACATTAGAAAAAAGGTTTTTGCCGAAGCTTCAGTCGAAGGACTTGCCTTCGGCGGCGAGCTTGCTGATCAGCGCGGCCGGCTTCCAGAACTGGGCATCGTCGTACGGGTTGCGCGCGAAACGCTGCATCGCCTGCACGACGCTGTACAGACCGACCTGCCCCGCATAGTGCATCGGGCCGCCGCGCCATACCGGGAAGCCATAGCCGGTGAGATAGACCATGTCGATATCGCCCGATTTGCTCGCGATCCCGTCTTCGAGGATGCGCGCGCCTTCGTTGACCAGCGCATAGACCAGACGCTGGACGATTTCTTCGTCGCTGATCTTGCGCGGAGTAATACCCTGCTCCTTGCGATGGTCCTCGATGATTTTTTCGACCATGGCGCTGGGGATGGCGTCCCGCTTGCCCGGCGCATAGTCGTACCACCCGGCGCCCGTCTTCTGGCCGAAACGGCCCAGTTCGCACACCTTGTCAGCCGGGGTCTTGACGTATTTGACTTCAGGGTGCTCCGCGGCTTGGCGTTTGCGGATCGCCCAGCCGATGTCCAGACCGGCCAGATCGCCCATGCGGAACGGCCCCATCGCAAAGCCGAACTTCTCGATTGCCTTGTCCACCTGTTGGGGCGTCGCGCCTTCGTCGAGCAGGAAGCCGGCCTGACGGCTGTACTGCGCGATCATCCGGTTGCCGATGAAGCCGTCGCACACGCCGGAAACCACCGCCGTTTTCTTGATCTTCTTGGCGATCGCCATGACGGTGGCGAGCACGTCCTTGCCCGTTTTGGCGCCGCGCACCACTTCGAGCAGCTTCATGACGTTGGCCGGGCTGAAGAAATGCATGCCCACCACGTCCTGCGGACGCTTGGTGAAGGAGGCGATCTTGTCCACGTCCAGCGTCGAGGTGTTGCTCGCAAGGATGGCGCCGGGCTTGGCGACCTCGTCGAGCCGCTTGAACACTTTTTCCTTCACGTCCATCTCTTCGAACACCGCCTCGATGATCAGGTCGGCGTCCTTGAGGTCCGCGTAGTCCATCGTGGGCGTCAACAGGCTCATGCGCTGCTCGTACTTGTTTTGCGCGAGCTTGCCTTTCTTGACCTGCGCCTCGTAATTCTTGCGCATGGTGGCGATGCCGCGATCGAGCGCCTCCTGTTTCATTTCCAGGATGGTCACCGGTATGCCGGCGTTGAGGAAATTCATCGTGATGCCGCCGCCCATGGTGCCGGCGCCGATCACGCCGACCTTGGTGATCGTGCGCTGGGGCGTGCTTTCGGGCACGTCTGGAATCTTGCTTGCGGCACGTTCGGCCAGGAAAAGGTGGCGCAACGCGCTGCTCTCCGGCGAAAGCATCAGTTCGGTGAACAGGCGCCGCTCATTGGCCATGCCGGCCTCGAAGTTGCCGCGCGTGGAACCCTGCACTGCCTCCAGGCACTTGCCGGGCGCGGGGAAGTTCTTGGCCGAGCCCGCGATCATGTTGCGCGCAAACTTGAAATAGGCATCGCCCTGCGGATGCGCGCATGGCAGCTTGCGCACCAGCGGCAGCGCCCCGCCCTTGCCGGCCACGTCGCGTGCGAAGGCAATGGCTTCTTCGAGCAGCGATTCAGGCGAAGCAGCGAGCTTGTCGAACAGTTTCTGACCCGGCTGGGCGGCGAGCAATTCGCTCTTGACGGCCTCGCCGCTGACGATCATGTTCAGCGCCGTTTCCACGCCGAGCACGCGTGGCAGACGCTGCGTGCCCCCGGCCCCCGGCAGCAGGCCCAGCTTGACTTCAGGCAGCGCCACGCTGGTGCCGGGCGCGACCACGCGGTAGTGACAGCCCAGCGCAAGTTCGAGACCGCCGCCCATGCACACTGAATGGATCGCGGCAACCACGGGCTTGGCCGTCGCCTCGACAGCGTCGATCACGCTCAGCAGGTTCGGCTCCTGCGTCGCCTTGGATGTGCCGAATTCCTTGATGTCGGCACCCCCCGAGAAAGCCTTGCCGGCGCCGGTCAGGACGATGGCCTTGACGGCGGCATCCGCCTGCGCCTTGGCCAATCCATCGGTAATGCCGACACGCGTCGAATAGCCCAAGCCATTGACCGGCGGGTTGTTCAGGGTGATTACGGCGACATCGCCATGCACTTTATATTCAGCCGTCATGCTGTAACTTCCTTTATAAACAGGGAAAACCAAGCGGGGAACCGCGAAGACGACGCCCTTGCCGGAGCATGTCTACGCACGATCGTGATCGTCTCCGAAAAGTACGTGTGTTCTTTTCGGAATATTCTAGGACTTCGGCCACGCAGTTGTGAGTCGCTGCCGAGACAAAAGGGAAAGGTCATCTCAAACTTCCAGCCATTCCTTGCGGATGGCTGCATTGGCGCGCAGCGACGCGGGGGTGCCGTCAAACACGATGCTGCCGTGGCCCATGACCAGCGCGCGGTCGGAAATCTGCATTGCGATGGTCAGCTTCTGCTCGATCAGCAGCACCGAGATGCCGCGCTCTTTGAGTCGCGTGAGGAATTGGCCGACCTGCTCGACGATCTTGGGCGCCAGGCCCTCGGTCGGCTCGTCAATGATGATCAGGTCCGGATCACCCATGAGCGTGCGGCAAAGGGTCAGCATCTGCTGCTCGCCGCCCGAGAGCACGCTTGCATCGGTGTGCTGGCGCTCCTTCAGGCGCGAGAACATGGCGTACATGTCGTCGAAAGACCAGCGGTTGTCTCTGCCCTTGCGCCCATTTTTCTGGCCCAGCAGCAGGTTCTGATGCACTGTCAGGCCCGGGAATATCTCTCGGCTTTCGGGCACGTAACCCAAACCCAGATGGGCGATCTGGTAAGTCTCGCGCCGCAGGATGTCTTGTCCTTTCCACCGCAATCCGCCTTGGCCGCGCACCAGGCCCATGATGGTTTTGGCAACCGTGGAGCGGCCCGAGCCGTTGCGCCCGAGCAGGGCGACAATTTCGCCCTCGTCGACATGAAACGTGACGCCATGCAGTACGTGGCTCTTGCCATAGTAGGCATGCAGGCTGTCGAGTTCGAGCATGTGCATGTTCAATGGCCTCCCTTGCCCTGTTCGTCTGCCACCGTGGAGCCCAGATACGCCTCTTGCACGCGAGCGTTGGCGCGTACCACCTCAGGGGTATCGAAGGCGATGACTTCACCATAAACAATCACCGCGATCTTGTCCGCCAGGCCGAATACCACGCCCATGTCGTGCTCGACCGTGAGCAGCGTCTTGTCCGCCGTCACTTCACGGATCAGCCCGATGAAGTGCGCGGTTTCGCTGGTGCTCATGCCCGCCGTCGGTTCGTCCAGCAGGATCACTTGCGCCCCGCCGGCGATGGTAATGCCGATTTCCAGCGCGCGCTGCTCGGCATAGGTCAGGTTGACCGCGAGCACGTCACGCTTGCGCCCCAGGCCAATGCGGTGCAGCAAAGCTTCGGCGCGCTCGTTGGCATCGTGCAGGCGCGAGAGAAAGCGCAGAAAGGTGTAGCGGTAGCCCAGGCTCCACAGTACGCCGCAGCGCAAGTTCTCGAACACGCTCAGATGCGAAAAGATGTTGGTGATCTGGAAACTGCGCGCCAGCCCCATGCGGTTGATCTCGTAAGGCTTGCGCCCGTCGATGCGCACGCCGTTGAGGAGAACCTCCCCGCTGGTGGGCGCCAGCCGCCCGCTGATGAGGTTGAACAGCGTGGACTTGCCGGCGCCGTTCGGGCCGATGACGGCCACCCGCTCGCCCGCCTGTACCGCCAGATCGATGCCGCGAATAATCTCGGTGCGCCCGAAACTGCGGCGCAACCCCTTCAGTTCAAGGGCGTAGCTCATTGCGCCACCTCCATTGCAGCCGCGGCTTCATGCCGCATGGTCTCGGCTTCGATCTCTTCCTGCAGGTCATTCCAGACGCGGCCGAAATACTTGCGCCCCAGCATGAACAGCACCAGCCCGACGACCAGCAGCAAGGCCGCGCCAACCCAGTTTTCCACCAGCGAAGTGTCGAGCTGGGAACCCAGGAAATTGAGCTTCGACCCGAGCGCGGCATCGAGTTGCAGGTGATAAATCATTTCCACCAGTGCCGCCGCGCCGATGGCAAACATCAGCGTGGTCAGTACCAGCACGAAATAGGGCAGCGCCAGCCGCGCCATCTTGCGCGCACGCGCCACGCGCAGGTTGGCCACGATCAGGCTGGCGATCCCGCCGGGCGCGAACATCACCATGTACACGAACACCAGCCCGAGGTAGAGCAGCCATGCCTTGGTCAACTGCGACAGCATCGTCGAGGCGAATACCAGCAGCACCGCGCCAATGATCGGCCCGAAGAAAAACCCGGCGCCCCCCAGGAAGGTAAACAGTAAAAAGCTGCCCGATCGCACCATGTTGAGGCTGTCGGAAGCGTTGAACATCTCGATACTGATGGCTGCCAGGGCGCCACCGATGCCGGCGAAAAAGCCGGCGATGATGAAGGCGAAATAGCGCACGCGCCGCGTGTTGTAGCCGATGAATTCGACCCGCTCCGGGTTGTCGCGAACCGCGTTGAGGATGCGCCCCAGCGGGGTTCCGGTGAAGGCAAACATGGCCAGGGTGCAGATGAAGCAGTACGCGGCGATCAAGTAATAGACCTGGCGATCCGAACCAAAATCCAGCCCCGGAATACCCAGCAGCGGGCCGCCGTAGACGCGATTGGTGCTGATCCCGCCGTCACCGCCGAAAAAGCCCGGAAACATCAGCGACATCGACGCCACCAACTCGCCGATGCCCAGCGTAATCATGGCGAAGGTGGTTCCCGCTTTCTTGGTGCTGACATAGCCCAGCAGCACCGCGAACAAGGCGCTGGTCACGCCGCCGACCAGCGGCACCAGCACCAGGGGAACCGCCGGCAGGCCATGCGCCCCCGAGTTGGCGCTGAAGTTGATGATATGGACAGCGATCAGCGAGCCCAATCCGGTATAGACAGCATGACCGAAACTGAGCATGCCGCCCTGCCCGAGCAGAATGTTGTAGCTCAGACAAATGATGATCAGATAGCCGATCTGCGAAAGCACCGTCAGCGCCAAACTGCCGGGCAGCGCGAAGGGCGCGATGATCAGTACCAGTGCAAAGCCCGCCCAGATCGCCAGCCGGGCCGGAGTCAATATCTTCACGCGGCTGCTCAATGGGGGTTGTGTTACTGCGTCCATCTCATTCCTCCCGCGTACCCAGCAGCCCTTTGGGCCGGAAGATCATGATCAGCACCAGAAACAGGTACGGCAGAATCGGCGCGACCTGCGCGATGCTCAGCGACAGCAGCGGATAGGCGGCGTTTTCCGGCTCGATCGTCATGCCCAGCGCGTGCAACAGCGTCAGTCCCGAGTGATCGAGCGCGACCGCGAAAGTCTGCACCATGCCGATCAACAGCGAGGCCACGAACGCGCCCGCCAGCGACCCCATGCCGCCAACCACCACCACCACGAAGATGATCGAGCCGACCGACGCCGCCATGGCCGGCTCGGTGACGTATGTGTTGCCGCCAATGACCCCGGCCAGTCCGGCCAGCGCCGCGCCGCCGCCAAACACCAGCGTGAACACGCGCGGCACGTTGTGGCCGAGAGCCTGCACCATTTCGGGTTTTTTCAGCGCGGCCTGAATCACCAGGCCAATGCGCGTGCGGGTGAACAGCAGCCACACCGCCAACAACACCAACAGCGCCAGCAGCATGATGAACCCGCGCGAACGGGGGAACTGCGTGCCGTAAAGCGTGAACAGCGGCCCTTGCAGCAGCGGCGGCAAGGCATAAGGCACGGCCGAGCGGCCCCACACCAGTTGCACCACCTCCAGAATCAGGTACGACAGCCCGAAGGTCACGAGCAGTTCCGGCAAAGGGCCGAACTTGTGCACCCGGCGCAGGCTGTACCGCTCGAACAGTGCGCCCAACGTACCCACCATCAGCGGCGCCGCCACCAACGCAGGCCAGAAACCGACCACGCCCGAAAGGCTGTAGCCGAAATACGCACCGAGCATGTAAAAACTCGCGTGCGCGAAGTTGAGCACGCCCATCATGCTCAGAACCAGCGTCAAGCCTGAACTGAGCATGAACAACAGCAGCCCATAGCTCAGGCCGTTGAGCAAGGAAATGGTAAGAAATTCCATGAGATTCGCGTTCCGATGCCGCTGCGAAAACACAGCCGCCGAAAGACCCACACAACCTGCTTCCCCCCGCAAAAGGGAGACGAGGGAAAGCAGTTTTTTAGTTTTTAATTCACCCCGCCAGGAACCCGGACCGGTTCCTCAAGACGCTGGCCGCTTCATCTGGCACGTGGTGGGCGTGCTGACATGGGCCGTGTCGTAGAACTTGACCTTTACGAAGGTATAGCCTGTGTTCTCGGGACTATAAGGATTTTGAGCGTCAGTCTTTTCCCAGCGCGCGATATACAGGCCCTGTTGCAATTGATGGTCGGCCTTGCGCAGTTCGACGTCGCCGTTCAGGGTTTTGAAACTCATCCCCTCGAGCGCGGCGGCGACTTTCACCGGGTCGGTCGATTTGGCCTTGGCGAAAGCCAGGGTCAATGCCTTGAAGACGGTGTAAATGTCGGTGGCGTACATGTCGTCGTTGAATTTTTTCTTGAATTCATCGCCGTAGCGTTGCATGTCGCCGCCCATGTTGGAGTAGCCGTAGCCAACCTGATACACCTTACCGGCCGAAGCCGAACCCATCGCGGTCGGCGTGCCGGTCGTCACCGCGTAGTAGGTGTAGAACTTGACGTTGAGTCCGGCGTCGTTGGCGGCTTTGATCAGCAGCGTCAGATCCGAGCCCCAGTTACCGGTCAGGACGGTATCGGCGCCGGACTGCTTGATCTTGGCGATATAGGGCGAAAAATCTCGCACCTGCGCGATCGGGTGCAGATCGTCGCCGACGATCTCGATATCCGGACGCTTGGCCCGCAGATCCGCTCGCGCCATCTTCGAAAAATCCTGGCCGTGCGAGTAGTTCTGGCCGATGATGTAGACCTTTTTGACGTCCGGCTGCTCCTTGATGTAATCGGTCAGCGCCTGCATCTTCATGGCCGAATTGGCGTCGAAGGCGAACTGCCAGTAGCTGCACTTGCTGTTGGTCAGCTCCGGGTCAACCGCCGCGTAGTTCAGGTACAGCATCGCCTTGTCGGGATTGCGCGTGTTGTGCTTTTCAAGCGCCTCGATGATCGCCAGCGCGGGGCCCGAACCGTTGCCCTGCAGGATGTAACGCGCGCCCTGGTCTTGCGCCGAGCGCACCGCAACCGTGGTTTCCTGCGGACTGACTTTGTTGTCGATGCCGATGATTTCGAACTTCACGCCCGCGTCGTTGCGCTTGTTGAACTCCTCGGCGAAGAACTGCACCGTCTTGAGCTGGTTCGTACCCACGGCCGCCATCAGGCCCGACAGCGGATCGATCCATGCAATCTTGACCGTCTGTCCTTGTTGCGCGAAAGCGCCCGCGGCACTGGCGGCCAACGCGGCTACGATGAATTTCAAAGTGGTTTTCAAGGAAGTCTCCTCGCAATGTTGCAATGCAAAATCACACGCGATGCGCAAGGCTACAAGCCTTTGCGCCCGCACCACTCAGGAGAATCCCCGAATTCCGGGTGAGTAGTCGGTCACTCAGGCGACAGGGCTTTGCGCGTTTTTTCTTTGCTCTTCCCCCTGAAAGCGCCGGAAACAGGCCG
>CAYTPC010000102.1:0-5960 GCA_964439605.1 uncultured Burkholderiaceae bacterium
TGAAGAAACAAATCTGTCGCAATCGGCGCCAGGCAAGGCGCAAACCGGAGCGATACCGAGTGGTATCGCGAGGATTTGCAACGCCGCATGGCGTCGATTGCGGCGGATTTGTTCATCGAATTTCTAACTCAGGACACTAGGCTGATGTCAGGGTCACGGGGACAATACGATCGGAAGCCGTTCGCTGCGCGGAATACTCTGCTGTTGCCATATGGCTTCATAAAGCCGCTCCAGATCGCGCGTGAAGCGGACCGTGTCGAACAACGGCGAGTTCAGCCGGGCGGCGTGCAGTTTTTGACGGATATGCCGCAATTTGTCCGGTTCCCTGACGAGGGACAAGACGAGTTGGAAATAGGTTTCGTTATCCGGCGCGATGAGTTCAGGAAAACCATGCGCCGTTAACAGGCTTGCCGCGACACGGCTGGCGAATGTCTGGCCGATTCGCGTGACGAGCGGCACGCCTGCCCACAGCGCATCGGAGGCCGTCGTGTGCGAGTTACATGGAAATGTATCGAGAGCAAGGTCGGCGAGCTGCAGGCGTTTCAGATGGTTGGCCAAAGAGGTGCGCGCACTAAAGATAAGCCGATCACGGGATACGCCACGCTTTTCGGCTTCGTATTCCAAATTGGCCTTGCCTTCTTCATGCTCTTGAAGAAGCCACAGCACACTGCCGGGAATTTCGGCAAGCAGGCGCCCCCAGATGTCGAGCATTTCTGGGTTTATTTTGAGGAACTGGTTGAAGCAGCAAAATACGAATCCGGTTTCCGGCAACCCCGCTTCGGTGCGGCTCGGCGGCGCTTCGAGGGTTCGCGAACGGTCGTTGGGCTGGTAGCTATGGGGCATCAGCGCCAGCGTTTCGCTGAAATGTTCGGCGTGATCCGGTGGCGTCACCACGGGGTCGCCGATGATGTAATCGGCCATCCGCTCATGGCCGAGCGTACCGGGGTACCCGAGCCAATTCACGATCACCGCGGCGGGGCGCAGCGCCGTTATGTTGGGGCGGGCATCGGTCGTGTAGCCTTTGAGGTCGATCAGCAAATGCGGCGCGATTTTTGCGATCTGCTCTGCCGCCTCCAGATCGGAGATGGACGAAAGATCATGGAAAGTCGCTGACATGGCCGCGATGCGCTGCATATATTTGTCGTTGGTTCTGGCCGGGCGCGGACTGGCCGACAGCAGGTGAAGTTCCACCTTGCCAGGATCGTGCGCCTCCAGTACCCCGGCCAGGAGATGCATGGTCGCGTGATCGTAGTAATCCGCCGACAGATAGCCAATCCGCAGCGGACCATTGCGCGCGGGGGAATTGACCGCAAGAGGCGGTTGTTGCAGTACGTCGCCGCATTTGTTGTTGACGAAATCAAGCGCGGCCTTGCGCTGAAGCTGTGGCGTCATGGCCGGCACATTCAGGAGTGACCAAGGAGGAACTGGGTCCCTGCGCCCGCTTTTCAGATCGTTGATGTAAGCGGCGTCTACTTCAGCGAGATTGCGCCATGCGACCCGCATGCGCAGATTTCCCACCAGTCTTCCCCAATCGCCAACTTTTTCGAAAAGTGAGGACGCCTCGGCAAGCCGTTTGGTTTTTTCGAGCACCGTTCCCAGCGTTTCAATCGCCTTGGAAAGGGTCGAATTCAGCGCAAGACCTCTGCGCAGGACTATCTCGGCTTCCTCGTACTTTTTTTGCTGAACCAGCAACGCTCCGAGATTGGCAAACCCGTATGCGTAATTCGGTTCAAGCTCGGTCGCTTTGCGATAGAGCGCCTCTGCCTCATTGAAATCACCTATGCGATTCAAAAGGTTACCAAGATTGGAGCAGGCTTTTGCATTGTCCGGATTCAGGGTCAGGCTCTTGCGATAGGCGGTGACAGCTTCGCTCGATTTTTTGGTGCTTGCCAGGACGATGCCGAGATTGGTGTAGAAGTTTGCATCCTGCTTGATTTTCAATGCTCTGCGGATGAAGGTTTCAGCCTCTTTGAGCCGGTTCATCCCCATGCAGCAAATCCCGCGCATGTGCCATGCATCGGCATGGCCCGGTTCGCCGGCTAATATCTGTGCAAATATCTTTTCTGCTTCGGGGTAATTTCCACTTTGATAAGAGGCTATCCCATATGGATAAAGCTTTGTCGAAAGTTTTAAGTTGCCGGTATATCGTCCATTGCCTCGCACAGGATACCTCTCTGTTTATATGTTGTTCCCGGATGTGACCGTGGCTATATGTTTTTGTTCTGCCGCACGGCCAGCGCGGCAAGGGTTTTTTGCTGCGCTTGCTGTGCCTTCAATTGTTTGGGCGTTGATTGAGGCGGCGCGCGCCGCTGGCCAACGCTGGCAAGAGATGGTTTGCTTCGTGACGAGCGGCATGCAGCCCATTGATCTGCGGCGGCACGTCCATCCGGGTTCGCCAAAGGGCAGAACCGAAGGGGTGGTCTGGCAGTAGGGGGCTCTTTTGGACTTTTCCATGTGTTTTCGCCTCTGACTACGAGCATGTCACGATAGCAGTGTTATCGGGGGTATCGCGTAAAAACATGTAGACGTGGCCTGATCGCGCCGCCGGACGGGATTGCCATGCACGATGTTGGCTATTGGGCCGGCGGCGTGCAAGAAGTCGTCGGTGATCATGTGGCCAGGGCTGCTTCGAACTTGGCGTAGACTGATCAAGTGTCGCCTGGAACCGAAAATCAATCCTGGCTTCACCATCAGGCCGCAAGCGCAAGAGAGGATTTTCATGAGTGCCATTTCATCAAGCAGCCGATACGTGGACTTTTATCAATGGTCCATCAACGAGCCCGAAGCTTTCTGGGCCGAGCAAGCCAAGCTGATCGATTGGAAAACGCCTCCCCGGCAGATTCTTGATGCCAGCCGTCCGCCCTTTGCGCGCTGGTTTGTCGGCGGCACCACCAATCTTTGTCACAACGCGGTGGACCGCCACCTGTCAGCGCGGGCCGACCAGCCGGCATTGATTGCCGTTTCCACCGAAACCGGTACCGAGAAAACCTATACCTTCCGTGAGTTGCATGCCCAGGTGCAGCGCATGGCCGCGTGCCTGGTCGAATTGGGCGTAAACAAAGGCGACCGGGTGCTGATCTACATGCCGATGATCGCCGAAGCGGTCTTTGCAATGCTGGCTTGCGTGCGCATCGGCGCGATCCACTGCGTGGTGTTCGGCGGTTTCGCGAGCACCTCGCTGGCCTCGCGCATCGACGATGCGCAGCCCAAGGTGATCGTCAGCGCCGACGCCGGTTCGCGCGGTTCTCGGGTGATTCCCTACAAGCCACTATTGGACGAAGCGATCGCCCATTCGACGCACAAATCGGCGGCGGTGCTGATCGTGGATCGCGGCCTTGCGCCGGTGGATATGGTTGCCGGACGCGATCATCTGGCCGCGCCGCTGCTCGAAAAGCACCGCGACACGCAGGTGCCGTGCGTCTGGCTCGACGCCACCGACATCAGCTACACCCTGTACACCAGCGGCACCACCGGAAAGCCCAAGGGAGTGCAGCGCGACACGGGCGGCTATGCGGTCGCGCTGGCTGCGAGCATGAAGCACATCTACGACTGCCACGCGGGCCAGACCATGTTTACCACCAGCGATATCGGCTGGGTCGTGGGGCACAGCTACATCGTTTATGGGCCTTTGCTCGCCGGGGCCGCCACGATCGTGTACGAGGGCTTGCCGACCCAGGGGCTCGACCGCCAGCCCGACGGCGGGATCTGGTGGCGGCTGGTCGAGAAGTACAAGATCACGGTCATGTTCAGCGCGCCGACCGCGGTGCGTGTGCTCAAGAAGCAGGACCCGGCGCTGCTCAAGAAGCACGACCTGTCT
This sequence comes from uncultured Burkholderiaceae bacterium, assembly GCA_964439605.1. Lineage (GTDB taxonomy): Bacteria > Pseudomonadota > Gammaproteobacteria > Burkholderiales > Burkholderiaceae_C > JAITWT01. Next base: position 3,818 of record CAYTPC010000102.1, read on the forward strand.
TCGCTGCGCACGCTGTTCCTGGCGGGCGAGCCGCTCGATGAACCCACGGCACGCTGGATCAGCGAGGGGCTGGGCGTGCCGGTGGTCGACAACTACTGGCAGACCGAAACGGGCTGGCCGATCATCTCGATCGCCAATGGCGTTGAGCGCCTGCCGGGCAAATTCGGCAGTCCTGGCCTGCCGATGTACGGCTACAAGGTCAAGATCCTGAATGAATCGACCGGCGAGGAACTCACGGCCCCGAACGAAAAAGGCGTGGTCGTGATCGAGAGCCCGACGCCGCCAGGGTTCATGCAGACCGTCTGGCGCGATGACGCGCGCTTTATGAACACCTATTGGAGCAGCATCCCGCAGCGGATGGTTTATTCGACCTTCGACTGGGGCATCCGCGACGCCGACGGCTATTTCTACATCCTGGGCCGCACCGACGACGTGATCAACGTCGCGGGCCACCGCCTGGGCACGCGCGAGATCGAGGAGAGCATCTCAGGCCACTCCAGTGTGGCGGAGGTTGCGGTGGTCGGCGTGGCCGATCAACTCAAGGGCCAGGTGGCGGTGGCTTTCGTGGTGCCCAAAAACACCGATGCCGTCCATGATCCGCAGATGTCGGCGCAGTTTGAAGGCGAGATCATGAAGCGTGTGTCCGACGAACTCGGCGCGCTGGCGCGTCCGGCGCGGGTGTGCTTTGTGGCCGCCTTGCCCAAGACCCGTAGCGGCAAGCTGCTGCGCCGGGCGATCCAGGCAGTGTGCGAGCAGCGTGATCCAGGCGATCTGACCACCATCGACGATCCGGTCACGCTACAGACGATTCGTCAACTCGTGCAATCGTGACGGTGCGTTCATGAAGATTAGGGCATGGCGGCATCGCCGCCGTGCCCATCGTGGCACAATGCCCGGGCACTTCAGTCCACCGTCGCATCCGCCAACCGGTTCAGCCGTGTCGCGGAAGGTTTCTCAACCAACTCATGCCTCCTAAAGGGGGGTGAAAGTCAGCGTATATATGAGCGATTCATTTCCGGCCTCCGGCAGTGTTTATTCTGCCTATCTGGGCAACAGTTATCTCTTCGGCGGCAACGCGCCCTATGTCGAGGAGATGTACGAAAACTACCTCGCCAATCCCGGCAGCGTGCCTGACAACTGGCGCGCCTATTTCGACGCCTTGCAGAACGTCCCGGCCACCGACGGCAGCAATACCCGCGACGTGCCGCACCTGCCGGTGATCAGCGCTTTCGCCGAGCGCGCCAAGCAGGGCACCGCGCGCATGGCTCCGGCCAGCGGTGCAGCCGATTCGGAACTTGGACGCAAGCGTACCGCCGCGCAGCAGCTCATCGCCGCTTACCGCAACGTCGGGGTGCGCTGGGCCGATCTGGATCCGCTCAAGCGCGCCGAGCGTCCCGCCATTCCCGAGCTGGAGCCTTCGTTCTACGGCTTCGGCGACGCCGACCTGGAAACGGTGTTCAACACCAGCAATACTTTCTTCGGCAAGGACGCCATGACGCTGCGCGAACTGCTCAATGCGCTGCGCGAAACTTACTGCGGCGCCATCGGCGCCGAGTTCATGTACACCACCGAGCAGACGCAAAAGCGCTGGTGGCAGCAAAAACTCGAAAGCGTGCGCACCAACCCGCAGCTCACAGCCGAACAAAAGAAGCGCGTACTCGAACGCCTGACGGCCGCCGAGGGCCTGGAGCGTTTTCTGCACACCAAGTTCGTCGGCCAGAAGCGCTTCTCGCTCGAAGGCGGCGAGAGCTTCATCGTTTCGATGAATGAGCTGATCGAACGCGCCGGCGAGCAGGGCGTGCAGGAGATCGTGATCGGCATGGCGCATCGCGGCCGCCTGAACGTGCTCGTGAACACGATGGGCAAAATGCCCAGCGACCTGTTCGCCGAGTTCGAGCACACCGCACCCGAGGATCTGCCCAGCGGCGACGTCAAGTATCACCAGGGCTTCAGCTCCGACGTCAGCACGCCGGGCGGCCCGGTGCACCTGAGCTTGGCGTTCAACCCCTCGCACCTGGAGATCGTCAATCCCGTGGTCGAAGGTTCGGCACGCGCGCGCATGGACCGCCGTGGCGACCAACAGGGCAAGCAGGTGCTGCCGGTCCTGGTGCACGGCGACGCCGCCTTTGCGGGCCAGGGCGTG
>CAYTPC010000103.1:0-9485 GCA_964439605.1 uncultured Burkholderiaceae bacterium
CTGCCCAAGTGCGATCCGGTGCACAAGGTCACCATCATCCCGCGCGGCCGCGCGCTCGGAGTGACCATGAGCCTGCCCGAGAACGACCGCTACAGCCAGGCCCGCGAATACATGCTCAACCAGATCAGCATGTTGTTCGGCGGGCGCATCGCCGAAGAGGTTTTCATGCATCAAATGACCACTGGGGCGAGTAACGACTTCGAGCGCGCCACGCAAATCGCGCGCGACATGGTCATGCGCTATGGCATGACCGAATCGCTCGGCCCCATGGTTTATGCCGAAAACGAAGGCGAGGTGTTCCTGGGCCGCTCGGTGACCAAAACCACCAATATGAGCGAGGCGACGATGCAAAAAGTCGATGCCGAAGTGCGCCGCATCATCGACCAGCAGTACGCGCTGGCGCGCCGCCTGATCGAGGAAAACCAGGACAAGATGCACGCCATGGCCACGGCCCTGCTCGAATGGGAAACCATCGACGCCGAACAGATCGACGACATCATGGCCGGCCGCGATCCGCTCCCGCCCAAAGACTGGGTGCCGCGCACGCCGCCTTCGGAAAACGGCGGTTCGCCTCCCCCCGCCGTAGGCAAATCCGATCCGGCGCCGACGGTCGCTTGAAGATCGCTTGAAAAGCGTGCGCACCGGCTCGAAACGGGGCATCCAGCCCCGTTTTTCGTGAGCGAAAAAAACGCTGATGTACTGGCAAACTTCACGTTTTCGGATTGATTTGACGCAGCCGCGCGTGATGGGCATCGTCAACGTCACGCCCGATTCTTTTTCCGACGGCGGCACGCATGGCGATGTGGCCTCCGCGCTGCGCCACGGCGAGGCGCTTCTGGCGCAGGGCGCGCATATATTGGATATCGGCGGTGAATCGACCCGCCCCGGCAGCCCTGCCGTGCCGCTGGAGATCGAGCGTGCGCGGGTGCTGCCGGTCGTGCGCGAGGCCGTCAAGCTGGGCGTGCCCGTTTCGATCGATACATACAAAGCGGACCTGATGCGCGAGGCGCTCGATGCAGGCGCCGACATCATCAATGACATCTGGGCGCTGCGCCAGGCGGGCGCGCTCGATGTGGTGGCCCGGCATCCATGCTGCGGCATATGCCTGGTGCACATGCACCGCAATCCGCAGACCATGCAAACGGCGCCAATGGATGGCGATGCCGTCGCACAGACAAGCCGGTTCCTGCGCGAGCGGCTGGACGCGCTGAGCGCGGCCGGTATTGCCACCACCGGCCGCGTGGTGCTCGACCCCGGAATTGGCTTTGGTAAAACCGTTGCGCAAAATTTCGCCCTGCTGGCTCGCCAGAGCGAATTGCAATCGCTGGGCCATCCGCTGCTGCTGGGCTGGTCGCGCAAATCCGCGCTGGGCGCAGTGACCGGCATCGAACAGGCGCACGACCGGATCGCGCCCAGCGTAGCGGCGGCCTTGCTGGCCGTCGAACGCGGTGCGTGTATCGTGCGCGTGCACGATGTGCGCGAGACAGTCGCGGCATTGGCGGTCTGGCAAGCCATGCGCGAACAAGCCCGAACAAATGTGTGAACGAAAACCCGATATCCGAATATGAGCAGAAAATACTTTGGCACCGATGGCATTCGCGGCACCGTGGGTCAAGTCCCGATTACGCCCGATTTCGTATTGCGCCTGGCCCATGCGGTCGGCTGCGTGATCAGGCGCACACAGGCGCAGGGCCGCCCCACGGTGCTGATCGGCAAAGACACGCGCATTTCCGGCTACATGCTCGAAAGTGCGCTCGAATCAGGTTTCAGCTCGGCCGGCGTCGACGTGATCCTGCTCGGCCCCTTGCCCACGCCAGGCGTGGCCTACCTGACGCGGGCGCTGCGCGCCAGCCTGGGGGTGGTGATCAGCGCCAGCCACAATCCCTATGCCGACAACGGCATCAAGTTCTTCAGCGCGCAGGGCACCAAGCTGCCCGACGCCTGGGAGCAGGCGGTGGAGGCGGCGCTCGAAGACACGCCGGTATGGGCCGATTCGTCGAGCCTGGGCAAGGCGCGGCGCCTGGACGATGCCGCGGGCCGCTATATCGAATTCTGCAAGAGCACCTTCGCGGACCACCTGACGCTGCGCGGCTTGCGCATTGTGGTCGACGCGGCCCACGGCGCCGGCTATCAGGTGGCGCCCGCGGCTTTCTATGAATTGGGCGCCGAAGTCAGCAGCATCGGCGTCGCGCCCGATGGCCTGAACATTAACCGCGACGTTGGCGCGACGCATCCGCAGGCGCTGATCGAAGCCGTGAAGGCGCGGGGAGCCGATTACGGTATCGCTCTGGACGGCGACGCCGACCGGCTGCAATTGGTCGATGCGAGCGGGCGTCTTTTCAACGGCGACGAATTGCTTTACGTCATCGCGGCCGAACGCATCGCGTGCGGCGAGAAGCCCGCCGGCGTAGTGGGCACGCTCATGACCAACAAGGCGATCGAGCTTGCCTTCCAGGCGCAGGGAATTCCTTTCGCGCGCTCCAAGGTCGGCGACCGCTACGTGCTGGAAGAACTTGAAAAGCGCGGCTGGCTGATCGGCGGCGAAGGTTCGGGCCATCTGATCGTGCTGGACCGCCACACCACCGGCGATGGCCTGGTCAGCGCTTTGCAAGTGTTGCAGGCCTGCCAGCGCAGCGGGAAAACGGTGGCACAACTGCTCGCCGGTGTGACGCTCTTTCCTCAAATCTTGATCAACGTCCGGCTGCCGGAAGGGGCCGACTGGAAATCGAACCGCGCGCTCTCGCAGGAAACACTCCGGGTCGAAGCCGAACTCGGCGACGACGGCCGTGTGCTGATCCGTCCCAGCGGCACCGAACCGCTGCTGCGCGTGATGGTCGAAGCCAGCGACGCGCAGCGCGCGCAAGACTGCGCCGAGCGCCTCGCCGCCGCCGCGCGACAGCCTTGAGCGCCCTCACCCTCTGATAGGGAGATAGGGAGTGCGCCCATGCTGGGCGCACTCGAAAAAACGCCCGCATGGCGCGGGCGTTCTGGGTGCGAAGCTTTTCAGCAGCCGCGGGTTACCCGCGCTGCGGCGACCCGTACTTGCCGAGTTCCCACTTCGCGATCGCATTGCGGTGCACCTCGTCGGGACCGTCGGCAAAGCGCAGCGTGCGTGCGCCGGAGTAGGCCGCGGCAAGCGGGAAATCATCGGAGACACCACCGCCGCCGTGCACCTGCATGGCCCAGTCGATGACCTGGCAGGCCATGCTCGGCGCAACCACCTTGATCATTGCGATCTCGGTTTTCGCGACCTTGTTGCCGGCCACGTCCATGAGGTAGGCGGCCTTGAGCGTGAGCAGCCGCGCCATGTCGATCTTGCAGCGCGCTTCGGCGATACGCTCTTGCGTAACGGTCTGCTGTGCCACCGTTTTACCGAAGGCCACGCGCGCAAGAGCGCGCTTGCACATCAATTCGAGCGCGGCCTCGGCCACGCCGATCAGGCGCATGCAGTGGTGGATGCGGCCTGGGCCGAGGCGGCCCTGCGCGATCTCGAAACCGCGGCCTTCACCGAGCAAGATGTTGCCCACCGGTACGCGCACGTTTTCAAAAATCACCTCGCCATGGCCGTGCGGCGCGCCGTCGTAACCGAACACGCTCAGGTGACGCAGCACCTTGATGCCTTTGGTGTCGGACGGAACGACGATCATGCTCTGCTGCGTGTGCTTGGGCGCCTCGGGGTCGGTTTTGCCCATCGTGATGAAAACCCCGCAGCGCGGGTCGGGCGCGCCCGATGTCCACCATTTGCGGCCATTGATCACGTATTCGTCACCCTGGCGCTCGATGCGGGTGGTTATGTTGGTCGCGTCGCTCGATGCCACTTCGGGTTCAGTCATCGCGAAAGCCGAGCGGATCTTGCCATCGAGCAGCGGCTTGAGCCAGCGCGCCTTGATTTCTTCGGAACCGTAGCGTGCGATGGTTTCCATGTTGCCGGTGTCGGGCGCCGAGCAATTGAAAACCTCGCTTGCCCATCCCACGCGACCCATGATCTCGGCCAGCGGCGCATATTCGAGATTGGTCAGGCCGCCGCCCTGATAGCCCGCGACTTCGGCGCTGTCCACCGGCAGGAAGAGGTTCCACAGCCCTTCGGCGCGCGCCTTCTCCTTGAGCTTTTCCACCGTTTGCAGCGGGGTCCAGCGATTGCCGGCGGCGGTATTGGCTTCAAGCTCAGCGTCATACTCGGCTTGGGCGGGGTAAACGTAGCGATCCATAAACGCGGATACGCGCTTTTGCAGATCCTTGGTTTTGGCGGAATATTCAAAATCCATGTAAGTGCTCCGGAAACGGGGTGGAAAGAGGGGCGTCAGGCTTTTTGTGCGAATTGCCAAGCCAGTTGCGCCATCGGTCGTGCTCCGCGGCCAGAAGCCACGGCCTGTTCGCTCGATGCGGTGCCCGCCTCGACGCGTTTGGCAATGCCCTGCAAGATTCCCGCGATGCGGAACATGTTGTAGGCAAGGTAAAAATTCCAGTCGGCGGCCAATGTTTCGGGCGTCGCCAAGCCGGTGCGGTCGCAGTACATGCGGATGTACTCGGCTTCAGTGGGGATGCCCAAGCTCGCCACGTCCACGCCGCCCAAGCCGCGGGACATACCCGGCGGAATGTGCCAGGACATGCAGTGGTAACTGAAATCGGCCAGCGGGTGGCCCAGCGTCGAGAGTTCCCAATCGAGCACCGCGATCGCGCGGGGCTCGGTTGCGTGGAACATGACGTTGTCGAGCCGATAGTCCCCATGCACGATGCTCGTGAGGCTCTCGTTGCGCGCGCTGGCCGGGATGTGGGCCGGCAGCCATTCGATCAGCCGGTCCATCTCGGGGATTGGATCGGTGATCGAGGCCGCGTACTGTTTGCTCCAGCGGTTGATCTGGCGCTCGAAGTAGTTGCCGGGCTTGCCGTAGTCGGCCAGCCCCCGCTCGGCGTATTTGACCGTATGCAGCGCGGCGATCACGCGGTTCATGTCATCGTAGATCGCGCGGCGCTCGGCGTTGGAAAAATCGGGAAGCGACTGGTTCCAGAGTACGCGCCCGTCCATGAATTCCATGATGTAGAAGGCGCGGCCAATGACCGATTCGTCCTCGCACAGGCAATACATGCGCGGCACCGGCACTTCGGTGCCGGCCAGGGCTTGCATGACTTTGTACTCGCGCTCGACCGCATGCGCCGAAGGCAGCAGCTTGGCCACTGGGCCAGGCTTGGCGCGCATGACGTAGTTGCGCGCCGGCGTGCTGAGCTTGTAGGTTGGGTTGGATTGGCCGCCTTTGAATTTCTCAACCTGAAGCGGGCCGTGAAAGCCTTCGAGGTTTTTTTCGAGCCAGGCGGCCAGCGCCTCGACGTTAAAAGCGTGCGAGGCAGGCGCCGCATGCGGATCTGTGGAAGTGTCGCGATCCTGTGTCATCGGATGGGAAATTGTGTTGTGAAGGAAGAACCTGCTACTCGCTGTCGGCGATGCGAGTCAGCGCGGCGCGGTCCAGCACCAGGATACCGCTGGACTCGATGCTGATGACGCCCTCGCGTTCCATGGTTTTGAGTTCCTGGTTGACGCGCTGGCGCGAGGCCCCAAGCAACTGGGCCAGTTCCTCTTGCGCCAGTTGCAACCCGATGCGTACCTGCGATCCGTCGGGCTGGGCCGTGACCCCATAACTGCGCACCAGTGTGACGAGCTGTTTGGCCAGGCGCGCGCGCAATGGCAGCGTGTTGAGATCCTCGACGCGGCCGAAAAGCTGGCGAATGCGCCGCGCCTGCAGCCGCATCAGCGCCTCGTACAACTCGACGTGGTTGGCCAGGATTCTTTCGAAATCGGTACGCGAAACGCACAGGGTCGTGGTGCTGCCATGCGCATAGGCATCGTGGGTGCGCCGATCGCCGTCGAACATCGCCACGTCGCCGAACCATATGCCCGGCTCCACGTAGCACAGTGTCACCTGCTTGCCGGTCAGGGTGGTTGAGCTCACGCGCACCGACCCCTTGGCACAGGCGATCCAGCGAGCCGCAGGCTCGCCGCGCGAGGCAATCTGCTCGCCGTCTTTGTAGCGTTTGACGTAAGCGCATCGCAGGATGTCGTGCCGCAGCGAAGGTGAAAGAGTGTTGAACCAGCGACCACTATTGATCGCCTCTCGTTCCTCAATAGTAAGAATAGGATCGTCCATGGTCTGTCTTGTCGGCGACTGAAATGTATGGAGATTGTCGCGCGTGCGACGTGTCACCGGAAGATCTGGAGGGTTATTCAGAGGTTCTAGATATAACGTGGGACTTCTTTACCCAGAAACGCGGCGATACCGATCGCCGGCGTTTGCATGGTGCAGGTTGCGGACCAAATGGTTGCGTTCCTGTTCGAGCTGGGCCGAGAACGTGGCGCCGCGCGCTTCGTTGAGCAATTCCTTGATACTGGCCAATGCGTTCGGCGCGCGTTCGTTCAGCCGCTGCGCCAGCGCCAGCGCGGCGGCCAGCGCATGTCCACCGTCAGCAAGCTGGTTGATCAGGCCGAGTGCGTGCAGGCGTTCGGATGCGATGCGCTCGCCGCCCATCAGCCATTCGGTCGCGAGCTGGCGCGGCAGCGCCTGGGCCAGATGCCAGCTCAAGCCGCCATCGGGCGAAAGCGCAGCGTTGCTGCAAGAGGCCGTGAACACCGCATCACGCGCCGCGACGATGAAATCGCAGGCCAGAGCCAGTGCAAAGCCGGCATCGGCCGCGGCGCCTTCGACCGCCGCGATCACCGGCTTGGGAAAGGCGCGGATGGCCTCGATCCAGTTATGCATTGTCTCGATGCTGTCGGCCTGCTCTTGCGGCGAACGGGCGCGACTGGCCTGCAGGTGCTGCAAGGAAGCACCGGCGCTGAACCATGCGCCTTCTCCGACGAGGATCACGCTGCGCACGTCGTCGCTGCTTTCCGCGCCTTCCAGCGCCTCGATCCCGGCGGTGTAGATGTCGGGGCCGAGGGCGTTGCGCTGTACCGGGTTGGAAATCGTCAGGACCATGGTATGGCCCTCGGTGGTGCTCTTGAGCTGCGCACTCATCGCCGGGTGCTCTCGTCAGCCTTCCTGGTGCAGCAGGCTCAGGCCGAGCGCGGCGCGGCGGCGCAGCCAGGGGCTGGGGCGGTAACGCGGATCGCCATACACCGTCTGAAGGTTGAACAGCACCGTCAGAATGTTGGCCGGCCCGTAGAGATCGCCCATCGCGAGCGGCCCTTTCGGATAGCCCAGTCCCAGGCACACGGCGGTATCCAGATCGGCCGGCGTGCACACGCTTTGCTGGCACATATCGGCCGCGATGTTGACGATGGTTGCGATGGCCCGCTGGGTGACGAAGCCGCCACTGTCGCGGATCACGCTGACGGCCTTGCCGTCGCGCGCGAACAGCGCATGGGCCGCGTCGCGCGCGTCGCTCCGGGTCGCCGGATTGCAAGCCAGGACGCGGCGGCGTGTGGCCGCGTCGGCGGCGAGCATGTCGATGCCGACCGTGCGCGCGGCGTCGAGGTGCTCGACCGCCGCTACCGTGCTGACGTCCAGCCCCAACGGCGCCACCAGGATCAGTGCCGCGCTCGAAGGCGCGGCGCCGGTCTCGACGGTGGCGCCCAGCGTACTCAGCAATTCCAGCAGCTCGGCGCGGCGCGCGGCGCTCGGCGAGACCCAGACGGGCGGCAGCGTGTCGACGGCCGGCACCGGCGGCTCGGCCGGCACCTGGGCCGCCCCGTTGACGTAATGGTAGAAACCTTCACCGCTTTTGCGGCCGAAAACTCTGGCGGCCGTGCGCTGCGAGCCGATCACACTCGGACGGAAGCGCGGCTCATCGTAGTACTGGCGGTAAATCGATTCCATGACGGGGTGCGAGACGTCCAGTCCGGTCAAATCCAGCAGTTCAAACGGGCCGAGCTTGAAGCCGGCCTGGTCCCTCAGGATGCGGTCGACCGTGGCGAAGTCAGCCACGCTCTCGCCAGCGATGCGCAAAGCCTCGGTGACGTAGCCGCGGCCCGCGTGATTGACGATGAAACCGGGCGTGTCCCCGGCCTGCACCGCCGTGTGCCCCATTTGCGCCGCGTAAGCCGCCAGGCGTTCGCAGGTGGCGGCATCGGTCCTGAAACCGGCCACCACCTCGACCACTTTCATCACCGGCACCGGATTGAAAAAATGAAAGCCCGCCATGCGCTGCGGCCGCTCCAGCGCTGCGGCGATGGCCGTTACCGACAGCGAAGAGGTGTTACTGGCCAATACCGTGGTATCAGCCACGACGCCTTCAAGCTCCTTGAACAGGGCGCGCTTGACTTCGAGGTTCTCAACCACCGCCTCGATGACCAGATCGCAGCCAGCCAGCCCCTGCGCCGAATCGACGACACGCAGGCGGCCCAGCAGGGCCTGCCGCTGCGCATCGTCGAGACGGCCCTTCTCCTGGAGCTTGGCCCATTGGACGGCGAGCGCCTCGCGCGCGCGTTCGGCGGCGCCCGGCTGGCTGTCGAGCAGGAAGACCTGGCTGCCGGCCTGGGCTGCGATCTGGGCGATGCCCCGGCCCATGGCGCCGGTGCCGATGACACCGACATTGGAAAAATTTGCGGTCATTTGTTTGGAATGCTTTCTCGTTGTGTTGTGCGAACTGCCCGAATATAGGCGCAACGCAATGGTTTCAGATGGAATGCAGATGGAATGATCGAAGCAGCCTTCCGGCCGGTTAAGACCGGATTGGCAGCGTTTATCACAAACCCAACAAATCCGTCATGCGTAAAAACCCGCGCCTCAATGCCGCCTCCAGGCTGAACAATCGGGCGGTCAGCCGGTTAAGCGTTGACACTCTGTTTTCCATTTTCAAGGTTACACCCTCATGAACAACCAGAATCTCCTGAAGGGCGTGTTTCTGATAGCGATTGCACTGATCTTCGGGATCGGCGCCATGCGCTACCAGATCGGCACTTTTGCCCACGCAGGCCCCGGCCTGTTTCCGCTGATGGTCAGCTCCTTCGTCGGCTTCATCGGGCTGCTGATGATCCTGCGCTCGCGGGTGCTGCCCAAGGTACCGATGGACATGCGCATGAAAAACGCCCTCCTCGTCCTGGCGTCCTTGATCGGCTTCGCCATCGTCTCCCACTTTCTGGACATGACCGCCGGCATCCTGTTCATGGTGTTCCTGTCCACGGCGGCCACCCGGCCGTATTCGTGGAAGCGCAACCTGATCATCGCGGTGGTGCTGCTGGGCATCGCCTACGCGTTCCAGAGGCTGCTGGGCCTGAATCTGCCGCTGTTTTGAACCGGAGCTGAAAAACCATGGAAACACTACATAACCTGGCGTTCGGCTTCGAACACGCGCTGACCCTTCACAACCTCATGTACTGCGCCATCGGCTGCGTGGTCGGCACCATCGTCGGCCTGCTGCCCGGCCTGGGGCCGCTGGCCACCATCAGCTTGCTGCTGCCGCTGACCTACTCCATCGACACCACCAGCGCGCTCATCATGCTGGCCGGCATCTACTACGGCGCCCAGTACGGCGACAGCGTGAGCGCGATCACC
>CAYTPC010000104.1:0-8994 GCA_964439605.1 uncultured Burkholderiaceae bacterium
GACACGTCGCTCTCGGCGGCCATGCCTTCGGCCAGCGGTAAGTCAATACCGCGATCGATGACAGACTTCGTGAACATCACCGACAACGGTGCATTGGCGCAGATCGAGCGCGCGAGTTCGCGCGCCTTCTCAAGCGCGCCGCCAGCCTCGGTGACATGGTTGACCAAGCGGTAAGCTTGCGCTTCTTCCGCGCTGATGCGCCGGCCGGTCCACATCAACTCCTTCGCGAGCGCCGGACCAATGAGACGCGGCAGCGTTTGTGTGCCGCCACCGCCTGGCATCAGGCCGAGCTTGATTTCGGGTAAACCGAATTTTGCATTCGCGCCCGCGACGATCAGGTCGCCGACCAGTGCGAGTTCAAGGCCGCCGCCGAGCGCGAAACCCTCGATGGCACTGATCACCGGCTTGCTGAAGCCGGGTAGATCGCGGAACAACGCATTAACCTTGCGCGAACGCCGACGTTTGCGATAAAAATCGAAGTACTCGTTGTCCCCGATTTTGAATTCACTGGTATCGATACCGGTACAGAAGGCTTTGTCGCTGCCTTTAAGGATTACCGCGCCGATCGCACGATCACCCTCCACTTCGGCCAGCGCAGCGAGGATTTCCTCGGCAGTCCGTTCGCGTAGCGAGTTCAATTTCTCCGGCCGGTTGATCGTGATTTCCAACCAGTGCTCAACACGCTCGACTAATATGTCTTGGGTTGTCATCATTACTCTCAGTTCTCTTGGTAAAAAAATGCCGTGTCTCCTGCCGTGCGGGCCGGAGTACTTTGTTCATTCGTTTCAATCCGAGTGTTCTTCGCCCCCGATGGCACGCTCGATACGCTCGTGCATTGTTGCCATAAGCGCAGCATCGGCACGCTCAACTGCATTGATCGTCAACTCCAGACATACCTGCGCGGGCGCGGCAAGCACCAGCACGCGGTCTGCGATCTCCAGCGCGTCGTCGATGCGGTGCGTAACAAACACGCAGGTTTTACGGTCAGCGCGCACAATCTCGGCGAAGTCGCGTCGCAGCACCTGCGAGGTTACGTGGTCGAGCTGACTGAACGATTCGTCCAGCAGCATGAGGTCAGGGTTGACTGCAAGCGCACGTGCGAGCGAGACACGCTGGCGCATGCCGCCGGAGAGTTCACCTGGGTACTTGTTCTCCGCGCCCCGGAGCTTCACGCGTTGCAGCCATTCGATAGCGAGACGACGCGCCTCGGCTTTAGGCTTGTCGAGGATGAGTAAGCCTAACTCGACGTTCTCACAGGCGGTGCGCCACGGCAGCAGGCGGTCAGTCTGGAAGCTCACGGCAACCTTGCCGCGTAGCGCTTGAAAGCTGGCCGCCGGATCGATGCCCTCAACACGAATCTGACCTTCGTCGCAAACGGCGGTGCCCATCAGCAAACTCATGACGGTGCTCTTGCCAGCACCAGTGCGCCCCAGCAACGCAACGATTTCACCTCGTGCGACGTGCATCGATAAGCGATCCACCGCAACGTGGTTGCCAAAGCGCTTGGTGACTGCGCTGAATTGAATTAATGGTGCAACAGTGGTGGTGGAAGTGGTGTTCATGTTCTGCGTCTCCATTACCGCACCATCGCTTCTTTACGCCACTTCAACAGGCGCTTCTCAGCCAAGCCGGCAAGCCACTGGAATATCAAGTTCAGCACCACCAAAACAAAGGTCCAAGCCATGACTTGGTCAATTCGAAAGGTTGATTGCGCGAAGTTCATGCGCGAACCAATACCCACCGCCGATGCCACCAATTCGGCAAAAATCACCATACGGATGGCATAGCCAATCACCGACTTGGTCGTGAGCAACACGTAAGGCACGACGTGCGGAACGATCAGGTAACGCATCGTTTGCCAGCGCGTTGGGCGGAAGCTTTCCAGCATGTCCAGCCATTCGCTCGACATTGAGCGCACGCCCTCGTATACGTTGAGCGCATAGAACGGCAACAGAATCACGGTGAGGATGAAAAAAATGCGCGACTCGGGTTCCTTGAACCAAAACACAGCTACCAGCATCCACGACAGCGCGGGGATACCGGTGTCAACGATCACGAGCGCACGCAAGTAAGGGCCGATCCGCTTGGACGTACCCATCACGAGACCGATGACGACGCCCGTGGCCATCGAGAAAATGATGGCCACGATGAGACGACCGAGTGTGATTGCGATGTGCATTGGGTCGTTCATGAGCAGCGTCACCAGCGCATGCCAGATCCCGACGGGAGAGGGCAGGACGTAGTCGGGCACGAAGCTGCTGGCGACCTGTAGCGCAATGCCGATGATGCAGATGACGACAATCATCGCCGTCAGATCACGGCGATTACGTTTTGTATTTCGCTTAACGGCGGGAACGCGACTGGCTATCGCGGAAGATGTTTCTTGCAAGGTCATGGTGACGATGTTCCTCGGCAGTGCCGCGTTATGGGTAACCGCGTGTGCTCAGAGTGCGAAGAAGCCGTCGTCTATAGCCTTTGGCAGAAGACCATTGCGTTGCAGGAACTGGCTGGCAATGCGCAGCGTTTGCTTGCCTGCATCGTTTGCCATCGATACGTGTTTGAATTCCAGGCGTTTGGATGAAATTGCGTCGCGCAACACCTCTGGCGGAATACCCGAGTTAGCGCCAGCCACATTGACCGCATCCTCGACATTGCCATTGATGCCGGCCAAGCAATCACGGAAAGCATTGTTCAGCCGCGCGACCAGTTGCGGGTTGCGCTGAGCGAGATCCTTGTGTACCCCCACACCGAAGTAGGGCAAATCCATTCCATATTTTTTGTTGTACGCAGCGCCCGCGCTGTAAAGCACCTTCATGCCCGACATGCGCTTGAGACCCACCGAGATGTTCGGCTCCCACGACAACGCGGCATCGGCCCGATTGGCCATCAGGAGCGTGATCGGGGCGGCGGGGTTGTCTACGTTCTGAACGGTGGTTTGCGTCTCAATGTCGAAGCCGTCAATCTCCTTGATCAGCGCGCGCGTCATCCGGTATGTGCCGGTGGACTGTGGCGCAGCAACTGTTTTGCCGCCCAATCCCCTGATTGATGATGGACCGTCTGCCGGTGCCACGATATTGATCATGTTCGCGGTCGTTACGGTGCAGACGTACTGCACCGGAACACCAGCAAGGTAGCGAGATGCGAAGGTATCCCAACTGCCGATGCACACGTCGTAGTTGCCAGCCACGAAGTCGTTGTAATAAGTTGTCACTGCAGTGTAGGCAGTAGGCTTCCCGAGGTTCAGCCCATTGGCTTTGTCCAGCCCCTTGGCAAGCATGTATTCCGTCACCAACGTCGTGAAACCGGGCGCTAGATTGGCCCAGCGCAAGTTGGACTCCTGCGCACGTACCAACGATGGAACCCAAAAAGACGCTGTGGCAGAGGCGGCGGATGCCTTCAGAAACGAGCGTCGAGAGCCATTCAACAATATAGTCATTTTTGTCTCCTTTTCCTTGGTTTAGTGAAAAAACCACCTTCGCGAGGCGATAGATCCTTCGCTAGGATGTGCTCTATCGTAGCCTCACTAGAATGCCCCGCATAGAATCTACACATCAACATCGTGTTCCATTAATGGAACACTTGCTACACTCCAGCTGCAAGCTGTCCGCAAATGTCCGAGCGCCTCGATCTCAATTCTCTGCGCCTGTATCACGATGTCGTGAATGCGCGCAGCATGACCCGCGCAGCCGCGCTGCTGCGCATGCCCAAGTCGACAATCAGCCGCAAACTTGCACAACTTGAACAGCAGGTGGGGGCAATCCTGCTGAAGAAAGGACCGCGTCAACTCACGACCACTGATATCGGTACAGTGCTCTACGAACGCTGCCGACGCATCGCTGAGGAGGTTGAGGAGGCGGGCTTGGAAACCGCGCAGATGCAGTCAACACTGCGCGGCAACCTGCGGGTAAGCATTCCCATTGATTTCGGAAGTGCATGGCTGACTCGGGCCATGACGCAATTCATTCATGCGCACCCGGACATCCACTTAGAGATCGATGCAAACAGCCGTCATGTCGATCCGCGCGAGGATCCGTACGACATCGTGATCCAACTCGGGCCGCTGAAAAATTCTGGGATCACCTACCGCCAGATCGCCACTGTCACGCGCGGCGTATACGCAAGCCCGGATTACTTGACACGACGAGGCGAACCGCAGTCGGTGGAAGACTTCCGGTTGCATGACTGTATTGTCACGCAGCAACAGCGTCAGGATGGCGTCTGGACTTTCCGCAACCGCTCACGACACCGTTTTATAGAGGTGGCCGGTAAGGTTGTCGTCAACAATATCGGTATCGCGCGTGACCTCACGATCGGCCACGTCGGGCTAAGCGTGCTGCCCAACGTAATGTGTCTCAATGATGTGCGCACAAATCGCCTTGTGCGCGTACTGACCGAGTGGGAAAGCCCGCCACTGCGCGCGTCCGCGCTGATCCTCAGCCGCAAGGGTATCCCCAACAAAACCCGCACATTTCTTGACTTTCTCGCTAAGAGCCTTGCTGCCGAAAAAATTTCCTGACTAAGAGTCTGTTCAAAGTCTCCTGAACAGCAAAGCCAAAAAAGCCAGATGGATGAACTGTAAGCTGGTTTCAAGCTTGCGCTCGCAGTTCTACCTCGTTGAGGAACAGTTGCATGCAGCTTGTGTTCACGTGCGGCAAGATCAATGAGTCGAGCTGGCCACTGAGAGTCTGTTCAAAGTCTCATCTCCATGTAGGACACTATGCACTGCTGCTCGGAATAAATTTGGCAAGTCTCTGCACGATGTTGCGTGGATTGAAGAAATAGGCCGCGCTCCGAGCGGCGACTTAATTTTCCGCCTCGCCAGAGCTTGCGTGTCGCGATGGCCTGCAAGTCGACGGCACGATACTGGGTAACGTCACCGCCGCGCCGGGCCAGCCCAGCGCGCTGATCGTCACCGAAACCGGCCGCATCGAAGGCACGGTCAGCGCCGATCAAATGATCATCGGCGGCACGGTCGTCGGCCCGGTGGAAGCGCGCGAGTCGCTCGAATTGCTGGCCACTGCCCGCGTGCAGGGGGACGTGCGCTATCACATGCTGGAAATGCAGCCCGGCGCGGTCATTGCCGGGCAACTGCAACCGCAACTGACGCCACCGCCGCACAGCCAGGGCGGGCAAACCGAACCGCGCGAAGAACCCCGTGACGACGCCCCGCCGCGCCCCCCGGCGCAAGCGCAGCCATCGAAAGACGCAATACCCCGGCGGCAGGTCGAACCCCGGTTCGATATATGAGCGCCCCTTTCATTGAATAAGCCCTCCTTTACCATTGACCCACACACCACAGGAAGTATGTTATGAACCTGACGATCAGCGGACACCATTTGGAAGTCACCCCAGCGCTGCGCGATTACGTAACCAACAAGCTCGAACGCGTGCTGCGGCATTTCGACCAGGTGGTAGAAGTCAAAGTGCTGCTATCAGTGGACAACGCGCAGGAAAAGGCGCGCCGCCAAAAAGCCGAATGCCGCATTGGCGTCAAGGGCAACGATCTGTATGCCGAAAGTCTGCACGAGGATTTGTACGCCGCCATCGACGATCTGGCCGACAAGCTGGACCGGCAGGTCATGCGGCACAAGGACAAGATGCAGTCGCATGGGCGAGAAGCCGGCAAGCGCCTGGCTTGACATGCTTGCGCTGACCGGGCGGCAGGCGGGGTACGCCGCGCCGCCATGGCTGCCGGGTGCGCCATCTTCAGCGTCCGGCGCGGCGGCGTATTCATCGGCGTAGAACTGCGGCGCGCCACCCGCTTCGTGGTAGGTGCGCGTGAGGATTTCGCCGAGCAGGCCGGCGACGATGAATTGCGCGCCCATCAACAGCAGCATCACGCCGATCAGCAGCAGCGGCCGCCCGCCGATGGTTTGCCCAACCAGTTTGCAGGCCAGCAGGTACAGCAGCGCCAGCGCGCCGGGCGCGGCCAGCCACAGCCCCAGGCCGCCGAAGGCGTGCAGCGGGCGCTGGCGGTAGCGCATGAAAAAAACGATCAGCACCAGATCGAGCACTACGCGAAAGGTGCGATCGATTCCGGCGTACTTAGACACGCCGCGCGTGCGTGGATAGTCGCGCACCGGCACTTCGGCCACCCGCGCGCCCACGTCGCGCGCCAGCGAGTGGATGAAGCGGTGCAGCTCGCCGTACAGCCGGATGCGGTCGATGATGGGCCGCCGGTACACCTTGAGCGCACAACCGTAATCGTGCAAATGCACACCGGTGGCGCGCGAAATCAGCCGGTTGGCCATGCGCGAGGGAAACTTGCGCGAAAGCTCGGCCTCCTGCCGGTCCTTGCGCCAGCCGGAGACCATGTCCACGTCCGGATCGGTTTCCAGACGATCAAGCAGCAGCGGGATGTCGTCGGGATCGTTTTGCAGATCGGCGTCGATCGTGACCACGTAGCGCCCGCGCAGGCGGTCGAACCCCGCCTGCAAGGCGCTGGCCTTGCCGTAGTTGCGCGCCAGCAGCACGATCCGCAGCCACGGGTGCGCGGCGGCCAGTTCGCGCAAGCACTGACGGCCACCGTCGGTGGAGCCGTCGTCCACGGCAATCAGCTCGAAAGTCAATGGCTGTGTCGCCATTGCCCGGCCGATCCGGTCCATCAACTCGGGCAGACATTCGACCTCGTTGTAGATCGGCACGACGATTGATACGTCGGGCGCGGGAACGTGCGAAGCGGTGGAAAGTGTGGAGGTGGACATCGTGCTAACAGAGTGGCAAATTGTAAACTTCGGCTCTGTTCGGCCATGCCCGCAACGCTACGCGCTGATGTCTTCCACCCCACCGCAACCGCTCTCGCCCGCCGCCTGCCCGCGCGGCTGGGACGCGCTCTACGCCAACCCGCTACCCTGGCTGATCGTGCTGGCCGTTGCGCACATCGCCATCCGGGTTGCCATCTCGCCCGCGCTGCAATGGGACGAAGCCGAACAAATGCTCTGGTCCCAGCAGTTGCAATGGGGCTACGGCGCGCAGCCGCCGCTGTACACCTGGCTGCAATGGGGCGTCAACCAGATATTAGGGCCGAGCGTGCTGGCGCTTTCGCTGCTCAAGCACGCGCTGATCGTGTTGACCTGCGTGCTGATGTGGCTGGCAGGACGCGAGTTGCTGGGTCTGCGCGCGGCGTGGTGGGCTGCGGCCAGCCTGTTTCTGCTGCCGATCTTCGGCTGGTACGCGATCAGCGACCTGACGCACACCGTGCTGGTCACCACGATGACCTGCGGCGCGTGGTGGCTGCTGCTGCGCATCGTGCGCCGCTGCGGCAGCGGCTGCCAGCGCGAGTTTGCCGTGCTGGGTCTGGTGCTGGGCTGCGGAATGCTGGCCAAGTACAACTTTGCGCTGATGGCTGCGGCGCTCATCGCGGCGCTGCTGTCGGTGCGCCAGACGCGCCGGGCACTGCTCGCACGGGGCTGGTGGTGGACGGTGTTGATCGGCCTGATCGTGGTGGCGCCGCACGGTCTGTGGTTGCTTGCGCACTGGCCTGCGGCCACCGCCGGCACCCTCAAAAAAATGGAAATCATGCCGCACCACCACTGGGGCGCGGGCGTCGGCAGTTTGCTGATCGCGGTTTTGAGCACGCTGGCGCTGTGGGCGCTGGCAGCATGGGCTGCGTTCGACTCCGGCTGGTGGCGGCGACCCGCGAATACACCCGAAACCCCGGATTGGTTGCGGCCGGTGTTCGGGCGCTACCTGGCTTTGATCGCCCTGGCGCTGCTGGGTATGGTGTTGGCGGCCGATGTCTCGGCCTTCCGAGATCGCTGGATGATGCCGTTGCTCGCACCCGTACCGCTGATGGCCTTTGCGCTGCGCCCCGAATTGGAAATCCACCCGCACGGCAACCGTTTTGCCGGCATGGTGCTGGCGCTGATCCTGGTGGCACTGGTGGCCGCCGGTGCGCAACCCTGGTTCGCTTATGCCGACGGCAAGGCGCATCCGCTCAACCAACCGGCGGTGCAACTGGCGCAGGCCCTGCAGCGCGCGGGCTACGATGGGCAGGACTGCATCATCGCCGCCGACCCGGTGCTAGCAGGAACGTTGCGCACGCGCTTTGCGGCCGCGCCGGCCCATGTCTGCGACCCCGATGCAGACGTGGCCGATTGCGCGGCTGCCACCACGCAACAGGCCGAACGCGCGGGCCGCGGGTGGCTGCTGATCTCGCGCGTCGACGCCATCCAGCCGGACTGGTGGGCACAGGCGCTGTCGGGCATCCCAGGCGGCGAAAATCTGCCGCTCGGCAATTTGCGCATTCCCTTTCACATCGTGCCGCACGATACCCCGTTCGCCAGCTACGATTTCGTGTGGCATCCGGCCCCCGCACGGTAATCATGAACACGCTCATCCTCTCCACCCGCCGCGCCGGTTTCACCGGCCGGGTTCAAACATGAAAGTCACTATCTTCGGCATCGGTTATGTCGGCCTGGTGCAAGGTGCTGTGCTGGCGGAAGTAGGCCACGAAATAGTCTGCGTGGACCAGGACGCGGCCAAAATTGCGGCCCTGCAAGCCGGGCGCGTACCGATTCACGAACCGGGCCTGGCGCCGCTGGTGCATGCCGGCCACGCCGCCGGGCGCTTGCGCTTTACCACCGATGCGGGCGAAGGCGTGGCGCATGGCGAGCTGCTCTTTCTGGCCGTGGGCACCCCGCCCGACGAAGACGGCAGCGCCGACCTGCAACATGTGCTGGCCGTGGCGCGCGCCATCGCCGCGCACATGAGCGCGCCCAAAACCATCGTCAACAAATCCACCGTGCCCGTGGGCACCGCCGACAAGGTGGCGCAGGCCGTGCGCGAAGGGCTGGCCGCGCGCGGCGTGCGGATCGCCTTTGAAGTCGTCTCCAACCCCGAATTCCTGAAAGAAGGCGCGGCGGTGGCCGACTGCCTGCGGCCCGAGCGCATCGTCGTCGGCACATCAAGCACCCAGGCCGAGCAGCAGTTGCGCGCCCTGTACGCCCCCTTCAACCGCAACCACGACCGCATGGTGGTGATGGACGTGCGCAG
>CAYTPC010000105.1:0-5961 GCA_964439605.1 uncultured Burkholderiaceae bacterium
ACAGCAGGTGGATCAGCTCACCGTTTTTGTTGAGCTGGGGATTGTGTCGCGCCAGCATTCAAGCCTCCTCGATCTGCAATGAGAAGCGCCCGGACGGATCGTGCGCGAGCGCGAGCGAGCGGCTCGCCGGCAGATCGGCACGCGCCGCCGTGAAATCGGCCGCCACGGGCAATTCACGCCCGCCGCGGTCAACCAGAACCGCGAGCCGCACGCAGGCCGGACGGCCGAAGTCAAACAGCTCGTTGAGCACCGCGCGGATCGTGCGGCCGGTGTAAAGAACGTCGTCCAGCAGCAGGATGTCGGCGCCGTTCACGTCGAAAGGCAGCGCGGTCTGCACGCTGGCCGCCAAGCCGCGCCGCGCGAAATCATCGCGGTGCATGACCGAAGAAATCACGCCGTATCCGCCTTCGAGCGCGAGATCCTCATACAGCCGCTCGGCCAGCCAGACGCCGCCGGAGGCGATGCCCACCAGCCGCGTGTCCGGGCGCATCAGTGATTTCACGCCGCGCAGCAGATCGGCATAGAGCGCCTCGGCGTCGGGGATGGGGTGGGTTGCGCTCATAGGCTCCTCAGGAACTGCTCCAGAATGATGCACGCTGCGGCGGCGTCGGCATCGCGCGCGCCGCCGGCCAGCGCCTCGGTCGTGCTGTAGCGCTCGTCCACCTCATAGACCGGCAGGCGAAAGCGCCCTTCGAGCTGGCGCGCAAAACGCCGTGCCGCGCGCGTGTTTTCGTGCGCGGCGCCGTCGGGGTGAAAGGGCACGCCGACCACGAGCGCATCGGGCTGCCATTCGCGGATGCGCGCGGCAACCTCGGCCCAGCGCGCGTCACCCTCGGCGCGAATCGTGCCCTGCGGCGTTGCCGCGCCAAGCAGCCGGTTGCCGCTGGCCACGCCCGTGCGCTTGCGGCCGTAGTCGAAGGCCAGGAAACTTTGCAAATGCGGCTCGACGGCGGTGGGAATCCGGGCGGGCGGTGCGGCAGCCGCCGGGCTCATGCGTGCCCTGCCTGCGGCGAGAGCGTCCACGCCTGCAGCCCCAGCAACGACAGCGCACGCTCGTAGCGCAGCTCGACCGGCGTATCGAAAATCACGGCCGGATCGGCATTGACGGTGAGCCACGAGTTTTCGGCCAGTTCCGATTCGAGCTGCCCTTCGCCCCAGGCCGAATAGCCCAGCGAAACGAGCACCTTGCGCGGGCCCGCGCCGGTGGCCATGGCTTCGAGTACGTCTTTGGAAGTGGTCACTTCCAGGCCGCCCGGAATCGTCATGGTCGAGGCATAAACCGCCTCGCCCTCTGCCGGCGCCTGGGCGACCATCGGCTCGTGCAGCACGAAGCCGCGCTCGGTCTGCACCGGGCCGCCATGAAATACCGGGATGCCAGCCAGATCGACGCGCGCGGAGGGCAATTCAATTCTTTCGAACAGAATTTTCAGATCGATATCGCTCGGTTTGTTGATCACCAGCCCGAGCGCGCCCCGTTCACTGTGCTCGCACAGGTAAATCACGCTGCGGGCGAAAATTTGATCTCGCATGCCCGGCATCGCAATCAAAAAATGATGCGTCAGGTTGATGCGTGCAGAATCAAGTGGCATGCCACCGATTTTACTGGCCGTCGACAAAATCTATCCCCGGAGCCTGATGTGGTTCCGGCACGACTTGCGCGTGAAGGACAACGCGGCGCTGTTTCGCGCCCTGCGCCAGTGCCGGCAGGTTTTTTGCGTCTTCGTATTCGAGCGCGCCGCCTGCGCCGGACCGCCGCGCGCCGACCGGCGCGTGGAGTTCCAGCGCGAATCCCTGGTTGAACTCGATGTTCATCTGCGCACGCTCGGCGGCGGCCTGATCGTGCGGCACGCGGCGGCGCAGGAAGAAATCCCCGCACTGGCCCGCCAGCTCGGCGTGCAGGCGGTCTACGCCAACCGCGTGGGCGACCCGCTCTCGCACGCCGCCGACACGCGCCTGTTCGGCGCGCTGGCCGCCGCCGGCGTCATGCTGCACACCAGCAAGGACCGGGTCATTTTCGAGCACGACGAAGTGCTCTCGCGCAGCGGCGCGGCGCTCACCGCGTTCGGCCCCTACCGGCGCGCGTGGCTGGACAAGCTCAACGATTTCTACCTGAAGCCCTACCCGAGCGCGCGCTACGCCGATGCGCTCGCCATGCCGCCGCCCGAACTGGCGCATCCGGTGCCGGCGCTGGAGGAACTGGGCTTCGAGCGCAGCAACCTGTCAACGCTCAACCTGCCGCCCGGGGCGCGCGGCGGCGCGGCGATGTTCGAGGAATTCTTCTCTCGCATCGACCACTACGCCCAGGCGCGCCACTTCCCCTCGGTGCGCGGGCCGAGCTACCTGAGCGCCCACCTGCGCCTGGGCACTGTCTCGGTGCGCCAGCTTGCAGGCGCCGCGCGCCGGTTGGCGCTCCAGGGCCACGTCGGCGCGAATGTCTGGCTGGGGGAATTGATCCGGCGCGAGTTTTTTTTCCAGATATTCATACGCCATCCGCAATTGGCCCAGGGAAAAAGCTTTCAGCCTGCATACGACCACATCATCTGGCACCACGGAAAACATGCCGACACGCTCTTTGCCGCCTGGTGCGAGGGCCGCACCGGCTATCCGCTGGTGGACGCGGCCATGGCGCAGATCAACAGCAGCGGCTATATGCACAACCGGCTGCGCATGGTTGCCGCCAGTTTTCTGTGCAAAACCCTGGGGCTGGACTGGCGGCGCGGCGAAGCCTACTTTGCGCGGCACCTCACCGATTACGAACCCGCGTCGAATAACGGTAACTGGCAATGGATCAGTTCCAGCGGCTGCGACGCCCAGCCTTATGTGCGCATTCTCAATCCGGTGATGCAAAGCCAGCGTTTCGACCCGGAAGGCAAATTCATCCGCCGCTACCTGCCGCAACTGGCGAAACTGCCGAACAGCGCGATCCACGCGCCGTGGACCGCGACCCCGCAGGAACTGGAATCAGCCGGCGTGCGCCTGGGCGGCAACTACCCGGCCCCCATCGTCGACCATGCGCAGGCACGCGAGCGCACGCTGGCGCGCTACGCCGTCTGTCATCCGCGGCGCACCACGCTGCGTTGATCCTGGAACGACGCAGCGGCGAAATGCTTTCGAAAATAAGTCCGCCGCTTGCAGGCGAAGCACAAAAAAACGGCAAAACCAGCGCTGAATAGCTGAAAAAATAAATGCCGTTTTGATGCTCATGAACTCAAGGAAGCTCTGAATAACCAAGATTTTCCATTTGATCCAGCATCAAATGGAAAACCCCGGTTCAGTCTTCGAGCGCCACTGCCGCATCGGCCGTGTAATGACGCACCAGTTGCAGCAATTCCTCTTCGGAATAGGGCTTGCCCAGATAGTGGTTGACGCCGAGCTGGCGCGCATGTTCACGGTGCTTCTCGGCGATGCGCGACGTGATCATGATGATCGGCAATTGCGCCGTCTGCGCGTCCGCGCGGATATTGCGGGCCAGATCAAATCCGTCCATGCGCGGCATTTCGATGTCCGACAGCACCAGCGCGGGCAGCTCCTGCTGCAGGCACCCAAGCGCCTGCAAGCCGTCGGCGGCGAGGGTCACGCGGTAGCCTTCGCGTTGCAGCAGACGCTGCGTGACGCGGCGCACGGTAATCGAATCATCAACCACCAGCACCAGCGGAACCTGCGGCGCCGGCGCCGGTGCTACTGGCGCCGGTGCCGCCGGCAGGCCGGATGCGGCCGTGGCCGCCGCCTCTTGCGGCAGAAGCTCCCGGGCCTGCAGGCCGCGCACCACCTCGCCATAGGCCGAAGCCAGCGCCACCGGGTTGTAGATGAGCGCCACCGCGCCCGAAGCAAGCACCGAGATGCCGGCCATGCCGGGCAGGCGCACCAGTTGCTTGCCGAGGTTCTTGACCACCACTTCCTGGGGGCCGAGCACCTCGTCCACGTGCAGCGCCACACGTTGCGCGGCACTGCGCACCACCACAACGGTATTGACGCGCCCAAACGCGCGGTCGCTGTGCGCCGAAGATCGCAGCAAGGCACCGGCCCAGAAGAAGGGAAGGTCCCGTTCGCCAAAGCCGTGGCGGCCTGCGGCGTAGGATTTTTCAAGATCAGCCGCGCCGACACGCTGCACCAGCTCGATCAGGTTCGACGGCACGCCAAACAGCAGTTCGCCCGCGCGCATCATCACCACGTGGGTGACCGCGGTGGTCAGCGGCAGCACCAGCTTGAAGCGCGTGCCCTGTCCTAGCACGGTCTGCGTCTCGATGCGTCCGCCCAGCGCGGCCACTTCGGTGCGCACCACGTCCATGCCGACGCCGCGCCCAGCCAGTTCGGATACCTGCGAGACGGTGGTGAAGCCGGCCCGGAAGATCAGATCGGCGCATTTCTCGGCCGTGATTTCCTCGTGCACCGGCACCAGACCGAGCGCATACGCACGCCTGGCGATGGCTTGCACATCCAGGCCGGCGCCGTCGTCGCTGAAAGTGACCGAAACATCATTGCCTTCATGCCGCACGTCGACGGTAACGAGACCGTCCGGCGCTTTGCCGGCGCGCTCGCGCACGGCCGCATCTTCGATGCCGTGCACCACGCAGTTGCGCAGCAGATGCTCGAAGGCGGCAGTCATGCGGTCGAGCACGCTGCGGTCGATTTCAATGGTGCCGCCGTGGATGTCGAGGCGGACCTGCTTGCCGGTGTCTTGGGACGCTTGCCGCACGACGCGGTAGAGGCGATCGGCAATGCTGTCGAATTCGACCATGCGCGTGTGCAGCAGCCCGCCTTGCAATTCACGCATCTGGCGCGCCTGCGCGCTCAGGCCGCTCTCGAAAACCTGCACCGTTTCCTGCAGTGTGCGCTGCACCAGGCCGATGTCGTTGACCGATTCGGCCATCATCCGGGTGAGTTCCTGCACGCGCGTGAAGCGGTCGAACTCCAGCGGATCGAAGCCCTGCTGCGAGTCTTTGCTCTGCGCGAGACGCGACTGCATCTGGCTTTCGGACTGCATTTCGATATCGCGCAACTGCCGGCGCAACCGATCGAGGTTGCCCGTCAGGTCGCGCAACGCGCTGTTCAACTGAGTCATCTCGCCTTCAAGGCGCGAGCGCTCGATGATGACCTCGCCGGCCTGCGTGACCAGCCGATCCAGCAGGTTGGTGCGGATGCGAACCACCTGCGAAACCAATGGCCGCAGCGGCGCGACCGCGGGTATCTCGGCGACAGGCTCGTGCGCGGCCTTTTCCTCGGCCGCCGCGAGTTCGAAAGGCGTGGGCGCCGCCTCGACGGTATCGGCGGCATCGGCAATGGGCGTTGCCGAGGCGATTACCTGTTGCAGCGCCGATGGCGCGGCCAGCGTCACGTCGGCGGCGCGGCGCGCGATTTCATGCTGCGCAGTCGCATCGGCCACGCGCAGGCGGTCGAATCCGGCTTGCAGCGCGTCGGCAAATGCCAGCAGGCGCTCGATGGCCGCCGGATCGGGTGCCTGCGCGCCAACGGCCTCGACCGCGGATTCCATGCGATGCGCCTGCTCGCCCAGTTGGATCGCGCCAACCAGCCGCGCGCTGCCCTTGAGGGTGTGCAGCGCGCGCAGCAAGGTCGCGAGCGCCTGCCCGTCGCCGGGATGTTCATTCCACTCGCGCAAGGCAGTGCCGATCTGCGGCAGGAGTTCGCTCGCCTCCTCCTCGAAAATCGGGAACAGGCCGGCGTCCACCGTCTCGGGTGTATCGCTCGCCTGGTCTGCATCGGCGCCCTGACTGGATTCCTGTTCGGCGGCAATGACCGCAGATGCTGGAACCGGTTCAACGGTCTCGGCTGATTCGCTCGCCTCGACTTGTTCGACTTGTTCGACTTGTTCGGCTTGTTCGACTTGTTCGACTTGTTCGGCTTGTTCGACTTGTTCGGCTTGCTCGGCTTGCTCGGCTTGCTCGGCTTGCTCGGCTTGCTCGGCTTGCTCGGCTTGCTCGGCTTGCTCGGCTTGCTCGGCTT
>CAYTPC010000106.1:0-23601 GCA_964439605.1 uncultured Burkholderiaceae bacterium
GATTCGATCAGGGCACAACAGGCACTTGCATCCCCGCCGGCACGCATTGGCAGAACAGATTGCGGTCGCCATACACGTTGTCGATGCGGCCTACCGGCGGCCAGTACTTGTCGGCCTTGAGCGAAGCCAGCGGGAAGGCGCCGGTTTCGCGCGAATAGGCACGCGTCCATGGGTCGTCCATCAGGCTCGCGGCAGTATGCGGCGCGTTCTTGAGCGGGTTGTTTTCGCGCGGCCAGACGCCCTCCTCGATACGGCGGATTTCGTCGCGGATGGAGATCATCGCGTCGATGAAGCGGTCGAGTTCGGCAAGCGGCTCGCTTTCGGTCGGCTCGACCATCAACGTGCCGGCCACCGGGAAGCTCAGCGTCGGCGCGTGAAAGCCGTAATCGATGAGCCGCTTGGCGACATCTTCGGCGGTGACGCCACTCGTCTCTTTGAACGGGCGCAGGTCGAGAATGCATTCATGCGCGACGTGACCATTCTCGCTTGCATACAGCGTCAGGTAGTGGCCACGCAGGCGCGCGCTGATGTAGTTGGCGCTCAGGATCGCAACCTCGGTTGCGGCGCGCAGGCCTTGCTCGCCCATCATGCGGCAGTACATCCAACTGATCGGCAGCACCGCGGCATTGCCCAACGGCGCGGCAGAGATCGCGCCGACCGCAGGACGTTCGCCGGCCAGGCGGCCCTGGATGTGATTGGCGCTCACGTGGCCGGGCAGGTACGGTACGAGGTCTGGCGCCACGCACACCGGGCCAACGCCGGGGCCGCCCCCGCCGTGCGGGATACAGAAGGTTTTGTGCAGATTCAGGTGGCTCACGTCGCCGCCGAACTCGCCGGGCGCAACGATGCCCACCAATGCGTTCATGTTGGCGCCGTCGATGTAGACCCGGCCACCGTGGGCGTGCACGATTTGGCACAGTTCTTTCACGCGCGTCTCGAACACGCCGTGGGTGCTCGGGTAAGTGATCATGACGGCGGCGAGCTGGTGCGCGTGCTTTTTGCAGGCGCGCTCGAGGTCGTCGATGTCGACGTTGCCACGCTCGTCACAGGCGGTGACGACGACTTGCATACCAGCCATGTGGGCGCTGGCCGGATTGGTGCCGTGCGCCGAGGCCGGAATCAGGCAGACCGTGCGGTGGCCCTCGCCACGCGCTTCGTGCCAGGCGCGGATCGCGAGCAGACCGGCATATTCGCCCTGGGAACCGGCGTTGGGCTGAAGGCTGATGCCGGCGTAGCCGGTCGCCTCGCAAAGCCAGGCTCGCAATTGGGCGTCGAGTTCGGCGTAGCCCTGGAGCTGATCGGCCGGCGCGAATGGGTGAATGTTGGCGAAGCCGGGCCAGGTGATCGGGATCATCTCGCTCGTGGCGTTGAGCTTCATCGTGCAACTGCCCAGCGGGATCATCGAACGATCCAGGGCAAGATCCTTGTCCGAGAGCGCGCGGATATAGCGCAGCATCGCGGTTTCGCTGCGGTGCGTATTGAACACCGGGTGGGTGAGGAAGGCGCTGCTGCGGCGCAGTTCGCCCGGCAGGCGCGATGGCGCGCTCGCGGCGACGTCGTCGAAGCGGGGGATCGGCTTGCCCTCCGGCGCGAATAGCGCCCATAGCATCTCCACGTCGGCGCGCGTATGCGTTTCATCCAGGGAAATACCCAGATGCCGCAGGCCGCGCCACAAGTTGACCCGCGCGGCAAGCGCACTTTCGAGAATCCTCGGCGTGTCGTAGTCAGTCTTCACCGTGAGCGTATCGAAGGCGGTTTCGTTGACCAGCTTCAGGCCCATGGATTCAAGACCGGCCGCAAGCACCGCAGTCAGCCGGCTTACCCGCTCGGCGATCCGCTTCAGGCCTTCGGGGCCGTGATAGACCGCGTACATGCTCGCGACGATGGCCGGCAGCACCTGTGCGGTGCAGATGTTCGAAGTCGCCTTCTCCCGGCGGATGTGCTGCTCGCGGGTTTGCAGTGCCAGCCGGTAGGCACTCTGGCCGTGCACGTCCACGCTGACGCCGACGAGGCGCCCCGGCAGTGAACGTTTGAACTCGTCGCGGCAGGCAAGGTAGGCGGCGTGCGGGCCGCCGGCTCCCATCGGCATGCCAAAGCGTTGCGTGCTGCCACAGACGATGTCGGCCCCCCATTGCCCGGGTGGCGCCAGCAGCGTCAGTGCCAGCAGGTCGGCGGCGACACACAACGCCGCTCCGTGCTCGCGCGCCTGTGGCGCGAGCGAGCGCAGATCGTGAACGTTGCCGTGGGTGCCGGGGAACTGCGCGAGCACGCCGAAGAAATCGCCGCTTTCCATCAGTTGCGGCAAACGCCGCGCGGTGGTGCTGACCTGGATCTCGATGCCCAAGGCGCGTGCGCGCGTGCGCAGCACTTCGATGGTTTGCGGGTGACAGTCGCCGGAGACGAGAAACACCTTGCTCTTGGATTTGACGCTGCGCTTGGCCAGCGTCATCGCCTCGGCCGCGGCCGTCGCTTCGTCGAGCATCGAGGCATTGGCAATGGCCATGCCGGTGAGATCGCAGACCATGGTCTGGAAGTTCACCAGCGCCTCCATGCGGCCCTGCGAAATTTCTGCCTGGTACGGTGTGTAGGCGGTATACCAGGCGGGGTTTTCAAGAATATTCCGCAAGATCACGGCCGGCATGTGCGTGCCGTAATAGCCTTGGCCGATGAAGTTCCTGAAGATTTTGTTCTTGGCGGCGATCGCCGAAAGCTCGGCCAGCGCGTCCGCTTCGCTCGCGGGTGCCGGCAGGCGCATCGGCTGTGTGCAGCGGATCGCGGCGGGCACGATGCCATCGATCAGTTCGGCGCGCGTGGCCGCGCCGACCGCCGCCAGCATGCGCGCCTCATCTTCGGGACCAATCCCGATGTGGCGGGCGATGAATTCATAGGTGCTTTCGAGATCGCCCAGCGAGGCAGACAAATCGGGAGTGGACATGGGAGTGGGTGTTCAGGCTTTGCTGGAGTAACTCGTGTAGGCGGTTTCGTCGAGCAATGCATCGAACTGTGAGGCGTCGGCGATCTTGAGCTTGAAGAACCAGCCTTTGCCCAGCGGATCGGTGTTGGCCAGCGACGGATCGGCGCGCAATTCTTCATTGACCTCGGTGATTTCGCCCGTGATTGGCATATAGACGTCGGCAGCGGCCTTGACCGACTCCACCACGCCGGCCACTTCGCCTTGCGCGTAAGTCTTGCCGAGCTCGGGCAAATCGACGAAAACCACGTCGCCGAGCGCGTCCTGCGCATGCACGGTGATGCCCACCGTGGCGGCGCCGCCGTCGGCGGCGACCCATTCGTGGTCTTCGGTGTATTTGAGGATCATGAAAAGCTCCTGGGTTGTTTCGAGAAAATCAGTGAAGAAAGAAACTGATGCTGATGCGGGCGCAAAGAAAATGCGCCCGGCCGGTCAGCCGCGGTAATAGCGCGCCGCAACGAAGGGCAGCGTGCAAACTTCCATCGGCACCGGCTTTCCGCGCACGATGGCCTGCACACGCGTGCCGGGCGCGGCGAAGGCGGGCGTCAGGTAGCCCATCGCGATGGGCTTGTCCAGGGTCGGACTGAGCAGTCCGCTCGTTACCTCGCCGATGGGTTCACCCTGCGAGCTTTGTAATTGACTGTGCTCACGTACCGGCACGCGCTCCAGTGCAACCAGTCCCACGCGCCGGCGCGGCAACGCGGCGCCGGTTTCCAGTTGTGCGAGCACCTTGTCCGCGCCCGGAAAACCGCCGGCGCGCGCGCCACCCGGGCGGCGCACTTTCTGGATTGCCCAGCCGAGCGCGGCTTCGGCGGGCGTGGTGGTGGTGTCGATATCGTTGCCGTACAGGCACAGCCCCGCTTCGAGCCGCAGCGAATTGCGCGCGCCCAGGCCGATGGGCTGACCCTCCGACTGCGCGAGCAGCAGCCGGGCGAGCCGCTCGGCGTCGCGCGCAGCCACGGATATTTCAAAACCGTCCTCGCCCGTATAGCCGCTGCGCGTAACGAAAGCGTTCACCTCGCCGATGCGTGCTGCGCCGCCGCTCATGAACACCAGGCGTTCGATGCCGGGCGACAGGCGCGCGAGCACCGCCGCTGCCTGCGGCCCTTGCAAGGCAAGCAGCGCCTGCTCCGGCAAAGGCTCGACGGTGCAGCGTGCGCCGATGCGCTGGGTGATGTGCGCGATATCGGCCGCCTTGCAGGCGCCGTTGACGACCACGAACCAGCTACCGTTACCCTCGTTGAAGAACATGAGGTCATCGAGAACGCCGCCTGCGTCGTTGAGCAGCAGGCCATAGCGCTGGCGGCCCGGCGCCAGGCCGATCACGTCGACCGGCATCAGCGTCTCGAAAGCTGCCGCCGCGTCGCGCCCTGACAGGCGAAGCTGGCCCATGTGTGAAATGTCGAACAGCCCGGCGGCCTCGCGTGTGTGCCGGTGTTCGGCGATCAGGCCAGCGCGGTATTGCACCGGCATTGCGTAGCCCGCAAAGGGCACCATGCGCGCGCCGAGTTCGAGGTGCAGTTCGTGCAGCCAAGTCCTGCGCAATTCATCGGTAGCGGACGCCAAGATATCTCTCCAAAGCAAAAGGGACCGTGTCGTTTCATGGCTCGCGCCATAAGCCACCCCTGCTGTCCGCTTTACCTGAGAGATTCACCCGCACGGGGCTTGCTCCTTCGGTGGACGGCCTGGCCATGGTGGCAAGCCGCCTCTCTCCAGCAAGGCAACGTCCGCGACCGCGAGCGATCACGAGGCGTTTCGTCAGTCCTTTTGCCTGAGCGTTCGGGATGTTCCCCTGCGCCTTCGGCGGCCCCGCATGCGAGGCGCTCTCCTGAACCCTGCTAGTGTAAAGGAAGCGTCGCCTCGGAACCTGAGGCGGCTCTTTTCCAGGCTTCGTCAAAAACCCGGCGCGCGCGAAAGCGCCCAATGCACGTGTTCGCGCACCAGCGCACTCGGATCCTGAACGCGCCTGATCAGCGCCTCGCGCGCCGCGACATCGCCCGCACGCCACGCATTGCCCAGCGCGACCGCGATGTTGCGCAGCCAGCGTTCATGGCCGATCCGGCGGATCGGGCTGCCTTCGGTGTGGCGCAGGAATTCATCCTCGCTCCAGGCGAAGCACGCAGCCAGCGGCGCGCCTGCAAAACCATCGCGCGCATCGAAGTCCGGCAGCGTGCCGCGGCAGGCGAACTTGTTCCAGGGGCAGATCAACTGGCAGTCGTCGCAGCCATAGATGCGGTTGCCGATCAAGGGCCGAAGTTCCAGCGGGATCGGCCCCGGATGCTCGATGGTGAGATAGGAGATGCAACGCCGCGCATCGAGCCGGTAAGGCGCGATGATGGCGCGTGTCGGGCACGCCTGGATGCACGCGGTGCAACGGCCGCAGTGCGGCGTGACCGGCTCGCTGCGCGGGAGATCCAGATCGACGTAGATTTCCCCAAGAAAGAACATCGATCCGCCTTCACGGTCAAGTACCAGCGTGTGCTTGCCGCGCCAGCCCTGGCCGCTGCGTGAGGCGAGTTCGGCTTCGAGTACCGGCGCCGAATCGGTAAACACACGGTGACCGAATGGACCGATCGCAGCGCCGATGCCTTCGGCGAGCTTTTGCAGCCGCGCACGCAGCACCTTGTGATAGTCACGCCCGCGCGCGTACAGCGAGATCACGCCCTCGGCCGGACGCGAGAGCCGGGCGAATTCGATCGCCTGCCAGTCATCGCGCGTGGCGCGCGGCAGATAGTTCATGCGCGCGGTGATCACGCTCACGGTGCCCGGCACCAGTTCGGCTGGCCGCGCGCGCCTGAGGCCATGCGCGGCCATGTAATTCATCTCGCCATGAAAACCTTCGGCAAGCCAACGGACCAATCCGGGTTCGGCGCTCGACAAATCGACGCCTGCCACGCCGATTTGGGAGAATCCGAGCTTGCGCGCGAGCGCCCCGATATGGGAGACGAGTTGAGTTCCGCCGATCACCTGCCGATTGTAGAAACGCGCCGCTGGGCCAGCGAGGGCGATACCGCCGCCTTCGCCTGCGCGCTCGCGGCCGTGATCCGCGCTGAACCGGCGCTGGGCGAAATATTCATCGCGCTGCACGGAGACCTCGGCGCCGGCAAGACCACGCTGACGCGCCACCTGCTGCGCGCGCTGGGTGTCACGGGCCGCATCAAAAGTCCAACCTACACGGTGGTGGAGCCGCATCAGGGCGCCGGCGGCCTGACAATCCACCATTTCGACTTCTACCGCTTCAACGACCCGCGTGAATGGGACGATGCGGGTCTGCGCGATCTGTTCGCCGGCCCCGGACTCAAGCTCGCCGAATGGCCCGACAACGCGGCAGGACGTATTCCAATTGCCGATCTTGCTATTAAAATGGAAGCGATGAACGACGAATCCCGCTCCGTCACGATTCAAGCGGCCAGTGCCCGCGGCCAAAAACTGCTGGCAGCAGCCAGCGCATGATGCGCGGTACCCGGCGGCGCACCTTCTTGCAGGCGGGCAGCCTCGTGATGCTGCTGGGCGCGCAGCAGATTGCGCGTGGCGCCACCATCATCGCGGTGCGCGTGTGGCCTGCGCAAGATTACTCGCGAATCACCATCGAATCCGACACGCGGCTGAAATCGCAGCAGCTCTTGGTCGGCAGTCCGCCACGGCTGGCGGTGGACATCGAGGGCGTCGAATTGAACCCGGCACTGCGTGAGCTCGTCGGCAAAATCAAGCCTGACGATCCGTACATCGCCGGCCTGCGCGTCGGCCAGTTCGCCTCCGAAGTGGTGCGCATCGTGTTCGATCTCAAGCAGGCCGTGCAGCCGCAGGTGTTCTCGCTCACGCCGGTGGCGGCCTACCAGCACCGGCTGGTGCTCGATCTCTACCCCACGCAGGCCGCCGACCCGATGGAGGCGCTCATTGCCGAACGGCTACGCGACGCGCCGCAGGCGGCGCCGATCAGTCCTGCCCCGCGTGCCGCCAAGCACGACGACCCGCTGGGCGAGCTGATGGCGCAGCGCGGCTCGAATACACCCTGGACGCCGGTGCCGCCGCACGTGGCGCTTGCTCCGGTACAGCCCGACACGCCCCCCCCTGCGCCCGCCGCGCGCAGCCGCTCCAACATCGCGACGCCAAGCCGCACCGACCGCCTGATCATCATCGCGCTCGACCCGGGCCACGGCGGCGAGGATCCGGGCGCGATCGGACCGAACGGCACGCGCGAGAAAGACATCGTGCTGCAAGTGGCATTTCGCCTGCGTGACCGCATCAATGCCGCCACCGTGAACGGCAACCCGATCCGCGCCTTCATGACGCGCGACGACGATTTCTTCGTACCGCTCAATGTCCGCGTGCAAAAGGCGCGGCGCGTGCAGGCCGATCTGTTCGTGAGCATTCATGCCGACGCTTTCACCACCCCGGCGGCACGCGGCGCCAGCGTATTCGCGCTCAGCCAGCGCGGCGCATCCAGCAGTGCGGCGCGCTGGCTCGCCAACAAGGAAAACGAATCCGACAAAGTCGGCGGCGTCAACCTCGGCGGGCAAGACGCGCACGTGCAGCGCGCGTTGTTCGACATGAGCACCACCGCGCAAATTAACGACAGTCTCAAGCTCGGCGCCGCCATGCTCGGTGAGATCGGCAGCATTGGTCAGCTGCACAAACGCGATGTCGAGCAGGCCGGCTTCGCGGTGCTCAAAGCGCCCGACATCCCGAGCGTGCTGGTCGAAACCGCATTCATCAGCAACCCCGAAGAAGAAGCCAAGCTGCGCAGCGCCCAGTACCAGGAAAACCTCGCCAATGCGCTGATGCACGGCATCCTGCGCTACTTTGCGCAAAACCCGCCGCTGGCACGCAGCCGGCAGCTTTGACGGGCAAGTCTTTGCTGCCCGCAGTCAACTGCCGTTTCCAGGATGATGCGTTGAAGCGATTTACCGCGCGGCGGCGACACTGTTCCGATTGGCGCGCCAAGCGCCGTAAATCGCGATCAAGCCGGGAACGAGGATCAGCGCCCAGATGATTTTTTCAAGATGCTCGCGCACCAGCGGCAGATTGCCGAACAGGTAGCCTGCGCTTACCACGCCCAGTACCCAGATCAAGGCGCCGGTCGCGTTATAGACCGTGAATTTGGTGCGGCTCATCGCGGCAACGCCGGCCACGAAGGGGGCAAAAGTGCGAATGAACGGCATGAAGCGCGCCAGAATGATCGTCACGCCGCCGTAACGCTGGTAGAACGCGTGCGCTTGGTCGAATGCACGGCGGTTGAAGAAACGCGAGTTCTCCCACTGGAACACCTTGGGCCCGAAATAACGCCCGATGCTGTAGTTGCACTGGTCGCCGAGGATCGCCGCCGCAAGCAGCACCGCGCAAGCCAGTGGAAAAACCATCACCTGCGCGCCGCATAGCGCGCCAACCATGAACAACAGCGAATCGCCGGGCAGAAAAGGCATCACCACCACGCCGGTCTCGACAAAAATAATCAGGAACAGTAGCCCGTACACCCAGAGGCCATAGGTAGCCACGAAAGTTTCGAGGTACTTGTCCACGTGCAGGACGAAATCGACGAGAAAGCTGATGATTTCCATAGCCTGCGATTATCGGGTGCTCGCACGCGTCCGGCCGGCGCCAAGGTACAGTTTCCGAAGCGGTTCTCCTGAAGGTTGCAAGCGCTCAACGGCCAACGGCCGTTCCTAGGTTCAATCCGGCAATTCACTTTCACGCATGCGCTGCACGGCCAGCATGCGCATTTCCTCCAGGACGTTGGGCAAGACAACACTGAACAAATCCGGTGCGGCTTTCAGCCACCGCGGAACACAAAATACACCGCGCCAACCATGCACAGCGCGGCCCACAGGTAGTCGAGCTTGAAAGACGTGTGCAGATACAGCATCGAAAACGGCACGAACACCGTCAGCGTAATCACCTCCTGCATGATCTTGAGCTGGCCCACGCTCAGCATCTGGTAGCCGATACGGTTAGCGGGCACTTGCAACAGATATTCGAACAGCGCGATACCCCAGCTCGCGATGGCAGCCGCATACCACGGGACCGCCGACAGGTTCTTCAAGTGCCCATACCAAGCGAAAGTCATAAACACGTTGCTGCACGCGAGCAGCAGCACAGTTTGCGCAACGATCCAGGCGTAGGAAGATGTGGTGGGCATAATGGGATTAGCGTTCGGCGAGCGAAGTAGCGCTTTTACAGCGTTGCCGATGGTAAATGCCGAGATAGCACGCCAATCCGCGTTGCGTTGTAAAGAGGCCGGCTGTCGCCATGTAACCAGTTGAACGACATCTTTCACAGCCCGGAATGATGAAATCATCGAGGAGACGAAATGATCAGTTATGAAGTTCAGGAGTTTGGCGCGCCGCTGGTGCGTGCGGAGCATCCCACCCCGGCTCCCAAGGACAACGAGGTGCTGGTGCGGGTACTGGCATCGGGGGTGTGTCACTCCGATCTGCACATCTGGCATGGCTCATACGATCTGGGCAATGGCAGGAAGTTGAATATGGCGGATGGGCTGAAATTGCCGGTCACGCTGGGTCACGAGATCGCGGGCGAGGTAGTCGCGGTGGGCCCCCTGGTCAAGGGCGTGCGTGTCGGGCAAAAGTATGTGGTCTTTCCATGGCTGGGCTGCGGCAAGTGCAAGGTGTGCGAGCGTGGCGATGAAAATCTGTGCTTGGCCGGGCGTCCATTGGGCGTATCCCAGCCCGGGGGTTATGCCGATCACGTATTGGTGCCGCATGCACGCTATCTGGTGGATATTGGCGATCTGGCGCCCGAGCATGCCGCTCCTTATGCCTGCTCGGGCCTGACCACCTACAGTGCGCTCAAGAAATTCACACCGCGCGTCTTCAAGGAGGAAACGCTGGTACTGATCGGCGCAGGCGGCCTGGGGTTGATGGCGATTCTCATCGCCAAGGCACTGGGCGGCGCGGGCGTGGTCGTGATCGAGCCGGATGCCAACAAGCGCGAAGCTGCGCTCAAAGCCGGCGCGCGGGCGGCGTTCGATCCCAAGGCCGAGGATTGTGCCGCTGCGGTGCGGAACGCCGCCGGTGGTGCGGTTTGGATGGTGCTTGACTGTGTGGGCTCAAGCCAGACCGTGGAACAGGGCATCAGGATGCTCACCAAGGGCGGCCACTTGGTGCAGATCGGCCTGTATGGCGGTCATGTGGAT
This sequence comes from uncultured Burkholderiaceae bacterium, assembly GCA_964439605.1. Taxonomy (GTDB): domain Bacteria; phylum Pseudomonadota; class Gammaproteobacteria; order Burkholderiales; family Burkholderiaceae_C; genus JAITWT01. The sequence continues at coordinate 10,122 of CAYTPC010000106.1, forward strand.
TTGCCGACGCCAACGCACGCGCTACGCGCCATCACTTTTCAGGGAACCTACGTGGGTAATCTACGCGAATTGCAGGAGTTGATCCAGTTAGTGCGCGACAGCAATATGCCGCCTGTGCCGACAACTTGCATGCATTTGAGCCGTGTTTTTTCAGCCTTGCTCGATCTGGAACAGGGCAAGGCGATCGGACGGCAGATTCTCACGCCGGACGCTTGAGAGGATAAGTCCAACAAAAACGCCTTCAGCAGGGTGCTGAAATTTTTGAAAGCGCCCCAGCGCCGGGGCTGGCTCTCAAGCTCAGGGCTTTTGGACGGCTGGCGCGTCCTTCAGAGGGGTTACTACGTGATTGCGTCCCACTAGCGCGGGAACATAGTTGCGATCAGCCGCTTGTTTTTCGAGGGTTTCATTAATTTTCAACCCTTCTTTGTAATAGTCGGTAGAAATCACCGGATCCGGCGCGCGCAACACAAGCCACAACGTAATGAACCCTGCAACAACCACGCAAGCGGGACCCGCAATAAGCATCCAAACCAACGGATAGCGCCACCACGGACCCGACTCTTCCTCAATTCCGGCGTTTTGATTCACACTCACATCAACACTCATCAATAATCTCCTGCCGTCATCGCGGAACAATGAACGTCGCTTTTTCCGAAACTGCGGACTGTCCATTGGCGGACTTCACGTCAAAATAAACCTTGTGCGAACCTGCACTTGCGCTGCCATAAGGCACCTGGAGCCGGAGAACCACCCAGCGCGACTGAGCGGGCTCCACTACGATAGACTCTCCGGGCAGAACTTTCAGGCCATTGAGCCCCCGAGCTTGGATACTGTATTCCTGCTCTGCCTCGGTCGCATTCATGAGTTGGAGGCGATAGACGTTTTCCAGCATACCGCCTTCCGCGATGCGCGCCAGAGAAGCACGATCACGCACCACATCTACCTTCAACGGAACGCGCAGCACAAGGCTCGTAAACAAACCCACTGTCAAAAGCAGCAGAATCGTCCCGTAAATCAACACACGCGGACGGAAAACATGCCGCAGGATCTGCTTGTTGGACCAATTCTTCGCCATGCCGTTCTGCGTTGCGTAACGCACAAGACCACGCGAATACCCGAATTTGTCCATCACGCTGTCACAGGCATCCACACACAAGCCGCAGCCAATGCACTCGTATTGCAGTCCACTGCGGATGTCGATCCCCATCGGACAAACCTGTACACACAAGCTGCAGTCAATACAGTCCCCAAGCTCATTCGCTTTGTGCGCCGCTTGTGACTTTGCTTGTGACTTTATTCGTGGACCACGCGGTTCGCCGCGCTTTTCGTCATAACTTACGATCAGCGTATCTCGATCGAACATGGCCCCCTGAAAACGCGCATAGGGGCACATGTACTTGCAGACCTGTTCACGCATGAAGCCTGCATTGCCATAGGTGGCGAACCCGTAAAAGCAAATCCAGAAAATTCCCCAGGCCCCGATCGTGCCGTGAACCAGCGATGCTCCTAACTCACGGATTGGAGAAAAAAACCCGACGAAAGTAAATCCCGTCCAAAATGCCAGAACTATCCATACGAAATGCTTGGCTGTGCGCTTTGCGACCTTCTCCAAGGTCATGCCGGAACGATCAAGCCGGATCCGCGCGCTACGGTCACCCTCAATCCGGTGCTCGATCCACATGAAAATCTCGGAGTAGACCGTCTGCGGACAGGTGTACCCACACCACAAACGCCCCGCTACCGCCGTGAAAAGGAACAACGATAGCGCCGAGATCACCAGCAGGCCCGTCAGATAGATCAGGTCCTGCGGATAAAAAACGAGCCCGAAAATGTAGAAGCGACGCGCTCCCAGATCGAACAGCACCGCTTGACGATGCCCCCACTGGAGCCAAGGCAACCCGTAGAAAAGGATCTGGGTGAGAAAAACAAACACCCACCTCCATCGCGCGAACAACCCCTGGATAGTTCGCGGATGGATGCGGACGCGGGCGGTAAAGAACTTTCCTTTACCTTCATCCATCGCAGTGATCGGGATAACCTTCTGAGATGATGCCGTCTTCTGCGGAAAGGTCATAAGCTACAGATTATCGCCCTTTCAGGGCGTTCCTGCCGCCCCTACCCCAGGTTTATTGTTGGATAAACCCCAAACATAGGCAGCCAGCACATGGATCTGTTGCGGTGACAGCTTACCTTCCTGTGCCGGCATTTCGTTGGTCTTGCCAGTATTGATCTGCGAAATAACGGCATCCAGACCATAACCATGCAACCACGACTTCCGGCCAATGAAGCGCGGCGCGCCAATCAACTCGTTACCCTCTCCGCCCGGACCGTGGCAGGCAGCGCAGACGGTGAACTTCGCCTCGCCCAATTTCGCGCGCACTGAATCATGCGGCTCACCAGCCAGGCTGAGCACGTAGTTGGCGACGTTCTGGACATCTTCAGCCGAACCGAGCTGCTCCGCCATTGGCGTCATCACACCCGTACGACCGTGCGTGATGGTTTGCTCGATCTGCTCAGGCGAACCACCCCACAACCACTCGTTGTCGGTCAAGTTCGGGAAGCCTTTGCTGCCGTGCGCATCGGAGCCGTGGCATTGAGCGCAATTGTTCATGAACAGGCGCTCACCAATCGCCATCGCCTGGGGCGAACGCGAGAGCTCTGGAATCGGCATCGCCGCAAAGCCGCTATAGATCGGTGCGAGTTCTTCATTTGCCTTGGCAACCTCCGTGTCATAGGCACCCCTCGACGACCAACCCCATTGGCCGACGGATTTACCAAGCCCTGGGTAGAGCGCAAGGTATACAAACCCAAAAACGATCGTGATCAGAAACAAACCCATCCACCAGCGTGGCATTGGGTTGTTCATTTCACGCAGATCTTCGTCCCAGACATGCCCCGTCGTGTTGTCATCGCTCATTGGCGCGCCACGACGTGCCGTCCTCCAGAGCAGCAGCAAACAGGCCAGGATGCTGACCACCGTAATCACCGTCACATAGTGTGACCAGAAGTCGCTGATGAAATCGCTCATGATTTACTCGTTTTCAGAAGTCAGTCAGTCCTGCTCAAGGGGTAGATGCGCCGCTTCGTCAAAGCGCGCCTTGTTCCGCCCCAAGAACGCCCATACCCCGATTCCAATGAAAGTAGCGAAGGAAATGACTGTCGCAACGATTCGCAGATCGGTCACCGTGATGTTCACAACAGCCTCCCTTACTTGAGCGCGCGCCCGAGTGATTGAAGGTAGGCCACCAGCGCGTCCATCTCGGTCTTACCCTTGACGACCTCGGCGGCTCCCTGGATATCTTGATCGGTATAGGGCACACCGACGATACGCAGTGCAGCCATATGCGGCGCGGCACGCGAACCGTTCAGCGGCGTCTTCTCCAGCCAAGAGTAGGCAGGCATGTTCGACTCCGGCACGACGTCACGAGGGTTGTTCAAGTGGATCCGGTGCCATTCGTCGGTATAGCGTCCACCCACCCGAGCCAAATCCGGCCCGGTGCGCTTGCTGCCCCACTGGAACGGGTGGTCGTACACGAACTCACCCGCCACCGAGTAATGGCCATAGCGCAAGGTTTCGGCACGGAAAGGCCGAATCATCTGCGAATGGCAGTTGTAGCAACCCTCGCGGACGTAGATATCACGCCCTAACAGTTGCAGCGGGTTCAAGGGCTCAACGCCTTTGACCGCAACTGTCGTCGACTTCTGGAAGAACAAGGGAACGATCTCGACCAAGCCCCCCACGGCAACCACCAGCAGGATCAAGACGATCATGAGGAAGTTGCTGGTTTCGATTTTGGCGTGCGAGAAACCGGACTTACCCGCCGACTGGGCGGCATGTTGATTGGAACTCATACGTATTCCTTTTGCGTATCGGTGGATCTAGTCACTCTCAGGCTTGCACCAACTGGGGCACCTGCACCTTGACAGACCGCCCGCTGACTACCGTCATCCAGACGTTCCAAGCCATCACCAGCATGCCAAGGAAATAGATCAACCCGCCGAGCAGTCGCACTACGTAGTATGGGAAAGTAGCCTTCACGCTTTCGACGAAGGTGTACGTCAGCGTCCCGTCCGGGTTGATCGAACGCCACATCAGCCCCTGCATCACCCCGGCGATCCACATCGCGGCGATGTACAGGACGATACCAATGGTCGCCATCCAGAAGTGCAACTCGATAGCCTTCTGGCTGAACATCGACGTGCGGCCATACATACGCGGGATCAGGTAATAAAGCGAACCCATCGTCACCAGACCCACCCAGCCCAAGGCACCCGAGTGCACGTGACCAACCGTCCAATCCGTGTAGTGGCTCAGAGCGTTGATTGTCTTGACGGACATCATCGGCCCTTCGAAGGTGGACATGCCATAGAAGGACAGCGCCACGACGAGAAAGCGGATGATCGGATCGGTGCGCAGCTTATGCCATGCACCAGACAGCGTCATGATGCCGTTGATCATGCCACCCCAACTGGGCGCCAGCAGAATCAGCGAGAAGACCATTCCCAAGGACTGCGTCCAATCAGGCAGCGCCGTGTAGTGCAGGTGGTGCGGACCCGCCCACATGTACGTGAAGATCAGCGCCCAAAAGTGCACGATCGACAACCGGTAAGAGTACACCGGACGGCCAACCTGCTTAGGAACGTAGTAGTACATCATCCCAAGGAAGCCCGCAGTCAGGAAGAAGCCGACCGCGTTGTGGCCGTACCACCACTGAACCATGGCGTCCTGAACTCCGGCGTAGGCCGAATAGCTCTTCATCCAGCCAGCCGGAATCTCCATGCTGTTCACAATGTGAAGCAGAGCCACCGCGATGATGAACGCGCCATAGAACCAGTTAGCCACGTAAATGTGGCGAACCTTTCGTATCGCGATAGTTCCGAAGAACACAACGGCATACGCGACCCAGACAACAGCGATCAAGAGGTCGATAGGCCACTCAAGCTCAGCATATTCCTTGCCCGTCGTAAAACCCAAGGGCAGACTGATAGCCGCGCAAACGATCACCAGCTGCCACCCCCAGAACACGAACGACGCAAGCTTTGGCAGGAACAACGGCACTTGGCAGGTACGCTGAACGGCGTGGAAGCTCGTTGCCATCAGCGCACACCCGCCGAATGCGAAGATCACGGCATTGGTATGCAACGGTCGTAGTCGCCCGTAACTCAACCACGGAATCCCGAGATTCAGGTCCGGCCATGCGAGCTGAGAAGCGATGAGCACACCAACTAGCATGCCTACCACACCCCACACCACAGCCATGATGGAAAATTGTCGGATAACCGTATCGTGATAGGTTGCGACTGGCGAATTGGAGGTTTGCATTTTTTTACCTTATGCGTGGATTACCCTAGTGTCGTCATGGTTTGGACGTAACAAATTGACAACCATCAATCATTATTGAGAATCCTCTCCCCTTCACGCTCGATGTCGTCGAACTGCCCTCGATCGACCGCCCACCAGAGGCCGGCGAGGATGAGCAGAACCAACACCACCGAGAGCGGGATGAGCAAGAAAAGAATGTCCATCCGTCAGGTCCGATAAGCTGCCACAGGCCGGGCCAGCCGCAACGCGTTGGCCACCACAACGAGCGAACTGATCGCCATGCCCAAACCGGCAAGCCATGGCGGCAGCCAGCCTGCCACGGCCAATGGCACACAGAGAAGGTTATAGGCAGCAGCCCAGAAAAGATTCTGTTTCACAACACGCGAAGTCCGCCGGGCATTCAGTACCGCCGCAGGGATGGCACGCAGCGAGTTGCCAAGGATAACGAAATCCGCGTGCGATTGCGTCAGAGCAACGGCATTGCCGAGTGCAAAAGAAACGTCTGCCTGCGCCAGCACCGGTCCATCGTTGAGACCATCGCCAACCATTGCGACCCGATGGCGCTGTGCCTGCAGATGACGCACCTCAGCCAACTTGTCTTCGGGCAGACAGTCCCCCCGCGCCAATGCAACGCCAGCATGCGCGCCGATGCGTTTGACTGCCTGGTCCCGATCACCTGAAAGTATCCGTACTTCGATTCCGGCCGCATTCAGTTCCTGAACGGCCTGCACGACATCGTCACGCAAGTTTTCCTCAAATTCGAAACTCGCCAGCCAGCCGCTGTCATCGCACAGATGAACCTGCATGCCAGCCGAGTCAAGTGGATCGACCCCGCAATAAACTGCCGAACCCAGCCGCAATTGCCGCGTGCTGCCGGTCAGGCTGTGCCGTATCCCGCCTCGCAGGCCCGCGCCTGCTTCTTCGCTGACGTCGGAAGCGATCCACGCGTGGCTGTGGCTGGCACGGCGCTGGTTTTTCCAGGCATCGACCAAGGCCCGGGCCACCGGATGCCGCGAGTTGGACGCAAGTGCGGCAGCAAATTCAATCGCGTCATCGGCAACAATGCCTTCACGGCTATGAACACGGGTCAAGCGCGGAGCCTCATGCGTGAGGGTGCCGGTTTTGTCGAACACCACGGTATCAACCGCTTGTAACGCTTCAAGCGCCGGCAACTTCGCCACCATCACCCCGCGGCGCGCCAACGCACCCGCCGAAGCCAGCATCGCGGCTGGCGTAGCCAGCGACAAAGCACAAGGACAAGTGACGATCAAAACCGCCACGGCCACCATCAGCGCCCTGGCCGGATCGACCGACCACCAATAAGCCGCAGCCAGCGCCGCCGCAACCAGCACGGCGATCAAGAAGGGTTGCGCAATGCGATCGGCCAATCGAGCCCACTTGGGCTTCTCAATCGCAGCCCGTTCCATCAGGGCCACGATTTGGGCGAAGCGCGTTCCCTCGCCCAGGGCTTCGACCCGCACCTGCACCGCGCTGGCAAGGTTGTGGCTGCCAGCAAGCACACGCGATCCCAAGGGCCGCTCGACAGGGCGTGATTCACCCGTGAGAAGCGCCTCGTCGGCTTGCGTTTCCCCTTGGATGATCACGCCATCGGCAGGAAACGCTTCTCCTGGAAGCACACGCACGACATCGCCCACCGCGAGCCGGCGAACGCTGACACGCTGGAATACCCCCTGGCTGTCAAGCCGCTCAACGCCGTCGGGCAGGCGATTCATGAGCTCTTCCAAGGCGCCAGCCGTGCGTTCGCGCAGGCGCGTCTCAAGCCAGCGCCCCGTCAAGAGGAAAAATACAAACATCGTCAGTGAATCGAAATACACCTCGTGCCCGAGGGGGCCGGTCGAATCGAAGGTCGCGGCAGTACTGACGATGAAGGTAATGGCGATCCCCAGCGCTACCGGTAGATCCATGCTGATGTGGCGCTGCCGCGCGGCGCGCCAGGCAGCGGTGAAAAACGGGCCACAGGAAAAAATCAGCACCGGCAGGCTCAGCATCCAGGACGCCCAGCGCAAAAGCGCCGCCGCGTCGGGCGAGATGTCACCAGGGCGAGCCGTGTACATCGGCCACGCATACATCATCACCTGCATCATGCAAAAACCGGCAACGAGCCAGCGCCACAGCGCCCGCCGCGCTTCGCGCTGGCGTACCGCGCGCACGCTGCTGTCATGCGCGGGCAAAAGCGCATAGCCGGTGGACGCCACCGCAGAAAACCAGCGCGAAGGCTGGACTTCAGCCGCCGACCACACCACGCGGGCACGGCGGCTGGCGGCGCTGACCGTCGCTTCGAGCACCCCCGGCACACGGCGCAGCGTTTCCTCTATCGTGACCGCGCAAGCCGCGCAATGCATCCCTTCGACGACGACTTGTGATTCCCACCGTTCCTGCGGATCGCCCTGTTCGAGCGCATGCCCGAACAGCGGCCACTCGAGCGGATCGTCCAGTACAGCGGCCTGCTTGTCATCGAAGCGCCCTGCCTGAGGAGCAGGAAATGGTGCGCGCGTATCCGGATCACCTTCTCTTGGGTGCGGGATAAACGCTGAAAGCGCGGATGAAGAAGATGGCACTGAAGGTGCGTATCAAAAAGTATCGGACGGTGATTATGACGGATGTCCCCAAGTTGGGCACTAGGAACTATTCAGAAGGGCCTATATAGTCTGACAGGAGCCTACGCTCTGCCTGCTCAAAAGTGAAAGAGAAGGAAGTCCGATGAAGATTCTGATTGCCGTTGACGGCAGTATCTACACACAAAAGGCGCTCGACTACGTCGCCGCCAATCGCAGCATGTTCGCCGATGGCCATCAGCTGGTGCTGGTCAACGTGTGCCCTGGCATCCCCGGCTACGTGGCGGGCCGGGTTCGCAAAGAGGTCATCCAAGACTACTACGCGGAGGAAAGCGCCAAGATCATCGAGCCGGTGAAGGCCTTGCTCATCGAGCGCGGCCTGACAGACTACACGATTGATCTGCGGCATGGCCGCATTGCCGAGGAAATCCTCAGTTCTGCCAAGGAACACGACGCCGGGTTGATCGTGATGGGCACCCACGGCCACGGCGTCATCGGCCGCGCGCTGATGGGTTCGGTCGCGAGCAAGGTGATCGCGGAAGGCGGCATCGCGGTGCTGCTGGTCAAGTAGAGCCGGACAGCCGTTCAAGCCCGAGTGAAAAGATCCAGATAGCGCTCACGCAGAAGCGCTTTTTGCACCTTGCCCATCGTGTTGCGCGGCAGTTCATCGACGACAAAGCAGCGCTTGGGGATTTTGAAGTTCGCAAGCCGGGACCGAAGTTCAACAAGGATGCGCTCTGGATCAACCTTGGCTCCTGGAGCTGCGACCACCACTGCCACGCCGACTTCACCAAAATCAGGATGCGGCGCGCCAACCACGGCACTTTCGGCCACACCAGGCATCTCGTTGATGTGGCCTTCGATTTCGACTGGGTAGACGTTGTAGCCGCCGCTGATGATCAGGTCCTTGCTGCGGCCGACAATGGTGACGTAACCCAGGTCATCGATTTTGCCGACGTCTCCTGTCTTGAAATAGCCATCGGCGGTGAATTCCTCGCGCGTTTTCTCGGGCATGCGCCAATAGCCTGAGAAAACACCCGGGCCACTGACCTCGATGTTGCCAACCTCATCCGTCCCGCATTCGCGCCCCTTGTCGTCGCGGATGCGCAACTGCACGCCCGGCAGCGGAAACCCCACCGTCCCGCCCCGGCGCGCACCTTCAGCCTCGTTATACGGATTGGAGGTCAGCATGATCGTCTCGCTCATGCCGTAGCGCTCCAGAATCGTGTGGCCCGTGCGATCGCGCCAGGCGTTGAAAGTCTCGATCAGCAGCGGCGCCGAACCCGAAATGAAAAGACGCATGCGGCGCGCGATCTGCACCGTCAACGCGGGCTCCGCAAGCATGCGCACGTACAAAGTCGGAACCCCCATGAACACGGTCGCATCGGGCAGCCGCTCGATGACGCGGCGGGCGTCAAATTTGCCGAACCAGATCATTTTGCTGCCATTGAGCAGCGCGCCGTGGATCGCCACGAACAAGCCATGCACATGAAAAATCGGCAGCGCGTGGATCAACACATCGCCACCATCGGCTTGGCTGCGCCAGCCCCAGTAGTCCTTGAGCACCCGGGCGTTGGACAGCAAATTGCCATGCGTGAGCATCGCGCCCTTGCTGCGCCCGGTGGTGCCACTGGTGTAGACGATGGCTGCAATGTCGGTGGCCTTGCGGCGCACGACCGTGTGCCGGTCGCTGCACAACGCGGCGCGCTCCAGCAGACTGCCCGTGCGATCGGCGTCGAGCGTGAAGACATGCCGCGTACCCGCGTCCAGCGCGATCGGCGCAACCCATCGTTCGTGAGCCCGGCTGCATACCACGACTGCCGGTTGCGCATCACCGATGAAGTACGCCATCTCGACGCTTTGATACGCCGTGTTCAGCGGCACGAACACATAGCCTGCGCGCAATGCGGCCAGATACAGCACCATCGCCTCGACCGATTTTTCGACCTGGGCTACCACGCGCGCGCCGCGCTCCACGTTCAACCCGGCAAAAAGGTTGGCCATCATGGCGCTGGCCCGATCAAGATCGCGCCAGGTGTAGCGCAGGCCGTCGTCGGTTTCGACGGCAACGCGATCGAGGTCGGCCGGAAAAGCGGCATACAGGGCCGCGTACAAGTTTGCGTCGTTCGAATCAATCATCGGTAGAACATCAAAGTGCGGGTAGCAGGCGCTCAACCGCCGTTTTCAGGTTTAATCGGCGCGCACTGCCGCCGGCCGTGCCGACGGTGCGCTCCAGTACAGCCAAAGCCCGAAGACGATCATCGGCACGCACAGCCATTGACCCATGCTCAAATTCATCGCCAACAGACCCAGGAAATCGTCCGGCTCGCGGAAATATTCGGCGATGAAACGCATGACCCCGTAACCGATTGCAAACAGCGCCGACACCCGCCGCTCGGGGCGTTTTTTGCGTGCATACACCCACAACAGCACGAACAGCAGCAAACCCTCAAGCAGCACCTGGTAGATCTGCGAGGGATGACGCGGCAACATGGAGCCGCTTTGCGGAAAGACCATCGCCCATGGAAGCTGGGGGTCGGCAAAACGGCCCCAAAGCTCGCCATTGATGAAATTGCCCACGCGCCCAGCCGCCAGCCCGGTGGGCACACAGGGCGCACTGAAATCCATCACCTGCCAGAATGAACGGCCGCGCGAGTGGGCGTACCACCCCATCGCCACGAGCACGCCCAGAAACCCCCCGTGAAAGCTCATCCCGCCGCGCCAGACGTACAGGATTTGCAGCGGATTCGAAAAATAGAACTCCGGCTTGTAGAACAGGCAGTAGCCGAGCCGCCCGCCAAGAACCGCACCGGCCACACCGAGGAAAAGAATGTCTTCCACATCCTTGCGCGTCCAGGCTTGCGCCCCGCTCATGGAACGGAACGGCTCATGCGCCAGCCGCCGCACCGCAAGAAAATAGAACAGCCCGAAAGCGACAAGGTAGGTCAAGCCATACCAGTGAATGGCGACCGGTCCGATCTGCAACGCGACCGGATCAATGTGCGGATACATCAGCATCCGGCTATTGTGCCAAGCCGCACGGGTATACGAAACCGATAAAAGCCCGCGGCAGGTATGGCGCCTGCCGCGTAGCAGCCATCCGGGGGCGATGGCGGGCTTTGTCTCGCATCACCAGAAATGGCGCCCCCGTTGCGAATGCATCATGGACTTTTCGGCATTGACCTCAAGCTACGCCTGCTGCGCAAGCTGCGCATGCATTTCCTGCACCGAAATCACGCTCAATTCGTGCATGTACTGCATTCCCTCGACGGCTGCCTCGGCGCCGAACAGGGTGGTGATGGTCGTCACGCGCGCCTGCAAGGCCGAGGTGCGAATCTGGCGCGAATCGGCGATCGCGTTGCGGCGCTCTTCGACGGTGTTGATGACCAGCGCAATCTCGTTGTTCTTGATCATGTCCACGATGTGCGGGCGCCCTTCGGTGACCTTGTTGACGACCGCGCAGTCGATGCCCGCCGCCTGGATCGCAGCGGCCGTGCCCTTGGTCGCGACGAGTTCGAAACCCAGTGCGGCCAGTCCACGGGCGATGTCCACCGCGCGCGGCTTGTCGTTGTTCTTCACCGAAATGAAGGCGCGCCCAGACTTCGGCAACACCGTGCCGGCGCCGATCTGCGACTTGACGAAAGCCTCGCCGAAGGTCTTGCCCACGCCCATCACTTCGCCGGTCGATTTCATTTCAGGGCCGAGGATGGTATCGACGCCGGGGAACTTGACGAACGGGAACACGGCTTCCTTGACGCTGAAGTACGGCGGCGTGACTTCGCGCGTGACGCCCTGCGACGCAAGCGACTGGCCAGCCATGCAACGCGCCGCGATCTTCGCCAACTGGATGCCGGTCGCCTTGCTCACGTAAGGCACGGTGCGCGAGGCGCGCGGATTGACTTCGAGCACGTAGATCACGTCCTGCCCGTCTTTCTCCTGAATCGCGAACTGCACGTTCATGAGACCGACCACGTTCAGCGCCTTCGCCAGGGCGGCGCTCTGGCGCTTGAGTTCGGTCACGGTTTCGGCCTTCAGGCTGTAGGGCGGCAGCGAGCACGCGGAATCGCCCGAATGCACGCCGGCCTGTTCGATGTGCTCCATCACGCCGCCGATCAGCGTCGCGCCTTCGGCATCGCGCAGGCAATCGACGTCGCATTCGACCGCGTCGCTGAGGAAGCGGTCGAGCAGCACGGGCGAATCGTTGCTGACCTTCACGGCCTCGCGCATGTAGCGTTCGAGGTCGCGCTGCTCGTGCACGATTTCCATCGCGCGGCCGCCGAGCACATAGCTCGGGCGCACGACCAGCGGATAGCCCAGTTCAGTCGCCTTGTCGAGCGCCTCGGCCTCGGTGCGCGCCGTCGCGTTCGGGGGCTGGCGCAGTTTGAGTTCGTACAGCAGTTTCTGGAAGCGTTCGCGATCCTCGGCGGCGTCGATCATGTCGGGCGAAGTGCCGATGATCGGCACGCCGTTGGCTTCGAGATCGAGCGCCAGCTTCAGCGGCGTCTGGCCGCCGTACTGCACGATCACGCCGGCGGGCTTTTCCTTGTCCACGATTTCAAGCACGTCTTCGAGCGTGAGCGGCTCGAAGTAAAGACGGTCGCTGGTGTCGTAGTCGGTCGAGACGGTCTCGGGGTTGCAGTTGACCATGATGGTCTCGTAGCCGTCCTCACGCATCGCGAGCGCCGCATGGACGCAGCAGTAATCGAACTCGATGCCCTGTCCGATGCGGTTCGGGCCGCCGCCGAGCACCATGATCTTTTTGCGCGCCGAGGGCTGCGCCTCGCACTCGTCCTCGTAGGTCGAATACATGTAGGCCGTGTCGGTTGCGAACTCGGCGGCGCAGGTATCGACGCGCTTGTAGACCGGGCGCACACCGAGCGCATGGCGCTTTTCGCGCACGGCGGTATCGGTGGTTTTGAATTGACGCGCGAGGCGGCGGTCGGAGAAGCCCTTCTTCTTGAGCGCCAGCAGCGTGTCGCGGTCGATCTCATCGAGCGACTTCGTTTCGAGTTCGAGCTCGATCTTCACGATCTCCTCGATCTGCGCGAGAAACCACGGATCGATCTTGGTCAGCGCGAACACTTCATCGACCGTCATGCCCTTGGCGAAGGCATCGCCAACGTACCAGATGCGGTCCGGCCCCGGCTCGCCGAGTTCCTTTTCAAGCACCTCGCGGTCCTGCGTCTTCTCGTTGAGGCCATCGACGCCGACTTCGAGCCCGCGCAGCGCCTTCTGGAACGACTCCTGGAAGGTGCGGCCAATGGCCATCACCTCGCCGACCGACTTCATCTGCGTGGTCAGGGTCGCGTCGGCCTGCGGGAATTTCTCGAAGGCGAAGCGCGGCACCTTGGTGACGACATAGTCGATGGAGGGCTCGAAGGAGGCCGGGGTCTTGCCGCCGGTAATGTCATTGGCGAGTTCATCCAGCGTGTAGCCGACCGCGAGCTTGGCGGCGATCTTGGCGATGGGAAAGCCCGTCGCCTTGGACGCCAGCGCCGAGGAGCGCGAGACGCGCGGATTCATCTCGATGATGATGCAGCGCCCATCCTTCGGATTGATGGCGAACTGCACATTGGAGCCG
>CAYTPC010000107.1:0-1830 GCA_964439605.1 uncultured Burkholderiaceae bacterium
CTGAGCATGGTGGGCGAGCCTTGCACCGCGCAGCGCTGCAGGTAGTGTTTGACGGCGCGGATACCGCCCAGTTCCTCGCCGCCGCCCGCGCGGCCCGGTCCGCCATGCTTGAGCGGCGGCAGCGGCGAGCCGTGCCCGGTCGATTCCGCCGCGGCATCGCGGTCGAGCACCAGCAGGCGGCCATGCCATGCCGCCACCGCGGGAATGACCTTGGCGGCAGTGCCTGGATCGCGCGTGACCAGCGTGCCCACCAGGCTGCCGCGCCCGCGTCCGGCCAGCTCCAGCGCCTCGTCCAGGTCGTCATAGGGCATCAGCGTGCTGACCGGGCCAAACGCCTCGATGTCGTGCACGGCGCTGGTTTGCAGCGGGTTCTTGCACAGCAGCAGCGTCGGCGCGAAAAAGGCCCCTTCGGCAACGCCTTCACCCACGGGGGCGAACCCCGTTTGTTCTCCAAGCACCAGTTCGGCGTGCTGGCGCAGCAGCGCCACCCGCTCGGCCACGTCGGCCTTCTGCGCGTGCGAGGCCAGCGCGCCCATGCGCACGTTTTCCAGCGCCGGATCGCCAACCACTGTTTTACCCAAGCGCGCCTTGAGCGCGCTGGCCACTGCGTCCAGGTGCTGCCGCGGCACGATGGCGCGGCGGATCGCGGTGCACTTCTGGCCGGCTTTGACGGTGATTTCGCGCGCAACCTCCTTGACGAACAGGTCGAACTCCTCGTCGTCGGGCGTCACGTCCGGCGCAAGAATCGCGCAGTTGAGCGAGTCGGCCTCGGCGTTGAACGGGACGGAGCGCCGCATCAAGTTCGGATGGGCGCGCAGTTTGGCGGCGGTATCGGCGGAGCCGGTGAATGTGACGACATCGGACTCTTGCAGCCGGTCCAGCAGATCGCCCGTGCCGCCGATGATCAATTGCAAACTGCCCGGTGGCAGGATGCCGGACTGGTCGATCAGGCGCACCGCCGCTTCCGTCAGGTAGCTGGTCGCGGTGGCCGGTTTGCCGATGCACGGCATGCCCGCGAGAAAACTCGGTGCGAATTTTTCGAGCAGGCCCCAGATGGGAAAGTTGAATGCGTCGATGTGCACCGCCACCCCGGCGCGCGGCACCAGGATGTGCGTTCCCGCAAAGGCCCCCTTCTTGCCCAGCGCGATCGCCGGCCCTTCGTGCAGCAGATTGCCCGACGGCAGCTCGTTGCCGCCGATGCTGGCGTAGGCGAACAGCGTGCCCGCGCCGCCCTCGATGTCGATCCAGCTGTCGGCGCGCGTGGCCCCGGTGTGCGCGGAAATCGCGTAGAGCGATTCCTTGTGCTCAATCAGGAATTTGCCCAGCGCCTTCAGGCGCGCAGCGCGTTCCTGGAAGTCGAGCGCGAGCAGCGCCTTGCTTGCCGCGCGCGCATAGGCCAGCGCCTCGCCGAAGTCGATCGCTTCCGCGTGCGTGGCCGCCACAGGCTTGCCATTAACGGCACTGCGCAACACCTGTTGGCTTTCCTGGCCAATCCAGCGGCCGCCGATGAAACTTTGAAGCGTGGTTGTCATGGTGTGATAAGTGGTCGTCATGCTGTGATGAGATGGAACATGCCCCGAATTCCTATAAGCAGAAACAGGATCTTGCGATTGCCAGATTTGCGTTGGATGCTATCAATTCAGGAGAATTTTCCTAGGGCTTCATGAATTGCGGGGGCGCGAATCGATGACGCGCCGGGCCTTGCCGGTCAGCGTGCGTTCGATCGATTCCGGCGGCAGGACGGAAACCTTGGCGGACACGCCGACCATCGTCTTGATGCGGTGTTGCAGCCATTTGGCGATTTCGTCGCGCCGGCCGGCGTCCACCTCG
>CAYTPC010000108.1:0-4509 GCA_964439605.1 uncultured Burkholderiaceae bacterium
CGACGAAGGGCCGCAGCCCCGTGCCGCGCACCCAATCGACGATGGCGCGCGGCGTAGCCATCGGGTGCTGGTAGATGGTGTGCCAGATGTCGATCCGCGCGGCGCGCGGCGCCAGCAGGTCGTAATAAGCGGCCGGCGGCAACAAATCCACGCGCGGCCCGGCGGCATCGCCGATGGCCTGCGCATAAGGCGCTTGGCCGGCCAGCTCGCGCATCAGGCGGTGCGTCGGCTCGTTCCAGTTATCGGGCATCTGGATCGCCAGCACGCCGCCGGGCGCGAGCAGCGCCAGCAAGCGCGGCAGCAGCGTTGCATGGCTGGGCACCCAGTGCAAGGCGGCGTTGGCGTAAATCAGATCGGGCGGTTGCTGGAGCTGCCAAGCGGCGATGTCGGCCAGCTCGAAACGCAGCCCAGGCAGCCGCTCGCGCGCCGCCGCCAGCATGGATTCGGAATTGTCGATGCCGGTCACCTCGGCGCCGGGAAAACGCGCCGCCAGCAACTCGGTCGAATTGCCCGGACCGCAGCCCAGGTCATGCACCCGCCGGGCCGATTCCAGCGGCACCCGGGCCAATAACTCACCGGCCGGCCGCGTGCGCTCGTCTTCGTAGCGGCGATACAGCGCAGGATTCCAGTCCGGCATGAAACGCGTGGCGGGCAGGAAATACGGGCCGGCTCGAAAGAGGCAAAAAGGCGCTTACAGCAGATGCTGCACGCCGTCTTTTTCGCCTTGCAGCTCGGCCAGGGTCTTGTCGATGCACTTGCGGCTGAACTCGTCGATCGGCAGCCCTTCGACCAGCGTGTATTCGCCGTTGCTGGTGGTGACCGGAAAGCCGAACATGATGTCCTTGGGAATACCGTATTGACCGTCCGAGGGAATACCCATCGTGACCCACTTGCCGTTCGTGCCCAGCGCCCAATCGCGCATATGGTCGATCGCCGCGTTGGCCGCCGAGGCCGCCGACGACAGCCCGCGCGCCTCGATAATCGCCGCGCCGCGCTTGCCCACGGTGGGCAAAAATACATCGGCGTTCCAGACCTGATCGTTGATCGCGTCCTTGACGCTCTTGCCGCCGACGGTGGCAAAGCGGTAGTCGGCGTACATCGTCGGCGAATGGTTGCCCCACACGCACAGCTTTTCGATATCGCCCACGGCGCAGCCGAGCTTGGCGGCGATCTGGCTGGCGGCGCGGTTGTGGTCCAGCCGCAGCATGGCGGTGAAGTTTTTGCGCGGCAGGCTGGGCGCACTCTTCATGGCGATGTAGGCATTGGTGTTGGCGGGGTTGCCCACGACCAGCACCTTGACGTTGCGGCTGGCGACCTTGTCGAGCGCCTTGCCCTGCGCGGTGAAGATTTGCGCGTTGGCCGCCAGCAGATCAGACCGCTCCATGCCGGGACCGCGCGGACGCGCACCCACGAGCAAGGCGTAATCGGCATCCTTGAAAGCCACCAGCGGATCGCCGGTGGGCACGACACCCGCCAGCAGCGGGAAGGCGCAATCTTCCAGCTCCATGATCACGCCCTTGAGCGCCTTTTGCGCTTTCTCGTCGGGAATTTCGAGCAGTTGCAGGATCACCGGCTGGTCTTTGCCGAGCATCTCTCCCGAAGCGATACGAAATAGCAGTGCATAACCGATTTGGCCGGCAGCGCCGGTGACGGCAACACGGACAGGCTTCTTGTTCATGGGGCAGAACTCCAGATGATGATGACGAAAGAGAAAAATCAGAACGCCTGCCGTTCGTCAGAACGGAACACGCGACCCCGCTCCAAGAAGAAGAATGCGGCGGTCGGCCTCAGACGATTCTTGATTCTATGTCGATTCACTCCCGCAAGGGGTTGATCTTATGTCTTATATAAGAATGAAACAAAAAGGCACAATGCACACCTGACGACAGACGATCGAACCTTCCCCCGCCCAGCCATGTCTCCTGCCGCCCACCTCGCCCCCGAGCCGACCACGCCCGCATTCAGTCCGCTTTATCAACAGATCAAAACACTGATCCTGCGCAGCTTGCAGGCAGGCGAATGGAAGCCGGGCGAGCCCATTCCCAGCGAGATGGAGCTGGCGACGCGCTTTGGGGTCAGCCAGGGCACGATGCGCAAAGCGATCGATGCGCTCGCAACCGAAAATCTCGTGGTGCGCCGCCAGGGCAAGGGCACCTTCGTCGCCACCCATGCCGAGCAGCAGGTGCAATACCGCTTCCTCAAGCTGGTACCCGACAGCGGCGACCCCGTCAGTGAGGGCCCGGCCGAACGCACCATCGTCAGTTGCCGGCGCCAGCGCGCGAGCGCCGAGGTGGCGCGCACACTCGCGCTGCGCACCGGCGACGCCGTACTGCAGATGCGGCGCGTACTCGCCTACCAAGGCGTACCGACCATCCTCGAAGACCTGTGGCTGGCCGGCAGCCCGTTCAACGGACTCACGGCCGAGCGGCTGCGTACCTGGCACGGACCGATGTATGCGTTGTTCGAAACCGAGTTCGGCGTGCGCATGGTGCGCGCCGAAGAGAAAATCCGCGCCGTGCTGCCCGATGCCAAACAGGCCGCGCTGCTCAGCGTCACCACCGCGATACCCCTGCTGAGCGTCGAGCGCGTGGCCTATACCTATCACGACAAGCCGATGGAACTGCGCCGCGGCCTGTATTGCACGAACACCCACCACTACCGCAACGAACTGAGCTGATGCGGCAAGCACCCGAAAGGCCGAAGGTTTTGAGAAAATCACCACAAAAATGAAAAGCACCCACGCCACGGCGCCGATGACGAGCCACTTGCCGACTGCCGGAGAATCAAAACGGCCTGTCACCGCGTCCGTCACCCCCATGCCCGTCACCACCCAATAGCACTGCAATAGAATCTTTGGTTGTCCGCGCTCGCGCTCCAGCATCCCTTCATTCATCGACAGAAGCCAAGAAAGTCCCCATGACCGAGCTTGCCAACTCTCCCCCTTCGCCGCGCCGCGAGTTTCGCAACATCAACATCTTCACGGACGTACGCACCTACCGGATGCCGCTGGCGGCCATCGTCTCGATCCTGCACCGCGTCAGCGGCGCGCTGATATTCGTGCTGCTGCCGTTCATCATCTGGATATTCGACGCCTCCGTTTCCTCCGAATTCTCATTTGCCAAGCTCAAGGCCGCCTTCAACAGCGGCCTGGGCTTCGTTCCGGGATGGTTCATCAAACTGGTGGCGCTGGCATTGATCTGGGCCTACCTGCACCACTTCGTCGCGGGACTGCGCTATCTCTGGATGGATACGCACCATAGCGCGGTGAGCAAGGAATTCGGCCGCAGCACGGCTATCGCCACGCTGGTGCTGAGCCTGGGCCTGACGGTCGTTCTGGGCCTGAAACTGTTTGGCGTCTACTAAGGAGAACGGCGACATGAAAGTCAACTACGGTTCCAAGCGCATGGTCGTCGGTGCGCACTACGGTCTGCGCGACTGGATCGCGCAACGCGCCACCGGCGCCCTGATGGCGGCATTCACCATCGTCTTGCTGGCGAGGCTCGTGTTTTCGTCCGGCCCGATCGACTACGACGTCTGGGCCGGCATCTTCGCCGCCCAATGGATGAAAGCGCTGACCTTCGCAGTCATCGTGGCACTCGTTTATCACGCCTGGGTGGGCATACGCGACATCTGGATGGACTATGTCCCCCGCGTGGGAGTGCGCCTGTTCCTTGAGTTCCTTTCGATTGTCTGGCTTGTCGGTTGCGCGGGTTGGGCCATTCAAGTGTTGTGGAGAGTTTGATTTCATGCCCAGCTATACAAAAGCCCAAATCGCCTGTCGCAAGTTTGACGTCGTCATCGTTGGCGCCGGCGGCTCCGGCATGCGCGCCTCACTGCAGTTGGCGCGCGCCGGCCTGAACGTGGCCGTGCTCTCCAAAGTGTTCCCGACCCGCTCGCACACCGTGGCAGCGCAAGGCGGCGTCGGCGCCTCGTTGGGCAACATGAGCGAAGACCACTGGCACTACCACTTTTACGACACCGTCAAAGGTTCGGACTGGCTCGGCGACCAGGATGCCATCGAGTTCATGTGCCGCGAGGCGCCCAACGTGGTGTACGAACTCGAACACTTTGGGATGCCCTTCGACCGCAACCCGGACGGCACGATCTACCAGCGCCCTTTCGGCGGCCACACCGTCAACTACGGCGAGAAGGCGGTCGAGCGCGCCTGCGCCGCGGCCGATCGCACCGGCCACGCGATGCTGCATACGCTTTATCAGAAAAATGTCGAGGCGCGCACACAGTTCTTCGTCGAGTGGATGGCGCTGGACCTGATTCGCGACGCCGAAGGCGACGTCGTGGGCGTGACGGCGCTGGAGATGGAAACCGGTGACCTGTACGTCCTGCAAGCCAAGGCCGTGCTGCTGGCCACCGGCGGCGCTGGCCGTATCTTCCAGGCTTCGACCAATGCCTTCATCAACACCGGCGACGGCCTGGGCATGGCCGCGCGCGCGGGCATCCCGCTGCAAGACATGGAGTTCTGGCAGTTCCACCCCACCGGCGTGGCCGGCG
>CAYTPC010000109.1:0-13001 GCA_964439605.1 uncultured Burkholderiaceae bacterium
GGCGCGGCGGCTTGGGCAAAGCTTTGCGGCTTGACGGCCCAGACGATCAAATCGGCCTCTTGCAAAAAAGCGCCCGCCTGTTCGTGCACGGCGACGCCGTGTTCATGCGCGAGCTTTTCGCGCGCGGCGGCCAGCGGTTCCACGACCTGAATCTGGCGCGCTGGCAGCCCGCCCCGAATCAGGCCGCCAAGAATGGCGCCGGCCATGTTGCCGCCGCCGATGAAGGCGACGCGGGTGGCGGGGTTGAGTGTGGGATGGGCCATAAGGTGGTCGTGGTGCGAAAGCCGAAAGCCAAGTGTAGTGCAGGCGCGTGTATGTGAAAGTTCATTTGCTATTAAAAATATAGCGATCTATTCAACAGAACACTTCGTCAGTGGCGTCCGCCCAACTCGGCCTTCAATTGACTATAGGCAGGCGCTACCACGTCGAGATATTTGCGCTCGCCTTCGGCGATGCGATCAAGCTGAGATTCCAGCTCGTGCGTGAAGGCCAGATCCATGAACTCGAAACCAGCTTTGACCATGTGCTCAACCAACACGCAGCCGGTGTCTGTGGGCACCAGAAACCGTTTGTTTCGACTAGGTAGCCGCGCAGCACGATGCTGTTCACCAGCCGTCATTTCAATTACGACAGGTCGAGTCGGGGACTCATAGCCACCTCAAAGGGTTTCCCCTAAGCAAGACTGACTTCAATGTATGATCTAATTTCATTTTGAATTTTCTATTTTTATTTTGACGATCGCGCTAGGCGAACGTCAAATCAGCAACTGTCATGGCAAAGCTACTTAGCAACATTCGCATCCTCGACATGTCCCGCATTCTTGCGGGACCTTGGGCAACGCAGAACTTGGCCGACTTGGGCGCGGAGGTCATCAAGATCGAAAAGCCCGGTATCGGCGACGACACACGGCAGATGGGGCCGCCGTTCCTGCGCGACAGCGCCACCGGGGAGCCAGGCGATGCGGCGTACTTCATGTGCTGCAACCGCGGAAAGAAGTCGGTTACGCTCGACTTCGCCGATGCCCGCGGGCAGGCCCTGATCCGGCAAATGGTGCTGCAGGCCGATGTTTTCGTTGAGAACTACAAGGTCGGCGCACTGGAGAAATACGGGCTCGACTACGCTTCTCTCAAGGCGATCAATCCGGGTCTTGTGTACTGTTCGATCACCGGTTTCGGCCAGACAGGTCCCTACCGCAACCGCGCCGGCTACGACTACCTGATCCAGGGCATGGGCGGCCTGATGAGTGTCACTGGAGAACGCGATGACCTTCCGGGCGGCGGGCCGCAGCGCGTCGGCGTGGCCGTCGCGGACCTGATGGCGGGCATGTACGCGACGGTCGCGATCCTGGCCGCCCTTCACCATCGAAACGCGGGGCACGGCGGGCAGCACATCGACATCAGTCTCCTGGACTGCCAGGTGGGCTCGCTGGTCAACCAGGGCCAGAACTATCTCGTCTCGGGCGAAGCCCCAAAGCGCATGGGCAGCGGACACCCCAACATCGCGCCCTACGCGGTCTATCCGGCGGCAGACGGCCACTTCATTCTCGCGGTGGGAAACGATACGCAGTTCCGGCGGCTCTGCAGCGCCATCGGCCAGCCCGACATCGGCACCGACGCGCGTTTCGCCTCGATCCGCGCGCGCGTCGAAAACCGCACCCAGCTCGACGCGTGGCTCGTCCCGATCACGACATCGCGCAGCGTCGCCGAATGGGTGTCGCTACTCGAAGAGGCTCAGGTGCCGGGCGGTCCGATCAACAACATCCAGCGGGTCTTCGAGGACCCGCACGTCATCGCGCGCGGCATGCGCCTGGACTTGCCCCACGCGCGCTACGGATCGGTTCCGTCGGTGCGCAACCCAATGCGCTTTTCCGAGACCCCGCTCGAATTCCAGGTGGCGCCGCCGAGCCTCGGCGAACACACCGACGCACTGCTGCGGTCGATGAACGTCTCCGCCGACGAAATCGCCCGGCTGCGCGGTGACGGGGTTCTCTGACCGACCGATTCGAGTCCCTTTCACCTTCATCCAATCAGCAAGGACAGATCATGCAAAGAGCAATACTCAAAGATGCTTCCGGACTCGAGATCATGGGCGTCGGCCTGCACTGGAACGACGTTGAGATCGGCGACCGCTTCCGCACACTGGGCCGCACCATCACCGAAGCCGACATTACGGCCTACGTGGCTGCTGTGGGGATGGTGGAAGAGATGTTTACCAACCTTGAGTACATCCGCGAGGTCTCAGTGATCGGCGCGCGCCCGGTGCCCGGCTCGCTGGTCTTCTGCGTCGCCGAAGGACTGCTGATGCAGAGTACTATGCAGCGCACCGGCATGGCTTTCCTCGGTGCCGAAATTAAGGTACACAGCCCCACCACCGCCGGCGACACCGTCCACGTGGAATGTGAAGTCGTCGAGGCGCGTGCGACCAGCAAGACGGGCCGCGGACTCCTTCGCACGTCGAACAAGGTGGTCAACCAGCGCGGCGAGGTGGTGCTCTCCTACAACCCACTGCGCATGGTCAAGTCCCGGCCCACGCTGTGAGCGCCGAGTTCTGCCCGTACTGAATCACCAACTACTGAATCATCGACAAGGAAAAGAGACATCATGAAACGCCGCACATTCGCCGCCATCCTCTTCGCCACGCTCGGCACGCTGCTTCTCGGCTCCGCGCACGCCCAGCCCTACCCTTCGAAGCCAATCAAGATCGTGCTGCCTTTCGCCGCAGGCAGCCCGACCGATGCGCTGGCACGGGTCATATCGGGCCCGCTCTCCAAGCGCCTCGGCCAAACGGTCATCATCGACAACAAACCGGGCGCCACCGGCATGCTCGGCACCGACTTCGTCGCCAAGGCGCCGGCTGATGGCTACACGCTGCTCTTCGGCACCAACACCACGCAGGTCGCTAATAAGTACTTCTTTAAGACCATGCCCTACGACGGCGAGAGGGACTTCGTCCCAATCGTCGTGGTCGGCGGTGTGCCGCATGCGCTCGTGGTCCATCCATCGCTGCCAGTGAACTCGGTCCAGGAGCTGATTCAGTACGCCAAGTCCAAGCCGGGCACGGTGTCCTTTCCCTACGCGAACAGCACGACCCGCATCACCGGCAGCACGTTCCGTGTCATGACGCAAACCAACTTGATCGAGGTGCCCTACAAGGCCTACGGACAGGCTGTGACCGAGCTGCTCGGCGGTCAGACACAAATGATGTTTATCGACTTCACCACCGGACTGGCGCACATCCGCTCCGGCAAGCTTAAGGCATTGGCGATCACGCCGGACCGGTCGCCGAAGCTGCCGGGCGTCCCCGCTATGAGGGAAGTGCTGCCAGGCTTCGATATCGGTAACTGGAACGGACTGTTCGCGCCCGCGGGAACGCCTGCCGAAATCGTCGAGCGCATCAACCGCGAAGTGACGACGGTGCTGGCCATGCCCGATGTACAGCAGCAGATCGACAGCACCGGCTACGAACTGCTAAAGCAGATGTCGCCGACCGAGTTCGCCAAGTACATCGCCGCCGAGGGCGTCCACTACGGAAAGCTCGCGAAGAACGCAGGCATCGAGCCGGAATGAGTGTCATGAGCATCAACATCTCCGAAGCCCCCGTGACCTTCCATGTCGAGGACGGCGTGGCGACGATCTGCATCGACCGTCCGGCGCAGCGCAACGCGCTGTCGATCGCGGTCTGCGAAAGGCTGCTCGAACTATGGGACGAGGTGGAGAACCGTGCCGACGTGCGCGTCGCGATCATCACCTCCTCAGACTGCGGGACTTTTTCCGCCGGCATGGATCTCAAGGAGGCGGCTCGGGTGCGCGCGGAGACCGGCAAGGACATACTCCAGATGCTGCGTGACCCTTTCCATCAACGCATGCGCCAAGTGTCAAAGCCAATCATCGCTGCGATGACGGGCCACTTCACCGCCGGCGGCATGGTGCTCGCGGCGAATAGCGACCTCCGGGTTGGCATGAGGGGCACGCGCGGCGGGATTTCCGAATCTAAGGTCGGCCGCGGATCTCCATGGGGAGTTCCGATGCTCTGGATGCTGCCCCAACCTTTCCTGCTGGAACTGATGCTGACCGGCGACCTGCATCCGGTGGACCGCTTTCACGAACTCGGCTTCGTGAACTACGTAGAAGCCGATTCCAATGGGGTGCGCGCCCGCGCGCGTCAGCTCGCTAGGACGATCGCGGACAACGCACCGCTGACCGTCTGGGCCGCGAAGAAAAGCGTCGGTGCTGCGATGGACCTGGGATGTGCCGAAGGTATCGAAGCAGCGAAGCGATTTCACGAGCGGGTCTATGCGAGCGCGGACGCCATCGAAGGGCCGCGTGCCTTCGCAGAAAAGCGTGCGCCCCGCTGGATCGGCGCATGAACGGTGCTGCGGCATCGCCGTTCGTTCGGGTAGGCCACGAAGACGGCATCGTCACGTTGACGCTGAGTCGACCCGAGACGCTCAACCGGTTGACGACCGGGGACCAGTTCCTCGAACTGGCGCAACGGATCCGCGAGGTCCAGGCTGACCCCACCGCGCGCGTGCTGGTGATTACCGGCGAAGGCAGGGCCTTTTGTGCCGGCGGCGATATCCGCAAGATGGCTGCGCGCGAGGGCTTCTCCGCCGGCAGTGTCTCGGAGATTCAGCAACGGTACCGGCAGACGATCCACCAAGTGCCCTTGGCGCTCACCGAAGCCGACATCCCGACAATCGCCGCGGTCAACGGCGCCGCGTATGGCGCTGGCTGCGATCTGGCGTGCTTCTGCGATCTCCGGGTGGCCGCGCGAAGCGCCACCTTCGCGGTGAGCTTCGCGCAGTTGGGCATTGTTTCCGGCGACGGCGGCTCCTGGATTCTGCCCCGCCTGGTCGGGCGTTCCAAGGCGATGGAGCTCACGTTCACGGCCGATCCGATCGATGCCGAGGCTGCGCTTCGCATCGGCCTCGTGTCGTCCGTGGTCGACGACGATGCGCTGCTCGCGCATGCGCATGGACTGGCCCGTCGAATCGCCCGCCACCCGAGCGATGCCATGCAGATGAGCAAACGACTACTAAAGAGCTCGGAGCAAATGAACCTGGCAGGCCATCTGGATTTGGTGGCCGCCTTCCAGGCGATCGCGCATGCCTCGCCGGAGCATCTGGCCGCCGTGGAAGCGGCCGTGGCCGGGTTGAAAGCGCGTAACCAGAATCCGCCGCGTTAGTCTGCTGGCTGAAGCTCCTGTGCGATCTGGCCTGCGATCACAAGCAGTTCGGGTGCCACCACTTCGCGCAGGTGCTGCTCCATATCGTCACCGCCGACAGCCATTGCGGCCAGCACGAAGTGGGATTCGTCGCCCCGGCAGATCGGCGTCGCGATCGAGCTGGTCTGGCTTGTGACCGTCGAAGCGAGGAAGCACCAACCACGCTCATCCAGCTCCTGCAGGGCGCCATAAACGCTCGACATCATCCGAAACGAGCTGTCCTTCTCTGCTTCTCCCAGCGACTCGATTAGCTTCGCGCGCAAGGCCGGTGATTGCGCCCACAGGTAGGCTCGGCCCGACGCTGAGGTAGTGATCGGCAGGCGGGTCCCGGTGCTCAGGCCCAGGCGGACCTTGCCTTCAGGAACGCAATGCTCGACCACAAGCATGTGCAGCCGGTCGCGTGTGGTCAGGCTCACATGCACGTCGAAGCGCTCCGACAAGGCACGCATTTTCGGCTTGGCGATCTCGGCGATCTGCAAGCCGCGCCGCACTGCCCGTCCAAGCGTCAGGCAGGCGACATGAGGCTCATATCCATCGGCTTGGATGCTAAGCCGCAGAAAGTTGTGCGCCACGAGTGTGGCGATCAGCTTGGCCGCAGTGACACGCGATAGACCGAGCTTCGCCGCGATCTCAGCCGCTTGCAGCGATCGGTGCCTCGCATCGAACAGTCGCAGAATCTCGATGCCGCGCCGAAGTGAATCGACTTCGGCTCCCGGATCCAGGATGGCTTGACGATCGGAGGTGGGCGCTTCGGGCTTCCTCGTGCGGACCATCAGGACTCCATGGCGTTGGAAGCGGTGCTGAGTTCCGTCTCGAGACGGAACTTCAGTGCCAGCAGGTCCACCGCGACCTCTTCCTCGATGCGCTTGACGCTCAAGGCATTGACCGGCGCGGCGCAGCCTAGGGCATAGGAGTGCGGTTGATCGGGTGTGTCGACGACCACCGCCACGCCGTTGGTGCCCTGCTCCAGGCTGCCGGCCGCGATGCAGTACTGCCTGCGCTTCATTTGGGTGACGATGGCCTCGACCTGTTCCTTCAGGGCAGCACCGACCGGAGGATCGATCTGCGACAACCGGGACAGGAAACGCTCGCGCTCAGCGTCGCCCATCGACCCGACCTGGGCGCGGCCCAGGGCTGACTGAACGATGAGCAGCCGCGAGCCCGCACGTACGCGCAAGGTGAAGAGCATGTTGCGGCCATGGACGACCTCGTTGCAGACCATGGTGTCACCGTCCAGCGAGGCAAGAACGACCGACACGTTGTGCTGGTCCGCGAAGGCCTGCATTAGGGGGCGGGCGACGACGATGAAATCGCGGTTCGAGGCCGCAACAAAACCCAGCGAAAGGACCGAGGTCCCGAGCCGATACGCGGCCTTGGCCGCCGAGTAGCGCAGGTAGCCGGCTTCGGTGAGATTCGCGGTAATGCGGGAGACCGTGGACTTAGGCAGCTTGGTCAGTTCTGCGAGGCAGTTGTTGGAAAGCCAGCCGTTCGCGGGTTCGAAGGCCTTCAGGATGGCCAAACCACGCGCCAGCACACGAACCTCGCCCCTTTCTGACGTGTCATCGACTTTCAGTGAATTGCTCCTAGCATTTCAATTTCGAAAATTGAAGACAGTCTAGCAGAGATCACTGGATTATTTCCATTAAAAACAGCAGGTTACGCATCCCTTGTGACAGCAATTAAAACAAAAATAGATTATGCGGAGGCTGACGCCAGATCATCGACTTCGATATCGACGAGCAGTTCCCCCGCCTTCACGCTGTCGCCCACCGCAAAGGCCATCGCGCGGACCGTGCCGGCGAGGCTTGCGACCACGCTGTGCTCCATCTTCATGGCCTCGATGATCGCGAGCATGTCACCGGGTTCGACTCGATCACCGACGCCCACCGACAGCACCGAGACGGTGCCGGCCAGCGGCGCGACCGCGGCCCCGGCGACCGTCTTGTCATCGAAGCACCGCGCATGCGCAGGCAGCAGCGTGAATCGGTCGCCATCGAGCTGGAGCTCCCACGACGCATCGCGCCGGCCGGCCACGCATGAAACGTCTCCGGCCACGCCCTGCCAGAGGCCGTGGTCAACCGCTTCACCATGGACCTCGCAGACTTCGCCATCGATTTCCATCCGCCATCCGGTTGGCGTAACGGCCTGTATCGCGACTGACAACCTGCGTTGGCCCACCCACAGGTACGCCCGGCCCCAAGGCGCGAGCGGGTCCAGGCTGGCGCGATCCAGCGGGTCGACGCTCTGGCCGTACTCCCCTGGGCACAAACCACTCGGCACACGCAGTTCTGCTGCCACCGCGAAGGCCGCCGCGCGCGCCATGCTCGTGCGTTGCGCGAAGCGCTCACCCTGCTCGTCGAGATAGCGGGTATGGACCACGGCCGTGCGTACGCCCGCGTCGGCGAGCACGCGACGCAGGTAGCCGATGTTGGTCGTCAGTCCGAGCAGTAAGGTCTCGCCGAGGCCCTCGCGCAGACGATCAAGCGCCTGGTCCCGGGTCTCGGCGTGGGCCACGAGTTTCGCGACCATCGGGTCGTAGAACGGTGGCACCGACCCGCCGCGCGCCACGCCGGCCTCAACCCGAAGGCCGACCGGCCAGCGCACTTCCTCAATGCTCCCTGGGGCGGGCTTGAATCCGTCCGACGGGTCCTCCGCGTACACGCGGCATTCGACCGCATGACCCTCGCACCGAATATCGTCCTGCGGCAAGGGCAGCGGTTCGCCGGAGGCCACCCGCAACTGCCACTCGACAAGATCCAGGCCCGTCACGCATTCGGTGACCGGATGCTCCACTTGGAGCCGCGTGTTGACTTCGAGAAAGTAGAAGTGCAGGTCCTTGCCGACAATGAATTCGAAAGTCCCCGCGTTCAGGTAGCGGATGCTGCGCGCCCCCTGCACTGCGGCGTTCACCAGGGCCTGCCGCACGTCGTGGGGCAAGCACGGCGCGGGTGCCTCCTCGACTACCTTCTGGTGACGCCGCTGCAGCGAACATTCGCGCTCATAGAGATGGACGACGTTGCCGTGGCTGTCACCGAAGACCTGCACCTCGATATGGCGCGGCTCATCAATGTAGCGTTCCACGATCAGCCGGCCATCGCCGAAGCTGCTGCGCGCCACGCGAATCGCGGAGGCGATCGCCGCGCGAAGATCGGTGTCCTGCGTCAGCACCTGCATTCCCTTTCCTCCGCCTCCGGCACTGGGCTTGAGAAGCACCGGCAGCCCGACCGACTGCACCATTCGCTCGATGATGTCTGGGTCCTCGCTGGCATCGCCGCCACCCGGCACGACCGGCACACCGGCCTCGCTCATCAACGCCTTGGCACGGGCCTTGTCGCCCAGGGCCGCGATCGTTTCAGGCCTCGGGCCTACGAAGCTCAACCCTGCCGCTGCCACCGCCTCGGCAAAGGCGCTGTTCTCGGAGAGGAAGCCATAGCCCGGATGCACCGCGTCGCACTGCGTGTTCAGCGCCGCTGCGATGATGCGCTCGCCGGCGAGGTAGCTCTGCGCCGCAGGGCCGGCCCCGATGTTCACAGTGGCTATGGCACCTTCAAGATGCGGTGACGTCGCGTCGGCATCGGTGAAAACCGCCACATAGTCGACGCCTAGCGTACGACAGGTGCGCGCCACGCGGCGCGCGATCTCGCCCCGATTGGCGATCAGTACTCGCTTGAACATGGTCACATCCTGAAGACGCCGAAGCGCGTGTCCTGCTTGGGGCTCGCGGTCGCGAACGACAAGCCCAGCGTCAGCCAGGCCCGCGTATCGATCGGGTCCAGCACCGCATCCACCCAGAGCCTGGTCGCCGCGTGGATCGCCGTGCTCATGTCAGCATAGCGCTCACGGATCGGTTGCTTGAAGGCTTCGGCCTCTTCCGTGGTGAATGCCTGTCCCTTGCGCGCCAGCTGCTCCTGCCGCACCAACGCTAGTACGGTTGCGGCTTGCTCGCCGCCCATTACCGAAGTACGCGCGTTGGGCCACATCGCCATCAAACGGGGTCCGAAGGCCCGTCCGCACATCGCATAGGCGCCGGCGCCATAGCTGCCGCCGATGATCACGCTGAACTTGGGCACGCGAGAGGTGGAAACCGCATTGACCATCTTGGCGCCATCCTTGGCGATGCCGCCCTGCTCGTACGACACACCCACCATGAAGCCGCTGATGTTGTGCAGGAAGAGTAATGGGATGTCACTTTGGCTGCACAGCTCGATGAAGTTCGCGGCCTTTTGGGCGCTCTCACTGAACAGGATGCCGTCGTTGATCAGCACGCCGACCGGATAGCCCCCGATCGCGCCGGTTCCGCAAATCAGGCTCGTCCCGTAGCGCTCCCTGTAGAGGTTCAGTTCGCTTCCGTCCATGAGCCGCGCAAGGATCTCGCGCGCCGGGATCGGCTGCTTGGGATTGGCCGGGATCAGGCCATACAGCTCCGACGGTTCATGAAGAGGAGGTACCGGCACCAAGGGCGGCGAGGTGGCGGCCACGGGGCCGGGTCGCGCTAGGATGTCGCGCACAATCGTGAGCGCATGAAGATCGTCCTGTGCGAAATGATCGGCCACACCTGACAAGCGCGTGTGAACGTCCGCACCGCCGAGCGCCTGCGCATCGACCACTTCGCCGGTCGCTGCCTGAACGAGCTGGGGACCTCCGAGGTAGATCGTGCCGTTGCCCTGCACGATGACGGTTTCGTCGCACATCGCGGGGATGTAGGCCCCACCCGCCGTGCAGGCACCCATCACGGCCGCGACCTGTTTGATACCCATTGAGGACATCTCGGCGATGTTGCGAAATATCTTCCCGAAGTGGTTCTCATCGGGAAAGATGTCTTCCTGCAGCGGCAGGAAGGCACCGCCCGAGTCGACCAAGTAGATGCACGGCAGTGCGTTTTCGCGCGCAACCGCCTGGGCCCGAATCTGCTTCTTGATCGTCAGCGGGTAGTAGGTGCCGCCCTTGACGGTGGCGTCGTTCGCCATCACCACGCAGGCCCGCCCCGCGACCTTGCCGATGCCGGTAATGATGCCGGCGCTTGGCACAGCGCCGTCGTACAGGCCTTCGCCTGCGAGCTGCCCTAGTTCCAGGAAGGGCGTTCCGGGATCGAGCAACGCGTTGATGCGATGGCGCGGCAGCAGCTTGTCGCGTGCGAGATGTGCCTCGCAAGCCGACTGGCCTCCGCCGGCCAAGGCCGTGCGGCGAACTTGGCCCAACTGTTCGAGAAGCGCAGCGTAGGCGACCGCATTGGCGATGAAATTCGGGTCGGTGGTCCGAACAGCAGAACGCAATACCGCCATGTTCAGTCCACAAGTGGCAAGCGCAGCAAGGCATAGCCCAAGGACTTGCCGGTCTGGTCCAGGCGAAGCGTCCGGGTCGCACCGCCGTCTAGTGCGCCATGCATGACCACCACTACCGCCTCGATGTTGTCCATCGGGTAGCAATCCACCTCGCCCTGAACCCACTCGCCGTATAGCGCCTTCACCGCCTCGGGGGTCACGCTGGCTAGCAGGCGCGGGTAGTCCTGCGGTGTCTTGGCAATCAGGCCGGTCGTGCACACGTCGCCCTTGTCGCCTGAGCGAACGTAAGCAATGTCTCGAATCGTCGTCTTCATGTGGTGTCTCCTCAGGCGACCAGAATCTGGGTCTTTTGCTCCACGAAGGAACGGGGGATCAATGTGGGCCAAAGCGAGATCACCGGACGCGGCTTGATCGGCGTTCCGAACGAGGTGCCGCCGGGGCCCATGATCCACAGGTGCGAACCCGCGCGCCGGACCTTGTCCGCCTCTTCCATCGTGTGCGTGCGCACTGCGCAACGCAGCCCGACCTCGGGCAGATCATTGGCGAGCGCGGGATCAAGCGCCGGCGCCGCAGGGCCGTGCAGCGTGTTCAACCCGATCAGATCGAAGTGGATATGGTTCGCAGCTAACCCCATACGCTCAAAGCGCTCGAGCATCGTCTGCTTCGCTTTCAGCGCACGGTCATAGGCGTTGGGCCATGGGAAGAAGGCCATACTCTCGCCGATCCATCCGTCCTGATAGCCGACCACCAGCTTCAGCAGATCGGGTGCGGGATGGCCCTTGATGCCTTCGATGCGCACGCGATCCGGGCCGGTCTGCGACAGTCGCAGCGAGGTGAAATCCGCGATCGCATCCGGCATCAGGTAGCTGCGCGGATCGGCGATCTCATAGACCAGGTGCTCCTTGATGGTGAACAGGTCGACGCGCCCGCCGCTGCCCGGCACCTTGGTGACTTCGGCGCTTCCGTCCGCATGGAATTCGACGATGGGGAAGCCCACGCGCCCCATGTGCGGCATCTCCGCGAAGCGGGTTGACATCCCGCCCGTGCAGGCCGAGGCGCATTCCACGATATGGCCCAACGTGACCGCGGCGGCAAGCCGGTTCACGTGCGCGGCATCGCGCGCCCAGTCGAACTCGTGCGCGAGCGGGCCGACGTAGACCGCGTTGTCGGACACACGCCCGGCGATCACCACGTCCGCTCCGCCGGCCAAGCCTTCGACGATGCCGGTGCTGTCGGTGTAGACGTTGGCGGAAACAACTCGATCACGAATCGCGGCGAAATCGGCGTCGCCCGTGTCCATGTTGACCAGTGGTACGCCTTGCGTCAGCAACAGATCTAACTTGCCGAGCAGATCATCGCCTTCCACCAGTGCCACGCGCGTGCCCTGCAGCCCGGCCTTGCACGCGCCCTCGGCAATGCGCTCGGCCGCCGCGCGCGGATTCACGCCGCCCCCATTGGAGATCAGCCGCGTCCCGCGTTCGCGCGCCGCACCCAGCATCGCGTTCATGTAGGCCACAGCATCCGGCACGTAGCCCGCCTGCGGATTCTTGAGCTTCTGTCGCTGCAGTAAGGCCATCGTTAGCTCCGCCAAGAAGTCAAAGCACAGATAGTCGAGATTTCCGTATTTCAGCAGTTCCATGGCGGGATCCATGGCATCTCCCCAGAAGCCAGAACCCGCTCCTAAGCGCACCACCTTTTTCATACAAACTCCTTCAAGTGACCCTGCCGTCAGGGTAATTTCATTCTATACATTCTAATTTTATTTTACAACATAGGAGCTTGTCTGACTTTCCTCATTCATCCGCTGCCGCCTCGTGCCAAGCTTGTTCTTGCTTGAGAACTGGCTTGCCGGCTTGGTTGTTCATCGTGGCCTTGTAGCCGTCTTTGACGCCGCTGCATCCTTACCAGTAGCCATACTGTCTTTTGCTGCGGATCATCGGTTTGCCGCATGACAGATACGGATATTCCTGGGTGCGACGGGCGTACCCTTCTCATCGTCAAGAAAAGTTTTGCAGTCATCGTTGGTGCAGAACCAGGCGAACGTGCCTTTGACCTGCTTGCCGGTTTGTTTGTCCTTGCGCTGAAAGCGGCGCAGCGGCGAACTGCATTTCAGGCAAGGAGTTCCACTGCCGTCATCGAGGAAGATCTTGCAGTCATCGGATGGGTAGAACCAGCTAAAGCTGTCGCCGGTTTTTTTTGTAGCGGCACAATGGTGTACTGCACTTCGGATAAGAGAGGTGGAGCTTGAAGCCTTCCCCGCCGGCGCGGTCGTCTGCATAAAATTGATGCTGTGACCATTCCCTATTTCCACCCTCAAACCTTCGACGTCATCGTCATCGGCGGCGGCCATGCCGGCACCGAGGCGGCGCTGGCGGCTGCGCGCATGGGGTGCGCGACGCTGCTTCTCACCCACAGCCTTGAGACCTTGGGGCAGATGAGCTGCAACCCCAGCATTGGCGGCATTGGCAAGGGGCATCTGGTCAAGGAGGTCGATGC
>CAYTPC010000110.1:0-26600 GCA_964439605.1 uncultured Burkholderiaceae bacterium
GGCCGATGCCGCGCACTACCGGGCGCAGGCCCAGGGCGCGCTGCTGACGGCGCGCAACAAGGTGACGGCGGCGCGCGAGAAGGCCCGCCGCATGGACGAATTGCTGCAAGAGGCGTTCGTCTCGGCCCAGGCGCGTGATGATGCGCAGGCCGAATTGCGCCTGGCCGAGTCCGAGCTTGTGACCGCGCAGGAGAACAGCCAGATCGCCAAAATGGAACACCGCCAGTCGATGGACCAACTCAATCGCCGCGTGCTGCGCAGCCCCTTCGATGGCGCCGTGGTCGATCAATACCTGCACCCGGGTTCGCTGGTAGACGGGGGAGAGGGCAAGAAGCACATCCTGAAAGTTGCCCAGACCAACCCGCTGATCGTCCATGCGATCCTGCCCTTCACGCTGTTCCCTGAACTTCACATTGGCGATACGGCCGTGGTGATGCCGGAAAAGCCCTTCACCCGGAAGATCGAGGCACGCATCAGAACCATTGACCGGGTCATCGACTCGGCGGCCGGAACCTTTGGCGTTCAGGTCGAACTGGACAACGCCAAGCAGGATCTGCCGGCGGGGATTCGGTGCAAGTTGCGGGTGGGGCAGAAGTGAACTTTCCTTGTTCCCTATGAGATACGGATTTCAGGGGAAAGGTCAGATTAAGTGGATGAAAGCTCGCATAAAAGCCTCTCTCGCATTTCGCGCTTGAGTAGTTTGCCGTTGGCATTGCGCGGCAGCGGCTGTTCGGCCACGGTGAAGCTCTCGGGCACCTTGTAGTCTGCCAGGCGCTCTGCGCAAAAGGCACGCAAAGCGTCGGTATCAATACGCCCGCTTGTTCGCGGGTGGATGAATGCATGGACGCGCTCGCCTAACACTGCGCAGGGTTTGGCGACCACGGCAGCCTCCAGCACATCGGGGTACTGACACAAGATATTTTCGACCTCGATGCAGAAGATCTTGTAGCCACCGCGGTTGAGCATGTCCTTACGGCGATCCATCACATAGACAAAACCGTCGGTATCCATGCGGCCCACGTCGCCGCTACGCCAGTAGCCGCCAACAATGTTCTCGGCCGTAGCCTGCGGGTTGTCCCAATAACCAGATACGACCATCGGTCCGCGAAGCCAGAGTTCGCCAACTTCGCCACGCGGCAGTTCCAGGCCGTCATCATCCATCACTGCCACCTCGGCACAAGGCAACACCCTACCGACACTGTCGAGATGACTCCTTGTGAGGGCCGCAGGCATGATGACGGCGGGCGAGGTCGTCTCGGTGGCGCCATAGCAATTCGACATGCGCAGGTTTGGCAAGCGCTTCGCCAACTGGTCGATGGTGGCTCCGTTCATTGGTGCGCCGCCATAACCGCAGACTGTCCAGGCCGAGAGATCGTGTGCATCGAAATCGTCTTGCAGCAAGCACAGGCTTATCATGGCAGGCACCATGATCGTAAAGCTCATGCGCTTACGCGCCGCGAGTTGCAGGAAATCTTGCGCCTTGAACGACTCGGCAATGATCAGCGTACCCCCGAGACCCAGCGTGACCATCATCAGGCCGACAAGACCAGTGACGTGGCTCAATGGCACGACCACTGCGCCGCGCACATCCTCATCCAGACCTAGGGCATGTTGGTAATGCAGAACGGAGTGAACCACATTGAGGTGGGTCAGCATGGCCCCCTTCGGAAAGCCCGTGGTGCCCGAGGTGTACATGATGATGGCGACATCGTCCTCATGCACCGGCTGACACGCGGTCAGGGGTGCGTGCTGCCGCAGAGCAGCAAAGGACTGAGGTTGCTCGACCGACACGCCGACAAGCAGGCGATGGCGCAACTTGGGGACATCACTTTCGACGGGCCAACGCGATTGCAACGATGCGTCGGAAATCAACACACTCGCACCACTATGGTTCAGGATATAGGCCAAGCCTGGCGTTTGCTCGCGCACGCTCAGAGGGACAACGACGGCTCCTAATGCCTGCACCGCGAAGAAGGCCACGACGAAGTCACTGTGATTGCCCAACAGTAACGCTACACGGTCACCAGGCGCCACGCCCATGGCACGCAATCCGGAAGCGGCGCGCAGGGCGTGATCTTCCAGCATTGCCCAGGTCAGGCATATTTCCCCCATCTCACCTTCGCTGATCACGGCTTCGCGGTCAGCGTGACGCGCGGCGGCTGAGCGCCACATGTCGTTAATGTCGCGTGGACGCTGCAAAAAGCAGCGCACCACACGATTGCCGAAATGCCACTCCAGTCGAGTTTCGGGCAGTTTCATCAAGGTATTGGTCATGCTTCGGCTCCCATTAAGGACTCGTCCATTCCCGCGAGCGCGCACGTCACGGACAGGGCCTCACGGTACTCGGCCACAATGCGCTCTTTTCAGTGCATAGAGTAATAAACTGCTGTCGACCCAAGGTTCTCTTTCGCGCGCACCAACTCCGCACGAGCCAGCGTGCGCAAGTGCACTTCGTCGGGACCATCGAAAAAGCGCATGGCGCGCCCCCAGGACCACAAATAAGATAACGGCGTGTCGGGTGTGACTCCCATGGCTCCAAAAACTTGCATAGCCCGATCGATTACGCGGGTTTGCAATTGGGCCGCCACGAGCTTAATGGCCGATACGTCCACGTGTGCGGATTTGTTGCCGTAGGTATCCATCTTCCAGGCCGCATGGAGTACGAGTAAGCGCGCCTGATCGATTTCCACGCGGGAGTAGCCGATCCAGTCCTGCACGTTGGCATAGTCGCTCAAGTGCTTGCCGAAGGCGCGACGCGACAGGGCGCGCTCACACATCAGTTCCATCGCCAATTCGCACTGCCCGATGGTGCGCATGCAGTGATGGACACGCCCCGGCCCCAGGCGCGCCTGCGCTAAGGCGAAGCCCGCACCCTCTTCGCCGATGAGGTTCGAGATGGGAACGCGCACGTTGGTGTAGGTCACTTCGCAGTGCCCATCGGGCGCATGGTGGTGCATGATGGGCACGTTACGAACGATGCGGAAGCCCGGGGTATCCAGCGGCACGATAACCATGGAGTGTCGAGCGTGACGAGGCGCGTCTGGACTCTCGTTGGTCACGCCCATGACGATGGCGAACTTGCAATTGGGGTGCAGCGCGCCGGTGGTGAACCATTTCCGGCCATTGATCACGTATTCGTCGCCTTCGCGCCGAATGGTGGTGGCGATGTTCGTGGCGTCCGATGAAGCCACGTCAGGCTCGGTCATTGAGAAGCAGGAGCGTGTTTTACCTTCGAGTAGCGGCACGAGCCAGCGCTCGCGCTGCTCGGGTGTGGCAAACAGGTGCAACAGTTCCATGTTGCCTGTGTCGGGCGCGTTGCAGTTGAATACCTCGGGTGCCCAGGGAATGCGTCCCATGATCTCGGCCAGTGGCGCATATTCCATGTTGCTCAGGCGTGTGCCTGGCTCGTCGTCGCGCAGCCCCGGCAGAAACAGGTTCCACAATCCCGCCTCACGCGCCAGCGCTTTGAGTGGTTCGACAACGGCCGTTGGATAGACGCCCGTAGCCGCGACCCGCTCAAATTCGGCATTGCTAGGCAACACATGCCGGTCCATGAACTTCTTCATCGTACGCTGCATCTGCAGGCTCTCTTCGCTGTATTCGAATTGCAAAATTAATCTCCAGATGGAAAAATTCAGAAAAGAGGGACAGGGGTATGAATGGCTTCGATCCCGCGCTGCGCAAGCGCTCGGCTCAACTGTCCCACTTCGGCAGCGTTGTCGGCCACTGCATTGCCGCGCGCAGCGCGCGCGGCAATGCCCTCGAAAATCACGGCCCAGCGCATAAACGCGAAGGCCCAATGGAAAGGGGTGGCTTGGCACGTTGTCGCCCTGCCTGCATGGCGGTAGTAATGCGCCAGGTATTCGTGTTCAGTGGGGATGCCAAGCGCCGCTAAATCAAGCCCCCGGATGCCGCCAAACTCTTCGGGCAGCGTACGCCATGTCACGGTATTGAACGCCACGTCGGACAACGGATGGCCCAGGGTAGAAAGCTCCCAGTCAAGCACGGCCACCACGCGCGACTCCCGGGGATGGAACAGCAGATTGTTGAGCTTGAAGTCCCCATGGGTGAGCGTGGTTTCTTCATCGGCAGGCAAATGCGCTTGCAACCAAGCCAGTAGTTCGTCGATACCCGGGTTCTCCCGCGTTTTCGATAGAACCCACTGCTGCTGCCAGCGACGCAACTGGCGCGCGAAAAACCCACCCTCGCGCCCAAAGCCATCTAGCCCTGCAGCGCGCCAATCCACTGCATGCAGTTGCGCCAATGTGTCGGCCATCGCAAGATAGATGGCGCGGCGCTCGGTAGGCGCCATACCGGGCAGATGGTTGTTCGGGAAGACGCGCCCTTCGATCCTCTCCATCAAATAGAACGGCGTGCCCACGATGTCAGGCTCAGCGTGATAGAGCACCACCGGCGGCACGGGTAACGCGGTAGCCGCGAGCGCCTGCATAACGCGGTACTCACGGTCCACTGCATGCGCTGAGGGGAGCACGTCACCAGCAGGCTTCTTGCGCAACACCATGCGGCGGTTGTCGAAGCTGACGAAGTAGGTTGGGTTGGACTGGCCGCCGCCGATGGCTTGAAGCTGCATGGCACCCTGCAACCCTGGCAGGCGCTGGCATAGGAAAACTTCAAGGCGCCGTTCGTCGAAACGGTTCGCGCTCATGTCGTCGCCTTTGGCTGTGTTGCCTGATTGGCGCCGCGCTCAATCACATGTTCGCTATCGAACAACGTACGTGAATGGTTGTGCTCGGACTGCGAGATGAGAACTGACAGATGGTACGCCTTGAGGCTGAAAATGACTTCTGACAGTCGCTTGGACAGCGCGGGCGCCACGCCTTCGAATGGCTCGTCGAGTAGCAGCAACTGCGTGCCAATTGCCAGCGCGCGGCCCAATGCCACCAGCTTTTGCTGGCCACCGCTTAGCAGTAGCGCTTTGCGTGCGCCCAGTTCCTTGACCTCGGGCATCAGCTCATAGACGAAATTGAGCCGTTCGCGTACTCCTAGGTGGCGTGACACCCACAGAGGCAGCAGGATGTTTTCCTCCACCGTCAACTGAGGCACCAGGCCCCGATCTTCGGGCATGTGCCCTATGCCCAAGTGCGCGCGACGATGCACGGGCATGGTAAGCAGATTTTCGCCTGCGAACCGGATACTCCCATCGCTGGGCTTGAGGTGGCCCATGATCGTGCGCATCAACGTGGTCTTGCCTGCGCCGTTGCGGCCGATGAGGCCTACCATCTCACCCTTGCACACCTGTAGCGAGAAGCCTCGTAGCGCGGGCATGGCCTGGATGCTCACATCCACCGATTCGACTGCAAGCAGCTCTGCACGACTCATACCGCGCCTCCCGTTACATGACGTTGCACGTCTTCGTTCGCCAGTACATCGGTCGCTGTGCCATCGGCAATGATCCGTCCGCTATAGAACGCGATCACGCGCTCCGAGAATCGCGAGACGATCTCCATGTCATGTTCCACGAAGAACACCGTGGCCTGCTCGTGCGACAGGGCCTGCATCAGACGTTCCATGGTCACGAACTTCTCGTCGACACTCACGGCCGACGTCGGTTCGTCCAGCAGTAACAGCAGCGGATGGCGAGCGAGCGCCATCGCAATATCCAGCAGCTTGCGCACGCCACCCGCCAGCTCGGATACGGGCTTGTGCGCGGTGGCCTCCAACGAAAAGCGCGCAAGTAGTTCGTGGGCGTGCGCCACAGCATCGGCACGCTGGCTCGACCGCCACGGCGAAAGGCCATGCGGATTGCTCGCTGTCACGGCCACCAGCAGGTTTTCAAGCACCGTGAGTTCCAGAAACAACTGCGGAATCTGGAACGAGCGGCAAATGCCTTGGCGCGCCAGCACCCGCGGCGGCTGACCGGTCACGTCTTTCCCGAGCAGGCGTATCTGGCCGCTGTCCGGCCGCAGATAGCCCGTGACCATGTTGACGAAGGTAGTCTTACCCGCGCCATTGCTGCCGATCAAGCTGAGTCGCTGGCCTGCGGGCACAGAAATGTTCAGATCCTGCGCGGCCACTACCGCGCCGAAACGCTTATTCAGGCCAACGGCCTCCAATAGCGGCGCGCTCATTGCACCTGCTCCCGCGCACGGATGCGTCTGCGTCCCGTCCACAGAGAACCTATGCCTTGCGGCAGTATCCACACCACGATAAGCAGGAATACCCCGAGCACGAGTTGCCACGAGTTCGGGAAGTACAGGTTCGAGAACGAGCGCACGACCTCCAGCCCGAACGAGGCCACGAAGGCGGCTAGTACGCTCTGGTACCCGCCGAGGATGGCCGCAAAGACGAATTCGCCCGAAGTCGTCCAATAGGCGAACTGCGGATCTACATGGCCCAGCGCGATGGCCGTCAGCGCTCCGCCCATGCCGCCAAGCACGCAGGCGATCACGAAATTTACAGCCAGGGAACGCTGCGGCGAGGCGCCGAGGTACTCAACCCGTAGCCCATTGCTGCGCACCGCGCGCGATACCAGGCCCGCGCTGGAGCGGAAATATCGGCCGACCAAAGCGGCGCAGCCCGCCGCGACCACGATGGTCAACGCGTAGATCACGAAATCCGCCCCATCGCCTGACACGACCCGTCCCAGCAGCGTGGGCCGCGCAAGATTGAAGCCATCGGAACCGCCAAGGCGTGTGGACTTACTCAGCAGACCATAGCCCACCATGGATAGCGCCAGCGAAAGCATGGCAAAGAAAATGCCCCGATAGCGTGCCAGCAGTGGTGCCACGACGGCTCCAGTCGCCCCAGCGATCAGCCCGCCCGCGAACACGCGTAACAACGCATCTTGCACGCCCATCCAGTCGGATAGCAGGGCTGCAACGTAGGCGCCGATGGCAAAGAACAAGCCCTGCCCGAAAGTAGCACCTCCGCCGCGCGTGAGCACCACCACGCCCAGAATGGCCAGACCGTGCGATGCTGCCATGGTCATGAGAAAAAGTAGCCACTGGGGCAGCAGCGCGCCCGCGAGCAGCAACCCGGCCAGCCCCATGACAGACCAGAAAAAGGACTGCTTGGCATTCACGTCAAATCACCCTTGCCTTTACAGTCTGGAATAGCCCCTCTGGGCGGAAGATGAGCACGACGGCCATCACAAGGTAGATGCTGAAAAGCTCAGCATCCGGCATCAGGTGCACGGCCAGCGAGCGCGCCAGGCCCACGACCAGGGCACCCACCGCCGCGCCCTCAATGCTGCCCAGCCCGCCGATGATGACCACCGCAAAGCTTGCGATGATGACGCCTACGCTCAGCCCTTGCTGGATCGACACCATGGGCGCTGTGAACGCACCACCCAGCGCAGCCAGGAACACTCCCACGGAGAAAGCAAAGACGTAAACCCACTTGACCCGCACGCCCATGCCAGC
This sequence comes from uncultured Burkholderiaceae bacterium, assembly GCA_964439605.1. Taxonomy (GTDB): domain Bacteria; phylum Pseudomonadota; class Gammaproteobacteria; order Burkholderiales; family Burkholderiaceae_C; genus JAITWT01. Next base: position 7,383 of record CAYTPC010000110.1, read on the forward strand.
GCTCATCTCGTGGTTGTGGATCACGGCCAGCACGATCTTGCCGATCACGGTACGGTTTAGGCCCAACCATACGCACAGCCCGCACACGATGGCCATCGCGACCAGAGCGAAGTCGTAACCCACGAACGTGAGCGAACCTAACTCCACGTTGCCGAATAGATCATAGGGTTCCGTCACATAGTAGGGATTTACGCCCCACACCAGCTTAGTACCGTCCTCCAGGATGAGGAAGAGGGCATAAGTCACCTGCAGCAGCAGCACCTCGTCACAGCCATAGAAGCGCGCGAGAAACACGCGCTCCAGCAACGGCCCCATGATGATGGCCACACCCCCGGCTGCCAGCAGCATTGCCACCAGCGACATGGCGGGCGGCAGTTCCAGCGCGGCAAACCAAGCTACCAGGCTGGCTGCTGCATAGGCGCCTAGCGCATAGAGGCTGCCATGCGCCATGTTCAGGATCTTGAGCACCCCGAACACAAGCGTAAGGCCCAGCGACACGATGAACAGCCAAGAGGCATAGACCAGCGCGTCGGTACCAACGATCAGAGCAAGATCCATGGAAAAGGAACCACCCAGATTTCAGTTAGCCAACACGTTAGTTGCAGCGCGCGCCAGGAAAGCCGGCCTTGATCCAATCCTGGCTCTTCATGCCAGCTGGCGGCATCACGCATTCCGGTGCGAACTGCTGTATGTCTTCGGCCACAACGGACTTCTTCGTGGCGTCGTAGCGCGTGCGGCCAATGGCCATGCTTTGTACCGCTTGGTGACCATCCGCGAGCGTCATGCGGATCTTGCCACCAGGGCTGTCCCACTCGCTGCCACGCAGTGCATCGGCGACCTCCTCGGGCTGCGGCTTCTTGCCGCCGTTCTTGGTCATGGCCTTTTCCACTGCCTGCTTCAGACCCATCAGAGCCTGGGCCGTGCGGTAGCTGCCCTGAGATACCACGCCCTTGCCAAACGTCGCCTCATAGGTTTTCACGAACCAATCATTGAGCGGGCTTGGCTGAGCCAGCAGACCATAGGAGCCACGCGCGCCGAAGATGACGCCGTTCGGAAATTTCGCCCCCATGGAGTTGAAGGCATGATCGGCGGCAGGCAGTACCAGCGGAGTCTTCTTGAACAATCCGCGCGGACTGGCTTGCAGCAGGAAAGCCTGCAGGTCGCCACCCCAGAGACTCGAATAAACGATGTCGGCGGACTCAAGCGCCAAGGTCGAAATCTCGCTGCCGTACTGGCCAGCGTTGAACTTGGGCAGCAGGTCCGCCTGCACTTTGTGTCCGGGGTAGAGTTTCGTCATGGATGCGAGGAAGTCGGCGCGTGCATCCTGTCCATAGGAATAGTCTGGGTTGATCAGGTTGATGCGATCGGCTTTGATGTTGCGCGACTTGAGATAGCGCGCCAAGGCGACGTTGTCCGCAATACCGTGGGCGGAAGTGCGAAACACGTACTTGTAGTTTGCCTCCTCGAAGATGCGTGGCGTGCCGCAATCGGCCATCACCAGCAGCTTCTTCATCTCTTCGGCTACGGGCGCCACAGCGAGGCAATCGCCCGAACCGTTATAGCCTACGATGGCGTCCACGCCTTCGCGCTGGTAGAGATTACGCAGTTCCTGCACCTGCTTAGTCGCACCGCCGTTCTCGTCGAGCAACACGTACTCAATCTTCATGCCGCCGAAGCCCTTGGTCGCGTAGGGCGCCGGCGCACTGCCATTATTGAAAGCTTCGACCAACATCTTGGTTGCGTTCGACGTAGGGACGCCATAACTTTCCGCCGCAGGTCCGGAAAAAAAACCGATGACCCCGATTTTGAAGGTCTGTTGCTCTTGGGCATGGCTGGCGCTAGTCAGTGCCAAGCCAATGGCAGCAAGCGCAGCACGGGAAAGAACTTTGTGGCAAAACGATGGAAAGCGCATGTGAGTTGTCTCCTTTGGTGGGTGATGCTCTCTACAGCCAGTGCCATCACACCAGCTCGGCGCATCGTCCACCCAAGCCCTTCCTCTAGCACCTCCCCACAATGGGTGGGTGGGGTTTGTCCCAACAGGGGAAAGTCAATCGCAAAGATTGGTCATGTGGTCGTGCGCTATCACGTTTCGCTCTCTTCGTGCCGGTGTATCAGCCCCAGGTCGCGCGCCCGTGCCACGGCATCGTCACGACCAGCAACGCCAAGCTTGGTGTAGACATTGCGAAGATGCCATTTCACTGTTTCGGGCGAAACGCCCAGCACCAGGGCGATGCGCTTGTTCGACATACTGTGTGCCAACGCACGCAATATCTCAAGCTCGCGCTCGGACAGCGGCTCGCGCAGAGTCTTCACGGACTGCTGGGCTCCCGCCCTGTGCAGCGTGGCTTGCTGACTCAGATGATCTACATAGAAACCAAGCACAGGATCGACTTGGCCATCGCCCTGGGCGCACTCCACCGCTAGAGCGAGCAGTTCGTCGCCCAGATCAAGCATGCTGCGCACCAGCCCATATTGCTGTGCTTGGAGCAACGTATCGTGCAGCGCCTGCAACGCCACTGACCGCTGCCCCACGCGCGCCAGCAGGATGGCGCGCAACGCCTGCGCAGCACAACGGTCGCGACGCTGCAGCAGCGGCGTGTCGTAGCGCCCGGGATCACCCAGCGCCTCAAGCGCGGCGCGATCATCATGGCTGGCGGCTAGCAGCAGAGCCTGCGCGTAGCGGGCCGCCCCGCGTACACGCAGGCAGACTGGGCTGTCATCGCACGCTTGCCGGGCGGCCAGCACCTGGAGCTGGTGCAGCACTTGGCGAGCAGCGGCTAGATCACCCAGGCGCAACAGGCAGCGCACGCGCTCGCCTAGGCTGAGGGCGACCAAGCGGTCGAGCGAGCGCTGCTGGGTGATGTCCTCCAACCGTTCCAGCCCTTCCAGGGCTTCGAGAAAATTACCTTCGAAACAGCGCAAACGAGCGCTGGCAAGCGATACCGTGATGAGCGCATCGGGCAGTACGACACGTTGCATTGTGTCCAGGCGGCCATCGAGCAACTGCCGCAGGGCGCCTAGGTCATTGACTTCGTAGAGGACGGCGGAAAGACACGCTGCCGCATTGCAAGCAGGCTCGCTGTAGCGTCCCAGGACGCGCTCAGCCTTGGCCAGCGCCTCGCGCAGCAGCGGGTCAGCTTGGCGCACGTTACCCTCGTACAACCAGGCGAAACCCTGTAACGATTCGTTCATGATCTGGCCAAACGCCGAATCGAGCAGGGGCAGGCCATCTTCTCGTAACGGGGGAGCTCCCTGCAACACCGCCCGAGCTTGGGCGTATTCGCCCATGTGGGCGTACATCCACCCCATCAGGTTACGCCGTCCGCCTGCAAGCACGGCGTCGGAGCCATGGCGCATGGTTTCCATAAACGGCAGCAGGCGTTGCGCGGTGCGTAAATCATCCTCTTGCAGCGCTAGCGAAAACGCGAGCAAGGCGCTGTGGGCGCGGCCTTGCTGGTCATCCTCCCGCAGTTGAGCGCGTAACGCTGCCAATGTTTTGTGACAGGCCATGAATTGGCGGTAGCACAGCTGCGCCCAACCGACCCAGAGCAACAGCGAGGGTCGGGTGTTGAGGATGGTGCGTGGTAGCTCGGCCACCGCACGCACCAGTTGCTGGAGTTCGCCGTTGAGGAACAGCTCCCGCGCCCAACGGTCCACCCATTCGACTGCCTGCTGCAGATCACCCGCCGCAACGCCGTGATGCACGGCTTCGTGCAGGAGCCTATGGCGTCCGAACCACTGGGCCAGCAGCGTATGCACGCGCTCGCGCTCCTCGCGTGGGAGGCGCTCGAAGCGCTCCAGCAGCAGTTCCCGGAACAAAGGGTGGAAGCACTGCCAGCCTTCGCGCTCGACGCCATCCAGGGAAGTGACAAACAGGTGTTCAGACCGCAACCGCTCCAGCAGCGCGTGACCAGCTTCCTCCCCCGCCAGTGCTACCACCAACGCCGGATTGAAACCGCGCGCAGCCGCCAGCCGCGTGATGATGTCCAGCGACGCCTCGTCCAAATGGCGCAGCACTTCACGGTTGAAGTAGGCTGCAAAATCATGCGCATTCTGCACGGGCGCTGCGGACCCACCAGGATTCAGGGCCATCAGTTGCAGCCCTGCTGCCCAGCCATCTGTTAGTTCGAGTAGACGCCGCGCTTCGGTCGCCAAGTGCGGGCGCGGCAACGCGACCTGCACGAATGCCTCCACCTCTTCAAGAGTGAAGCGCAGATCGAGTGGGCCAATCTCCATGAGCGCCCCCTGGTCACGCAAGCGCGCCAGCGACAACGACGGCACGGAGCGCGAGACAATGAGCAGGCGCAATGAGGGTGACGCAAAGTCCAGCAGAGTCTGCATGACATGATGGATGCTGGCATCGCCAACGTTTTGCCAGTCATCGAGTACCAGCACCAGCGGCCGACTGCGCGCCAAGAACCCGCGTAACAGCGCGATCGCAATGGCGTCCATGGAGCGGCCCCGGTTGTAGAGTAGCCGGGCTTCGCGGGCAATGTCCGCATCAATCCGATCGAGCGCAGTGAACAGTGGGTTCATCAGGGCCTGCCCATCATCGCCGGGCTGAGCCGTGAGCCAAGCGACGTCATAGCCAAATGCCAGGGCCTTGGCTCGCCACTGCAACGCGAGTGAAGTCTTTCCGCTGCCGGCTGGCCCAAGCACCAGAATGCAGGTCTTGTGGCGGGCCTGCGCCAGCCGTGCGAGCAGATGCGTGCGCTCAATGCTGCCCGGTTTGAGTCGCGGCAGGTTCGAAGTCGCAGTAACGATCTGATTGTCCATGTGGTCCGTATCGTGCCACCATCGCTACAAGATCACGTAGATGAACTGTGCATGCGAGAAGCCTCTGGAGCGCATCGGCCAAGGCGTCAGCCCGACCCGTTGCTGGACTGTCTTGCGGTTCTGGCCGAGGGTACGCCCGAGGATATTGCCGCCCGAGTTTTGAAAGGCGATGGACAGGAGCCGATGCTGGTGGTGCCGTGCGTGGCGGATGCTTGATGACAGAAAAAGCAGCGCACCCAATGCATCGGTCAGATGCGCAAAGGTTTTTACGGCATCCGCGACGGCCTCGGCCTGGAGGTTTTGACTGCATCCGGGTTGATGTTTGCGACTTGGCGTACCAAGCGGGCACAGATCAACGGTGCCTCGTACCAATCCATCACGGTGGAACTCAACAACCTGCAAGATCAGGACATCATCGAACTCAGAAGCTGTAGAGGCGCGTTTCCTTGCGAGGGCCGCTGCCCTCGCGCGTGCGTACCAAACCTAACTCAATCATGGCTCGAACGTGATCATGGGCACGGCGATAGGGCATGTTGGCCTGCTTGGCGGCGCGGTAAATGGAAATGCCCGGCGCATGGACCACCTGATCGAAAAGCTCTCGCCGGCGACCAGGCCATTTCGCCAGCGCTGCTTCTGGACGCAAGTTGAAAGTACTGCTGCTGTGCCAGCTCCACAGGGCGTCTAGTGGTGCAGCGTTACGCACAAGCTCTCGGGGAACATGCTGGCGGATGAGTGGCCACTGATCGACAAATGCCTCGCGGCCGAGAAAGCGCACGAAGTTCTGGGGTGACATGTACCGAATGGAGTCTGGCAGGTACGAGTAATGCCCCGTAAGAATTCCATCGCGCCATTTCTGTAACGGCACCTTTCGGCTCCAGAAAACCCGGCGCGCCACCCTTTCCCATGGGGCAGCATCGGACGCTTGGTAGATCATCGTCATTTTTAACCCCCTGTCTCATCGTCTTCGTCTTGTCTGCCCTCGTCAGGGATTTCGATCATTCCCAACTGCGCGTAGAGGTGTCTTTGCAGTGTGTTGACGTCGCAGCCGGACTTCCACTTGGGGGCCGAAACCATCCCCTCCAACTCCACGGCAATATCGAACCAAGGCATGTTCGCCAAGCCCTCGTAGAAGGCCTGGATCGGAAAGACGTAAGGCAGCGCCTCGATGAATGGCACAAGCGGTTGGGTAGCGATCGACAGGACGTACAGGTCGAACATGTCGCGTGCCGTTTGGCGACCTGCGCAGGGTATCTGCGCTGCGTGGCCAGCCGATCCGACGACTGTGCGCAGCTTACGGTGATATAGGCCTTCGATGGCCTCGGTCATGATTCTGACGCCGTCGAAGGTCAAACCGCTCTCGATCGCTGGGAACACCTGGGCGTACATGTCCTCTACCATCGATACCTTCACGTCGCCCCGATCAGTCACGAGGACAAAGTGCAACTGATTAGCCTTGACCGCGTCGTGTGTGATTTGAATGTCCTCGATGCGCAGGCTGCTCGCGCTCAGTTTGGTCAATGCGTCCTGCGCGTCGAACCCGGGCGAATGGAAGAAGTCCAGGTCATAGCTGAGCCGGTGATGCAAGTAAAAGCGCGAGAGAGCCGTGCCGCCGCAGAGCTTCATCCTGCCCAGCAGTTCGGGGGCTGTCGCGCATAGGATTGCCAACGCATGTTCCTGGAGAGCTTCCAGTTCGTCCTTCTCCTGCAAGAAGCTGGATGGATCGTATGTCATATATGACACTTTACTCTTCTTTTCCGGACTGTTTCCGGACAGTGTCAGCGCTCTGTGGAGTCTGCCAGGTCCGCTTCTGTGCATCACACGAGGATTCCGGGTTGAAGCGACCTGGACGGGTGAGAAGCTAAAGATTGTGAGTTTGGAGCCTGATGCGATGTTGCCTCTTTTGCTGACCCTGTATGGTGGACGGCAAAAAAATCGCCGAACAGGCGCTGTATGACAACTGGAGCGAGGCGGTTCAGCGCTTCTCGCGTTCCGGCGAGGGGACTGAACTGCAACTCGATGAAAACGGCGGGCTCAAGGAAATCCCGGTCGACTCCGCCAGCGATGTCCTCAGTGACGAACAGGTGCGCCGGCTCGCTGTAACCGCCATATTGGTGAAGGTCCGCCTGGGCAATCAAACCGAGCAAGACATTGAGTGGGCCATCGATACCGATGGCCGCATCGTCTTGCTGCAGACCAGACCCTACGTCGACGCTCGGGCCCAGCGCTGAATTGCGCATGATTACTTGGCATGACCCGGAAGCACAAGAGCCTGACGATCGGGCATGCCAATACGCATTGCGTCGATTTCCAGCAGATCGAGCCGTGCACGCAGTACGCTGACGCCGCTGCCAATGACCGGTTTGCGGCCTTCGCGTAAACCTCCGATGTGCGCTTTACCGGCGCTGCCGGCACGACCCATATCTATGGCAGACTTGCCCGCTTTGGGCTTCCCGACGACGCTTCGCACATGCAGAAAATCATCCACCAGATTGCCGCCGAACTGAAGGTCGGCGAATCGCAGGTGAAGGCCGCCATCGATCTGCTCGATGGTGGTGCCACGGTTCCTTTCATCGCCCGCTATCGCAAAGAGGCCACCAACGGTCTGGATGACGTGCATCTGCGCGAACTCCAGGCGCGTCTTTCCTATTTGCGCGAACTTGAGGAACGCCGCGAGGCCGTGCTCAAGAGCATTGAAGAGCAGGGCAAGCTCACGCCCGAACTGCGCGCCGCGATCGAGGCGGCGCCGACCAAGCAGGAACTCGAAGACCTTTACCTTCCCTATAAACCCAAACGCCGCACCAAAGGCCAGATCGCGCGCGAGGCGGGCCTTGAACCGCTCGCCGATCGGCTTTTCGCCGATCCAACGCTCGATCCGCAAGCCCAGGCGGCCGAGTTCGTCAGGCCAGCGGCCGATGGCGTCGATTTTTCAACACCCGCGCTGGTGCTCGATGGCGTGCGCGACCTTCTGGCCGAGCGTTGGGCCGAGGATGCGGCGCTGGTGCAGGATCTGCGCGCATGGCTGTGGGCCGAGGGCCTGTTCGCTTCCAAGCTTGCCAAGGGCAAGAACGAGAATGACCTCGAGGTCGCGAAATTCCGTGACTATTTCGACTACAGCGAACCCATCGGCCGCGTGCCCTCACATCGTGCGCTCGCGGTATTCCGCGGCCGGGCGCAAGAGATACTGGACGTCAGACTCGCGCTGCCCGTTGAGCCCGAGCCCGGAGCGCCTTCGATCGCCGAAGGCAAGATCGCGCTGCATTTGGGGTGGAGTCACATGGGCCGCGCGGCCGATGACTTGATTCGAAAATGTGTCGTCTGGACTTGGCGCGTGAAGCTCTCACTGTCGAGCGAGCGCGACCTGTTCACGCGCTTGCGCGAAGAGGCCGAGAAAGTTGCGATCAAGGTTTTCGCCGACAACCTGCGCGACCTGCTGCTGGCCGCCCCGGCCGGCGCGCGTGTGGTGATGGGGCTGGACCCCGGCATCCGCACCGGCGTCAAGGTAGCGGTGGTCGATGCGACCGGCAAGCTGGTCGACACCGCCACTGTCTATCCGCACGAACCGCGCAAAGACTGGGACGGTGCGCTGCACGCGCTGGGCCGGCTTTGCGCCAAGCACGGCGTGAACCTCATCGCGATCGGAAACGGCACCGCCAGCCGGGAAACCGACAAGCTCGCGGCCGACCTGATCCAACTGCTCGCGAAGATGAGCGCGCAGGCCGGCCAGGAGCCGCTCAAGATCGAGAAGGTGGTGGTCAGCGAGGCGGGGGCTTCCGTTTATTCGGCCAGCGAATTCGCATCGCAGGAAATGCCCGACGTGGACGTGAGCCTGCGCGGCGCCGCCAGCATCGCGCGGCGCGTGCAGGATCCGCTGGCCGAGCTCGTGAAGATTGATCCCAAAAGCATCGGCGTCGGGCAGTATCAGCACGACGTCAACCAGAGCGAACTGGCGCGCACGCTCGGCGCGGTGGTTGAGGACTGCGTGAACCGCGTCGGCGTCGATCTCAATACGGCGAGCGTGCCGCTGCTTGCGCGCGTCTCGGGCCTGTCGGCCAGCGTCGCGAAAGCCGTGGTGCGCTGGCGCGAGGCGCACGGCGCCTTTTCGAGCCGGCAGCAGTTGCTCGAAGTCGGCGGCTTCGGCGCCAAAACCTTTGAGCAGAGCGCGGGTTTCCTGCGCGTGCGCGGCGGCAGCAACCCGCTGGACCAGTCGGGCGTACACCCTGAAACTTATCCGGTGGTAGAGAAAATCATCGAGGCCACCAGCAAGCCGATCGCCGAGCTGATGGGCCGCGCCGAAATACTCAAAACCCTCAGGCCGGAACTGTTCGCCAACGAAAAGTTCGGCGTCATCACCGTCAGCGACATTCTTGCGGAACTGGAAAAACCCGGCCGCGATCCGCGCCCCGATTTCAAGGTGGCGCGCTTCAACGATGGCGTCCAGGACATCGCCGATCTCAAGGAAGGCATGGTGCTCGAAGGCACGGTCAGCAACGTGGCGCAGTTTGGCGCTTTCGTCGATCTTGGCGTGCACCAGGACGGCCTCGTGCACGTCAGCCAGCTCAGCCACAAGTTCGTCAGCGATGCGCGCGAGGTGGTCAAGACCGGCGACATCGTCAAGGTCAAAGTGATGGAAATCGACATCCCGCGCAAGCGCATCAGCCTGACGATGAAGCTTGACGCCGCATCGGGCCGCCGCGACGGGGCGCGCGAAAACCGCTTCGAAGGAGCAGGCCGCGGGCATCAGCCGCGCCGCAGCCAGGATCCGGCGCCCCAGGGCGTGATGGCCAATGCCTTTGCGAAGTTGCAGGGGTTGAAGCGGTAGAGCCTGTTTATGCCACGCAGCGCCCGTCCACGAACACCCGCAGTTCCCCTTGCGCGAAGGGCGTCCAGGTTTCGTCGGTCGTCAGCGGCGCGGTCACCACGAGGGCTACGCGGTCGGCAGGCGTGGTGTGCTCGGCGAAGTCGATCGAAAGATCTTCGTCGGCCAGGTGCGCGGTGGCAAACGGATGCCGCCGCTCGGTGTAGAACAACTTCGTCGAGGCGTGCGTCCACAGCGCCTGCCCGTTCGAGAGCATGAAGTTGAAGGTGCCGTGGCGCGCGATGCGCGGCACCAGTTCGCGCAGTGTGAGCGTCAGCTCATCGATGTTCGGCACGTCGGCGTGCGATTTGGCCAGTTCCTGCATCAGCCAGCAGAAGGCATATTCACTGTCGGTATTGCCTACCGGGTGAAAACCGCCATGCAAGGGCGGCGCGAAGTTTTTGAGGTCGCCGTTGTGTGCGAACACCCAGTAGCGGCCCCACAGTTCGCGCATGAAAGGGTGGCAGTTTTGCAGCGTTACCTGGCCCTGTGTGGCCTTGCGGATGTGCGCGATGACGTTGCGGCTGCGGATCGGGTAGTCGCGGATCAGCCGCGCGATCGGCGAATCACAGGCGCTTTCACGATCGACGAACAGGCGCAGGCCCCGGTCTTCAAAGAAGGCAATGCCCCATCCGTCGGCGTGGTGGTCGGTGCGCCCTCCGCGTTGCGAGAAGCCGGCAAAGCTGAACGCGACGTCGGTCGGCGTGTTGCAGTTCATTCCGAGTAACTGGCACATGCGGATAGGGCGAGGTAATAAAGATCAGGAAAATCGATCCCGTATTGTCGCTGCTGTTTTTACTCAAGCGCCTGCGCCGCGCAACGGGCGCAGATGCAGGCTTGGTGGCGCGCGGCTTGCGGTACCCGCGCGAGCAGGGCTTCGGTGAAGCTGGCTTGCCGGCACCAGCACGGCGGCTGGGGCTGGTTGGTCTCGCGCCTGATTTCCGCCGCGCACTGGTTGGGTTGGCCGCACAGCGGGCAGCGGGTAGGGTCGATCGCCTGGGGGGCAGCCAGATCTTTCATGGGATCAAAGTCCGGCGGCCTTGGCCTTGAGGCGCCATGCGTGCAACAGCGGTTCGGTGTAGCCGCTGGGTTGCTCGACGCCCTTGAATACCAGATCTTGCGCCGCGCGGTAGGCGAAGGAGGTGTCGAAGTGGCCCGCCATGTTGCGGTAGTTGGGGTCGCCTGCGTTTTGTTGGTCCACCACGGCGGCCATGCGTTCGAAGGTGGCGTTGACCTGTTCTTTCGTGACCACCCCGTGCATCAGCCAGTTGGCGATGTGCTGGCTGCTGATGCGCAGCGTGGCGCGGTCTTCCATCAGGCCGATGTCGTGGATGTCGGGCACCTTCGAGCAGCCCACGCCCTGGTCGATCCAGCGCACGACGTAGCCGAGGATGCCTTGCACGTTGTTGTCAAGCTCCTGCTGCCTGTCGGCTTGGCTCCAATCCGGATTGGGCGCGATGGGCGCTTGCAGCAGGTTTGCCAGCAGCGTGTCGCGCTCGGCCGCGGCATCGATTTTTTCCAGCTCTTTCTGCACCGCGGCGACGTCGACCTGGTGGTAGTGCAGCGCGTGCAGCGTCGCCGCCGTGGGCGAGGGCACCCAGGCGGTGTTGGCGCCGGCTTTGGGGTGGCCGATTTTCTGTTCGAGCATCGCGGCCATCAGGTCGGGCATGGCCCACATGCCTTTGCCGATCTGCGCGCGGCCGCGCAGGCCGCAGCTCAGGCCGACCAGCACGTTGTTGCGTTCGTAAGCTTGGAGCCAGGACGTGCTTTTCATGTCGCCCTTGCGCAGCACGGCGCCGCCGCGCATGCACGTGTGCATTTCGTCGCCGGTGCGGTCGAGAAAGCCCGTGTTGATGAAGGCCACGCGCGCGGCCGCTTCGGCGATGCAGGCTTGCAGGTTGACGCTGGTGCGGCGTTCCTCGTCCATGATGCCGAGCTTGACGGTGTTGGCCGGCAGGCCCAGCAATTGCTCGGCGCGGCCGAACAATTCGTTGGCGAAAGCGACTTCAGCCGGGCCGTGCATCTTGGGTTTGACGATGTAGATGCTGCCGGCGCGCGAATTGCGGATGGCGTTTTCGTTTTTGCCCCTGAGGTCGAAGACGGCGATCGCGGTGGTGATGACGGCATCCATGATCCCTTCCGGAATTTCCTTGCCGCCGTCGTAGGTGATCGCCGGGTTGGTCATCAGGTGGCCGACGTTGCGCACGAACATCAGCGAACGGCCATGCAGTACGACGGGCTGGCCATCGGCGCCGGTGTAGCGGCGGTCGGCGTTCAGGCGCCGGGTGAAGGTCTTGCCGCCCTTGCTGACTTCCTCGGTCAGCGTGCCCTTTTGGATGCCCAGCCAGTTGCTGTAGCCCAGCACTTTGTCGGCGGCATCGACGGCGGCAACCGAGTCTTCGAGGTCGAGAATGGTGGACAGCGCCGCTTCAAGTTCCACGTCGCTGACGCCGGCTGCATCGCTTTTGCCGATCGGCGAACCGCGGTCGATGCGGATATCGACGTGAATGCCATGGTGGCGCAGCAGCACCGACGAAGGCGCTTGTGCATCACCTTGATAGCCGATGAATTGCGCCGGGTCGGCTAGGCCGGTGGCGCCGTTCGTGAGTGTGACCACGAGCTTGCCGCCCTCGACGCGATAGCCGGTTGCATCTTTGTGCGAGCCTTGTGCGAGCGGCGCGGCCTGGTCGAGCACCGCGCGCGCATAGGCGATCACCTTGGCGCCGCGCGCCGGGTTGTAGCCCTTGCCTTTTTCGGCGTCGCCCGTTTCGGGGATCACGTCGGTGCCGTACAGCGCGTCGTACAGCGATCCCCATCGCGCATTGGCCGCATTGAGCGCATAGCGCGCGTTCAGGATCGGCACCACCAGTTGCGGCCCCGCTTGCAGCGCGAGTTCAGCATCGACGTGGGCAGTGGTGATCTTCGTGCCCGCCGGCTGCGGCAGCAGGTAGCCGATTTTTTCGAGGAAGGCGCGGTAGGCGGCCATGTCCTTGATCGGGCCGGGGTGCGCCTTGTGCCAGGCGTCGAGTTCGGCTTGCAGCCGGTCGCGCTCGGCCAGCAACGCCGCGTTTTTCGGCCCGAGTTCATGCACGATCGCCGAGAAGCCTTTCCAGAAGCTATCGCTGGAAAGGCCGATGCCGGGCAGGATCTGTTCTTCGACGAAGCGATGAAGTTCGGCGGCCACCTGGAGGCCGTGGGCAAGGATGCGGTCGGTCATGTCTGGAATCTCGAAAAACAGTGGAAACAGTGGAAACGTTGCCTTGCCCATGTGGGCGGACAGGCAGAAAGGCGCGGGCCGGCGGCCCATACCGTTACTTTATTTGCAACTGGCCAGAAGATTAATCGCGAGAAAATTTATTTATTCACACCTTGATTGAGGGTAATCTATGGACTTCCGGTTCCGCGCTTTGAACAATTTTCGCTGATGGATCGCCTCAAGCAGCTTGAATCCTTCGTTGCCATTGCGGTGCGCGGCGGGCTCACCGCCGCGGCCAAGGTCGAAGGCGTGGCGCCGGCGGTGATTGGCCGGCGCCTCGATGCGCTTGAGGAGCGTCTGGGCGTCAAGCTGTTCGTGCGCACGACGCGGCGCGTGATGCTCACGCACGAGGGCAGCGCCTTTCTCGAAGATTGCCAGCGGCTGCTGGTCGAACTGGCCAGCGCCGAGGCGAGTGTGAGCGCGGGCGGCGTCAAGGCCAGCGGCCATTTGCGCCTGACCGCGCCGGCCGGATTCGGGCGGCGTCACGTCGCGCCCCTGGTTCCGCGTTTCCATACCTTGCATCCCGATGTGCGCATTTCGCTCAACCTCAGCGACCGCGTCGTCGATCTGGCCGGCGAAGGCTACGACTGCGCGGTGCGGGTGGGCGATTTGCCCGATTCTTCGTTCGTGAGTGTGCGCTTGGCCGATAACCGGCGCCGCTGTGTCGCTTCGCCGGAGTTTCTGCGCCGTTACGGGGTACCCCAGCATCCGTCGGAGCTTGTGCGCCTGCCTTGCCTGACGCTGTCCAGCGATGCCTCGCAAACGCGAGGCTGGGCTTTTCGCGTGCCGCGCGAGGACGGCGAGGGCGAACCCGAAATCATTCACCTGCGTCTGGGCGGGCCGCTCGATTGCTCTGATGGACAGGTGTTGCACGACTGGTGCCTTGCCGGTTACGGCATTGCGTGGCGCAGCATGTGGGAGGTTGAAGCCGAGATCGATGCCGGCCGGCTGGTGCCGGTGCTCGACGAATTTGCCGCGCCGCCCAATGGGGTCTATGCGGTATTCCCTCAGCGCAAGCACCTGCCGCTGCGCGTGCGGCTGTGGCTGGATTTTCTCAAGGCGCAATACGCGCGCCCGGAGTTCTGGAACGGCACAATGCCGCCTTTGCAATCCCGAGCAAGCACGCGATGACCCTCGAAGCGATCCTGGCATACCTGCACTTCCTGGCCATCCTGACGATGGTGGTCTTCCTTTCGAGCGAAGCGGCGCTGTGCCGTATCGAGTGGATGAACGATGCGGTGATCGAACGCCTTGTCCGCGTCGATCTCATCTACCTCATCTCGGTGCTGCTGGTGCTGGCGACCGGCGTTGCGCGCAGCTGGTGGGGTATCAAGGGCGCGGTTTGGTATTGGACCAACCCGCTGCTGTACGTCAAGCTCGCGTTATTTGTGGTGACCGGGCTGATTTCGATTGCGCCGGCGCTTCGGTTCAGGCGCTGGCGGCGCATCATGCGTGCTGGCGGCGCGGCGCCTTCGGATCAGGATGTGCGTGCCACACGCCGTCTCGTGATGGTCGAGGCGCACCTGATCGTGCTGATTCCGCTTGCGGCCGTTTTTTTTGCACGCGGCTTCGGGTGAGAGCCTGCTCATGATCTATTCGGGCCCGCGAATTCCGGTGTCCGTGAGTTCCGGCACCCCCGGTAAAATCGCACGATGTTATTGGTTAAGCAAGCGTTGCTCGATGCTACGGCGAGCACGTTGGAATTTTTTACGCCTGGTGCAGGCGCCAAGGCGGCGTTCGAGTCGCCCAAAGTCGCGGCGCACGGCGACTGGGCCTGTACCGCCGCCATGCAACTGGCCAAACCGCTGGCGCGCAAGCCGCGCGAACTGGCCGAGGACATCCGTGCCGCGCTGCTGGCAACGCCGGCTTATGCGCAATGGGTCGAAGCGGTGGAGATCGCCGGTCCGGGATTTCTGAACATCCGGCTCAAGCCGGCTGCCAAGCAGGAGATCGTGCGCGAGGTGCTGGCGGCTGGCGAAGCTTTCGGCCGCCAGGCCGGCAATGGTGAGCGCGTGCTGGTCGAGTTCGTCTCGGCCAACCCGACCGGGCCGCTGCACGTGGGGCATGGACGGCAGGCCGCGCTGGGTGACGCGATTTGCAATTTGCTCGAATCGCAGGGCGCGCAGGTCTACCGCGAGTTCTATTACAACGATGCTGGCGTGCAGATTCAGACGCTGGCCACGAGCGTGCAACTGCGAGCCAAGGGCCTCAAGCCCGGTGATGCCGGCTGGCCCGATGCGGCGTACAACGGCGACTACATCGCCGATATCGCGCAGGATTTCCTCGCCCGAAAAACCGTCCGCTCCGACGACCGCGCATATACGGCCAGCGGCGAGGTCGAAGACCTCGATTCGGTCCGGCAATTCGCGGTGGCCTATCTGCGTCACGAGCAGGATCTGGACCTCAGGGCCTTCCAGGTGCGCTTTGACAACTACTATCTTGAATCGAGCCTGTACACGAGCGGGCGTGTCCAGGCAACCGTTCAGCGCTTGGTCGATGCCGGCAAAACCTATGAGCAGGAAGGCGCGCTGTGGCTGCGGACTACTGACTACGGTGACGACAAGGACCGCGTCATGCGCAAGCAGGACGGCACCTATACCTATTTCGTTCCCGACGTGGCCTATCACATCGCCAAATGGGAACGCGGCTTTCACAAGGTGGTGAACATTCAGGGCACCGATCATCACGGCACCATCGCGCGGGTGCGCGCCGGCTTGCAGGCGGCTGGTGTCGGCATTGCGGCGGGCTATCCGGACTACGTGCTGCACACCATGGTGCGTGTGGTGCGCGGCGGAGAGGAAGTGAAAATCAGCAAGCGCGCCGGCAGCTACGTCACGCTGCGCGATCTGATCGAATGGACCAGCACCGATGCGGTGCGCTTCTTCCTGCTCAGCCGCAAGCCTGATACCGAATACACCTTCGATGTCGATCTGGCGCTCGCGCAGAACAACGACAACCCGGTTTATTACGTCCAGTACGCCCATGCGCGCATCTGCTCGGTGCTTGCGGCCTGGGGCGGCGACACGGCCGCGCTTGAAGGAGCTGAGCTCGGCGCGCTCGATAGCGCCGCCGCGCAGTCGCTGATGTTGATGCTCGCAAAGTTCCCGGCGATGCTGACCGATGCCGCGCGCGGTTTTGCGCCGCACGACGTGACTTTCTACCTGCGCGAACTCGCCGCCGCCTACCACAGCTACTACGACGCCGAGCGCATTCTGGTGGATGACGAGACGGTCAAGCGCGCGCGTCTGGCGCTCGTCGCGGCCACCGCGCAGGTGCTGCACAATGGCCTGTCGATTCTCGGCGTGAGTGCGCCGCGCAAAATGTGATTTCGGAAACCAATCATGAAAAATGAGCGCAAGCAACGCGGTAATTTCTTCATCGGCCTGATCGTCGGCGCCGTGATCGGCCTGGGCGCCGCACTTGCCGTTGCGATCTACGTGGCCAAGGTGCCGGTTCCTTTCCTGTCCAAAAACCAGCACACCGTCGCCGCGCAGGACGAAACCGAAGCGCGCCGCAATCGCGACTGGAACCCGAATGCGCCGCTGGCTGGGCGTGCGCCCACGCCTGCGCCTGCGCCAGCCACCGCCGACACGGGAGCATCTGACTCGCGGTCCGAGCCCGTCGTGCCCCCACCCGCGCAGGCACAGACCACGCCGCCGGTTGTTGCGACTGCGCCGGTCACGCAGCCACGGACTTCCGACGATCCGCTTGGCGACTGGGTACGCGCCAAGGCCAACGATTCCGGTCCCTTCCTGTATTACGTCCAGGTCGGCGCCTTTCGTACCGGCGAGGACGCCGAATCCCAGCGCGCCAAGCTCTCGCTGATGGGCGTGGAAGCCCAGGTGGCCGAGCACGAACAGGCCGGCCGTACCGTGTTCCGTGTGCGGGCAGGGCCGTTCGACGGCAAGGGCGATGCCGACAAACTCAAGCAGCGCCTGGAAAATATCGGTCTCGAAGCCGCGCTGGTGCGCGCACAACGTTAAACTTGGAAGATATTGCGCACAGGTACGCCAAACCCGTGTACCGCCGCGCATCCACTGATGTACAAGGGATAAAGGAGAACCTGATCCATGAAACGCCGTGATTTCTCTCTGGCCATCGCTTCGCTGGGGGCGGTGTCCCTGGTCAGTGCCGCGCATGCGCAGGACCGTACTTTCAAGGCGGGGACCGATTACGTCGAGCTCAAGCAGCGTGCGTCGGTCGACGCGCCGGCCGACAAGGTCGAGGTGATCGAGTTCTTCTCCTACAACTGCCCTCATTGCGCCGAGTTCGAGGGGCGGCTTGAAGCCTGGGTCAAGCAGCTGCCGTCTTACGTGGCGTTCCGCCGTGTGCCAGTGGCCTTCGTCGGGCGGGACGCCGAGGCCAAGCAGCGCCTTTACTACGCACTCGCGGCGATGGGAAAAGTAGACGAGTACCAGCGCAAGGTCTTCGAGGCAATTCATCAGCCGCGCGGTAAGCCGATGATGGATGACAAGGGTGTGCTGGAGTGGGTTGGCCGGCAACAGGGTCTTGATGCCAAGGCTTTTGAGGAAATGTACCGTTCGTTCTCGGTGGCCAGCGAAACCAAGCGCGCCACGCAGTTGCAGGAAAGCTATCAGATCGCCGGTGTGCCGTCGTTGGGCGTGGCCGGCCGTTGGTATGTGGATGGCGAAACAGCCCGCGGCCTCGATCGCGCCTTGCAGGTCGTCACGTACCTGGTTTCCGAAGCGCGCAAGTAAAAGCGCCTTCATCGTCTTTTTGGGGGCCGCGCGGACGGCCCCTTTTTATTCAGGCCGTCGCATAGACTCAGCGCGCCCCCAGGTGTAGATCGCGCTCGCCGCCGTAGCGGAGGAGGGCTTCACCGCTTACCCGCCGAGATAAGCGGCCTTGATTTCCGGCTTGTTCAGCAGTTCCTTGGCAGAACCTTCGGCGACGATTTCGCCGGTATCCAGCACATAGCCCCGGTTGGCTACCGACAGGGCCAAGCGTGCATTCTGTTCAACCACGATGATGGTCAGGCCATCGGAGTTGAGTTCCTTCAAAGTCCGGAACATGTCGTACATGATGACCGGGGCCAATCCCATCGAGGGCTCATCGAGCAGCAGTATCGAACACTTGGTCATCAGCGCACGGCCCACGGCGAGCATTTGCTGTTCGCCGCCGGAAAGCGTATCGCTTCTTTGCCGCGCCCGCTCTGCCAGACGCGGGAACAAATCGAAAATGCGCCCGATTTCCTTGTGCGCGTCTTCTCCTTTGCGTGACCAGGAGGCCAGTTGCAGGTTTTCCATGACCGTCAGGTTGCCGAAGATGCGGCGCCCTTCGGGTACCAGCGTCATTTTGATGTCGGACACGATGCGATGCGCGGGCTTGTCCAACAGGGAAACGCCGTCGAATGTGATGTCGCCGCCGGTTACGATCGGCGACTCCGGCGGAGTGAGCCGCATCAGAGCCTTGAGCGTGGTCGATTTGCCGGCGCCGTTGGCCCCGATCAGCGTGACGATTTCTCCTTTTTCGACATGAAAGGAGATCCCGTGCAAGGCTTCGATCTTGCCGTAGGCCGCCTTGAGATTGGTTACGCTCAACATCAGACCGCCTCGTCCCCAAGGTAAGCCTTGATGACTTCAGGGTTGTTCCTGATTTCTTCCGGTTTGCCCGTGGCAATGACGCGGCCGAAATCGATGACGGTCAGGTGCTGGCACAAGGTCATGACCACTTTCATCTGGTGCTCGATCATCCAGATCGTCAGTTTGAATTCGTTATGAATCCAGCCGATGAGGCGGATCAGATCTTCGACATCGGACGAATTCAACCCCGCCGCCGGTTCATCCAGCAGCAGCAATTTGGGTTTGCTCGCCAGGGCGCGCGCAAGCTCCACGCGGCGTTGCAGGCCGTAAGGCAGATTCTTTGGCAACTCTGCGGCGCAGTCGGTCAGCTTCATCATCTCCAGCACTTCGCGGGCATGGGTTTCGATGTTTTTTTCCGCTTGACGGTAGTGCGCCGTGCGCAGAACGGCGCCCCAAAAGTCATAGCCGAGCCGGTGGTAGTGCGCCAGGCGGAGGTTGTCCAGCACCGTCAGGTCGTTCCAGAGCCGGATGTTCTGGAAGGTGCGCGCCATGCCCAGGGCCGTGATTTGATGCGGCTTGAGCCCGTTGATCCGCCGCCCGTCGAAAACGATATTGCCTTCGGTGGGTTTGTAGAAGCCGGAGACGATGTTGAAAACCGTGGTTTTTCCCGCCCCGTTGGGACCGATCAGGCCCACGAGTTCGTGCTCCCGCAACTGGAACGAGAAATCCGAAAGCGCCTGCAGCCCGCCGAAGCGTTGCGTGAGACCCGAAACTTCAAGAAGAGGCAT
>CAYTPC010000111.1:0-22654 GCA_964439605.1 uncultured Burkholderiaceae bacterium
GCGTTGCGCACGATGTCGGCCTTGGTTTCGAGCGTCGGCGCGATGTTGATCGCGGCGTCGGTGACGATAAAGGGGCGCGGGTAGCGCGGCGACTGCATCAGAAAGCAATGGCTGATGCGGCGTTTGGTGCGCAGCCCCGTGACCCCATTGACCACGGCGCTCATCAGCTCGTCGGTGTGCAGGCTGCCCTTCATGAGCGCCTCGACCTGCGCGGCGCGCGCCATTTCGACCGCGCGCGCGGCGGCGGCGTGGCTGTGCGGCACATCCTCAATGGCCAGCCCGGCGATGTCGATGCCGGCCTGCGCCGCCACCGCGCGCACCTTGGCCACCGGCGCGACCACGACGGGGTCGATCAACCCCAGCGTATGCGCTTCCAGCACGGTGGCCAGGCTCGTGACCTCGCACGGATGAACCACCGCCACGCGGATGCGGCCCAGTTGGCGCGCGCAATCGAGCAGGCGCGTGACGCCGTCGGGGGCGAGGGAGAACAGTGAGGTATCAATCATGGTTTTTCCATCTGAGAGGATGCTTCCGAAGAAGAGTGCGATTTGGACGTCTCCTTGTTTCTGGCGTATTCCTTGCCAATCGTTTTCAATCCCGCCATCGCAAATTCATAGAGGTGTTCAACGATCTCCTTGTGCGGCATCTGCTGGACTCCGTGCAGCCAAGGCCGGGCTCCCTGTGGCCACGGTTTATTGCGCTTGCTGATCAGCAACAGAAGGCATGGTGCGGCGACGCTGAGCATGCAGCGCTGCAAGGCCGGGTCATCGATGGGAATGCCCGTGATGTCTCTGAGAAGTGACATGACCCCAGCCGTTTTGGCAGGCGCTTGCGGCCGGTAAAGCACTTGGCCGTGCGAGGTCGGCGTCAGGGCTTCGGCCGCCAGGACGGTCAAGTGCCAGCCCTTGGCATCACCGGTTGCTTGTTGAACCAATTGCTCGATCAGTATCTTGAGCTTTTTCGCGGCGGAAAGCGGGCTTTGCGTGAGTTGCTGTAGGTCGGCCGGGTCCAGGAGCCGGCGGTGCGCTTCGACCAGCACCGATTGGTAGAGGCCATCACGGCTGCCAAAGTGGTAGTTGATCGAGGCCAAATCCGCGCCCGCTCGCGCTGCGATGGCCTTGCTGGTCGTTTCAGCGAAACCCGTTGAAGCGAACAGCTCGCCTGCCGCTTCCAATAACCGGGTACGGGTCATTTCCCCGTCTGCGCGCAGTCCGCGTGGGGCTGTAATCATGCGTGATCCTCCTTTTGATTTGCTTCTTTAGTCATTGATTTTGCTGAGTACAGAGCAATGGTTGCCCCCTCCGGGCTGCCCTGTGCCGTCACGCCAAGCGCGGGAAGAAACCACGACTTAGGTCCTGGGAACATCACGGTCATCGCGGTTGGTTCACCCAAGCGGCCAGGTCGGCCGCCACCGCATCGCTCGCCGCCGCGAGCGCCTTCACCCCGCCGGGCGCGTCATCGCTTGGCGCCGCTTGCTTGGCGCTGAAGCTGCGCTGCGCCAGCACGCGCTCGCCGCCCGGCGTGGCGTGGATCAGCGTGGCATTCACGCGCACCAGTGCGACGCTGCGGGTGGGCGACTCGAAGAACTGGCTGAACTCCTCCAGCGTCACGCGCAAGGTGTCGGGCACGCGGCCTTCGGCGCGGGCCATGGTGGCGCTGTCTTCCGTCTCAAGCACCTGGTGCGTGGCGGCCAACGCCGCGCGCAGGCGCTGGCGCAGCAACTGCGCGGGCGGCTGGCTCCAGCGCGACTGGCCGTAAGACCTGAGCTCGTTGGCATCGGCATAGCCAAGGCGATAGAACATCTCGGTGCCATCGAGGCGCACCGGGGCATCGACGCCGGCCAGCGCGATCGGCGGCCGTCCGGGCATCGTGCCCGCTGCGCCAGCGGCGGCCGGGCCGGGGCCGAAGTCATAGAGCGCCGGGCGCGGCGAGGGAGCGGGCAAGACGCTGCAACCGGCCATCAGCAAACTCGCCGCCAGCGCGGCAATCGCGGTGGCGTTCCTCAAGAAAGGCGTGTGTTTCATGCGCTTGATCCTCAAGGGCGCGCCCCGGCCGCGGCAGGCGGCACGAAGCCCCGCTCTCCCGGCCCGGCGGCGGCGGCATCGCCGAGCAGCAGCGATTGCGGGTTGTCGTTGATGCTGTCGGTCACGTGTCCGAGACGGCGCGCGGCGTGCGAGGCGTCGTCGGCGACGCGGTTCAGGCGCGGCAGTGTGGTGGTATTGAACGATTCCATCGCCTGCGCCAGTGAGCGCGAGCCGTTACCGAGGCGATCGAGCGGGCCGTCGGGCGCGTTGAGCCGGGTTACCGAGGTGTTGAGGTTGTTGGCCACGCGCGAGACATCGCCGGCCGCGCTTTTGACCGACGCCAGCGTGTCCTGCGTGTGCCCGGCCAGCGGCGGCAGCGCCCGCAGCGTGGGGTTCAGGCTGGTCTTGATCGTGTCGTTGAGCGACTTCGTGAGCTGGCTGGCGCTCGCCGCGGCGCTGGCGATGTCGTCGAGTGCCGCGGCGATGCGCTTCTGGTTGTCCGCGCCGACCAGCGCATTAATGCGCCGCGCCGCTTCCTCGACCTGGTCGATCAATTCCGCGCCGCGATCCTGCCATTGCGCAAGCATCGAGGGCTTGAGCGGAATGCGCGGCGGGTTCTGGTTGTCGGGTATCAGCGCCTGCTGCGACTCGCCCTTGTCGTCGAGCGCGATGGAGGCCAGGCCCGTCACGCCTTGATAACTCAGCGTCGCGTAGGTCGAGGTCGTCAGCGGCACGCGTTCATCGACGCTGATGCGCACGCGCACATTGCCTTTGACCTGCTGGTCGAAGTCGATCGACACCACCTTGCCGACCTCCATGCCGCGGTAGCGCACCGTCGCCTGCGGTTGCAGGCCGCTGACCGGATCGCGGGTTGATAGTTCGAAGGTATTGCGCACGGTGTCGTCGCGCGTGAGCCAGACCACCAGCACGATTAGCGCGGCGACCAGACCAAGCAGGAATATGCCGGCGGTGAGCGCATGAGCCTTGTTTTCCATGACCTTAGCCTCCTTGATGAAACGCAAGCCCGGCGCCATCACGCAGCGCCGCCATTGCGCGCTGGCCGCGGTCGCCGAGAAAGTAGCGTTGAATGAACGGATGCGGGTACGCGATGACCTGGCGCGGCGTGTCGGCGACGATCACGCGCTGGTCGGCCAGCACGGCGATGCGCGTGCTCAGGTCGAAGATCGTGTCGAGATCGTGCGTGACCATCACCACCGTGAGCCCGAGTTCGCTGTGCAGGCTGCGCAGCAGCTCGCAGAAGCCATCGGCGCCTTCGGGGTCGAGGCCGGCGGTGGGCTCGTCGAGCAGCAGCAGCGGCGGGTCCATGATCAGCGCGCGCGCCAGCGCCACGCGCTTGACCATGCCGCCCGACAGATCGGCGGGCCGCTTGGTGGCGTGCCGGGGATCGAGGCCGACCATTTGCAGCTTGACCAGCGCGGCGTCGCGGATCAGTTCCTCGGGCAGGGCCTTGAGTTCGCGCAGCGGAAAAGCGATGTTGTCGAGCACGCTGAAGGCCGAGAACAGCGCGCCGTGCTGAAACAGCATCCCGACATCGGCCGCGCCCCGGGCGCCGAGTTGGGCCGGCGGCTGACCGAGCACGCTGACCGTGCCTTTGGCCGGCCGCGCGAGGCCGAGGATTTGCCGCAGCAGCATCGTCTTGCCGCTGCCCGAGCCGCCGACCAGCGACAGCACTTCGCCGCGCCAGATCTTCAGGTCGAGGTCGCGGTGGATCACGTTCTGGCCTTGCGGCGACTCCAGCACCGTCCAAAGCTTGTGGATTTCAACCACCCCCGTTGCTTGCTCACTTTGATGTTCAATGGTCATGGTTAGAAGCCCACCGACTTGAACAGCACCGCGAACAGGGCGTCAACGAGGATCACGACGGTGATCGAAGTCACGACCGACGAGGTCGTGCCTTGCCCGAGGCTTTCGGTGTTCGGTAGCACCTTCAAGCCGAAACGGCAGCCGATGAGCGCGATCAGCACGCCGAATACCGCCGACTTCGCCAGCGCGAGCCAGAGATTGGCCAGCGGCACCGCGCCCGGCAGCGCCGACAGGAAGTACGAGGGCGAAATGTCGAGCGCCAAGTCGGCCGCGACCATGCCGCCGAGCAGCGCCGCCATCGAAGTCCACAGGCTGATCAGCGGCATCGCCACGGCCAGCGCCAGCACGCGCGGCAGCACGAGCCGGAAGTTGCGCGCAATGCCCATCACACGCATGGCGTCGAGTTCATCGGTGACGCGCATGACGCCGATCTGCGCCGTGATGGCCGAGCCCGAGCGCCCGGCGATCAGCACCGCCGCCAGCACCGGCCCGAGCTCGCGCACCAGCGACAAGCCGAGGATGTTGACGATGAAGATCTCGCCGCCGTACTGCCGCAGTTGCTGCGAAGTCAGGTAGGCCAGCACGACGCCAATCAGCAGCCCGACCAGCGCGGTGATGGGCAGGGCGGTGGCGCCGAAGTGATGCAGATGACCCGAGATGTCGCGCCACGGCGCACGTTGCGGCGCGCGCAGCAGCCGGCCGAAACTGAGCGCGCACTGGCCGGCGAGGGTCAGGAAATCGAGCGCCACGAGCATCAGGCGCGGGCCGTGGCGGGTGAAATCCCGCAAGCGTTGGGTGAGCGCCGGTGGCGTTTCGGGCGGCGCCACGGTGGTGTAGCGAGCGACCTGATCGAGCACCGCTTGGTGCCGTGCATCCATCTCGACGCGAGCGGGCCAGGCGTGATGCCAGTGGTTCCACAGCAGTTGAGCGCCGACGTGATCGAGTTGCTCGATGGACCGCAAGTCCCAGCCCTGGCCGTCATGCGGCGGCACGAGGGCGAGCTGGCCGGCCAGCGTCTTCCAGACGCGCGGCCCGGACAGCGCCGGCGCCGTCCAGTGGCCGGTGGCGACCGCCCAGCCGGCGCGCGCCTCAACGCCGGGGCGGGTGTGATCGGCGTCTTCCGGGAGGGAGGGCAGGGCAGCGGTGGACACGAGCTTCAAGCGTGGGTTTCAAGCGCGGGTTTCAAGACGATTGCGCGGCGATCCAGCGCGCGATCCCCGGCCAGTGTTCCTTGAGCGTGCGGCTGCCCATGAATAGGCCGATGTGCCCGCCCGGCACCGTCTTGCTCACGATGTGTTTTTTGGGTGTGCCAACGTAATTTGCGGCACCCAATACCTGTTCCGGCGTCGTGATGTCGTCCGACTCGCCGCCCAGCAGGTACAGCGGGCAAGTGATCGCCTTCAAATTGATCTTGCGCCCGAGCGCCACGAACTCGCCCTTGGCGAGGCGGTTCTCCTTGAAAAGCTGCTGGATCACTTGCAGGTACCAGCGCCCCGGCAGGTCGAGCGGATGTTCAAACCAGCTCTTGAAGGCTTCCTCCTGTTTGATGTAGGCCGGGTCGTCGATATGCTGGTACAGGTCGATGTGATCCTGCACGTAGTGCTCGGCCGGGTTCATGTTCTTCCATCCCCGCAGCATGAATTTGCCCAGCATGCGGCCTTGGCCGAGTTTGACCAGGTCCTCGTAGAACGACATCGGCGAGGCATGCGCCATGTGTTTGATCAGGTCGTCCCCCGCGTCGGTGTCGATCGGCGCGCCGGCCAGCACGAGGGCGTTGACCTTGCCGGGGAAGCGCGCCGCGAGCATCGAGGACATCCAGCCGCCCTGGCACAACCCCACCAGATTGACCTTGCCGCCGAGGTCGTCGATGGCGGCCAGCAGTTGCGCGAGGTAGTCGTCGATGTCGAGGTCCTTCATGTCATCGGTGGCCGATTTCCAGTCGGTCAGCGCGACGTGCGGCAGGCCGTTGGCCAGCAGCGTCTCGACCAGGCTTTGCCCCTTGGCGTAATCGGCGATCACCGAGGTATGGCCGGCATAGGGCGCATCGACCAGCGTTGGGATCGGCGCCCGGCCTGACGGGTGATCCGGCTGACCGTAATCGCGCAGTGTCATCGTGCGCAGTTCGAGCCGCACCGTGTTGGGCGTGGCAAGCTGGGGCCGAAGCTCGGCCTGGATCTTGATTTCTTCCTCGATGAAGCGGATGTTGCGCGCATAAAGCGCCTGCCCCATCTCGGCTATCTGCGCCGCCATCGCGATGGGCCAGAACGCTGGCACGCTCAAGAGGCGGTTGGATGATTTTTCGTCAATCTTTTCCGGCATCTGGATTCCCGTGAATGCAAAGAAAAAGCGTGCTGCTTGTAAATAGGCTCTAAGAGCGGCCCAACGGCGGTGAAGTCCTCAACATCCTCAGCAAGTCCCCGATTCTATTTGACATTAAATTTAAATTCAAATTAGACTTAATACCTACTCTATTGCGCACCATCCGCCTGAGCACATGAAGCGTTCACCGCAATCCACGCAGAGGCAGAAAACCGCTGGACGATTGGCGTTCTGCGCGGTCATGCTGATGAGCGTGGCGGCATGTTCCTTCGCGCCCCCTTACGAGCGTCCCGCGTTGCCGGTCGCAGCAGGCTATGCACAGGCGCAGGGTGCGTCCGACGCCGTATCCGCCGCGCACTTGTCTGCCGCGCAATTGGACTGGCGCGATTACTTCGCCGATCCGCAATTGCGCGGCCTGATCGAGCAGGCGCTGCGCAACAACCTCGACTTGCGCCTGGCCGCCTTGCGCATCGACGAGGCGCGCGCGGCCTACCAGATTCAAGGCTCCGCCCTGTTGCCCACGGCCGGCGTCAGCGCCAACGGCACGCGCTCGCTCGTGCCCGGCGATCTGAACCTGCTGGGGCGTCCGGTGATCAGCGGCCAATACCAGGCCGGTGTCGGGCTGGCGAGCTGGGAGATCGATTTCTGGGGCCGCATCCGCAGCCTCAAGGACGCCGCGCTGGAAAGCTACCTGGCCAGCGAGGAAGCCCACCGCGCCGTGACGCTGAGCCTGATCACCCAGGTCGCGCAAACCTGGCTCGGCTTGCGCGAACTCGACGAGCGCATCGCACTGGCCAAGCAGACCGCCGACAGCCGCGCCGAGTCGCTGCGCATCTTTCAACGGCGGGTCGAGGTGGGCGCCACATCCAGGCTCGATCTGACCCAGGTCGAAGTGCTGTGGCAGCAGGCCGGCACCTTGTTGTCGCAACTGGAGCAGCAACGCGCCACGCAGGCGCACGCGCTCGAACTGCTCCTGGGCAGCCCGCCGCAATGGGACGCGGCGGCGCAGCGGCCCCACGACGAGGAATTGCTGCGCGAGCTCGCCCCCGGCCTGCCTTCGGATCTGCTGGAAAACCGGCCCGACATCATCGCCGCCGAACACCGCCTGAAAGCGGCCAACGCCAACATCGGCGCGGCGCGCGCCGCCTTTTTCCCGCAGGTGACGCTGACGGGCGTATTCGGCACGGCGAGCAGCCAGCTCGATGGCCTGTTCGGCGGCGGCAGCCGGGCGTGGAACTTCGCGCCGAGCATTTCGCTGCCGATCTTCGACAGCGGCCTGCGGCAGGCCAATCTCGAACTCAGCGAAGTCCGGCGCGATGAGGCCGTCGTTCAATATGAGCAGAGCATCCAGGCGGCTTTCCGCGACGTGCTCGACGCCCTGTCGGCGCGCAGCGCGCTCGAAGAGCAGGTGCGCACGTTGCGCGCCACGCAGGCGGCGCAGGACGAACGCGCACGCCTGGCCAAGCTGCGCTACGACAACGGCGCGGCGGCTTTCCTCGAAGTGCTCGACGCACAACGCGATCAACTGGCGGCCCAGCAGTTGCTGGTTCAGACGCGGCACGCCTTGTTGTCCAGCCGCGTCGCGCTCTATGCGGCGCTCGGCGGCGGATCGCGTCCGGTTCCCACGCCAGACCCCCTTGTCCCGCAAGCGGGGCAGGAAATAACGCGCAGCCCATGATGAAAAAACTCTTCGCCCCCGCCATCATCCTCATCCTGCTCGCGGCCATCGTTTGGTACGGCTGGCGGGCCATGCACCCGCAAGGGCCGGGCGAAGGTTTCGCCAGCGGTAACGGCCGCATCGAAGCCACCGAGGTCGATGTGGCGACCAAACTCAGCGGCCGCGTCGAGGCGATCCTGGTCAGGGAAGGCGACTTCGTGACCGCCGGCCAGCCGCTGGCCCGGATGCAGGTGCAAACGCTCGAAGCCCAGCGCGCCGAAGCCAAGGCCCAGAAG
Source organism: uncultured Burkholderiaceae bacterium (assembly GCA_964439605.1). Classification (GTDB taxonomy): domain Bacteria; phylum Pseudomonadota; class Gammaproteobacteria; order Burkholderiales; family Burkholderiaceae_C; genus JAITWT01. The sequence continues at coordinate 8,121 of CAYTPC010000111.1, forward strand.
CGGCAGGCGGTGAACACGGTGGCCGCCACCGAGGCCCAGGTCGCCATGCGCCGCAGCGACGTAACGGCCGGCCAGGCCGCGGTGAGGCAGCGCGAAAGCGAACTCGACGCGGCGCGGCGGCGGCTCGCGCGCTCGGAAACCCTGGCGCGCGAAGGCGCCTCGTCGGAGCAGGAGCTCGACGATGACCGCGCCCGCTTCGCCAGCGCGCAGGCTGCGGTGAACGCGGCGCGCGCCCAGGTGGCTTCGTTGCAGGCGGCCGTCGCGGCGGCGCAGGCCCAGGTGGTCGGCGCCAAGTCGGCGGTGGAAGCGTCTACCGCCACCATCGCCCGGATTGAGGCGGACATCACCGACAGCCAACTGACCGCGCCGCGCGACGGCCGCGTGCAGTACCGCGTGGCGCAGGCCGGCGAGGTGCTCGGCGCCGGCGGCAAGGTGCTCAATCTGGTGGACCTGTCGGATGTCTACATGACCTTCTTCCTGCCCGAATCGGTGGCGGGGCGGCTGCCCATCGGCAGCGAGGCGCGCATCGTTCTCGATGCCGCGCCGCAGTTCGTGATTCCTGCCACCATCTCGTTCGTGTCGAGCACGGCCCAGTTCACGCCCAAGACGGTCGAGACCGCGACCGAGCGGCAAAAACTCATGTTCCGCGTGCGCGCGCAGATCGATCCCGATCTGCTGCGGCAGAACCTCAAGCTGGTCAAGACTGGCCTGCCGGGCGTCACCTGGGTTAAGACGGACCCCAACGCGCCGTGGCCGCCCAAGCTGACTCCAATGGTTCCGCCGCAATGAACGTCGCTGCGCGCTTGGCCGGCGTCAGCCTCAGCTACGGCAAGACGCAGGCGCTGGCCGACATCACGCTCGACATCCCCGCCGACCGCATGGTGGGGTTGATCGGCCCCGATGGCGTGGGCAAATCGAGCCTGCTGTCGCTGGTGGCCGGCGCGCGCGCGGTGCAGGGCGGCAAGGTCGAGGCGCTCGGGGGCGACATGGCGTCCAAGGCGCATCGTGATCGCGTCTGCCCGGCCATCGCGTACATGCCGCAGGGCCTGGGCAAGAGCCTCTATCCGACGCTCTCGGTGGAGGAGAACCTGCAATTCTTCGCCCGCCTGTTCGGGCACGGCGCCGCCGAGCGCCGCCGCCGCATCGATGAACTCACCGCCGCCACCGGCCTGCTGCCCTTTCTGGCGCGGCCCGCGGGCAAGCTCTCGGGCGGCATGAAGCAAAAGCTCGGCCTGTGCTGCTCGCTGATTCACGACCCCGACCTGCTGATCCTGGACGAGCCGACCACCGGCGTCGATCCGCTGGCGCGCGCGCAGTTCTGGGAGCTGATCGCCGGCATCCGGGCGCAGCGCCAGGGCATGAGCGTGATCATCGCCACGGCCTACATGGACGAGGCCGAGCGCTTCGACTGGCTGGTGGCGATGGACGGCGGCAAGGTGCTGACCACCGGAACGCCGCGCGAGCTGTTCGAGCGCACCGGCGCGCAATCGCTCGAAGCGGCCTTCATCCGGCTGCTGCCCGAAGAAAAGACACGCGGCCACGAGCCTGTGCGCATCGCTCCATTGGCATTGAGCGGCGATGCCGAAGTCGCCATCGAGGCGCGCGCGCTGACCATGCGCTTCGGTGATTTCGTGGCCGTTGATCACGTCGATTTCCGCATCCAGCGCGGCGAGATTTTTGGCTTTCTCGGCTCCAACGGCTGCGGCAAATCGACCACCATGAAGATGCTCACGGGCCTGTTGCCCGCGACCGAGGGGCAGGCCTGGCTGTTCGGCCATGAGGTCGATTCGACCGACATGGCCACGCGCCGGCGCGTGGGCTATATGTCGCAGGCGTTCTCGCTGTATGGCGAACTCACGGTGCGGCAGAACCTGGAGTTGCACGCGCGCCTGTTTCACGTGCCCGAGGCCGAGGTGCCGGGCCGCGTGCGCGAGATGGTCGAACGCTTCGGGCTGGCTGCCTCGCAGGGTGCGCTGCCCGAAAGCCTGCCGCTCGGGATGCGCCAGCGCCTGTCGCTGGCGGTGGCGATGGTGCACAAGCCCGAATTGCTGATCCTCGATGAGCCGACCTCGGGCGTGGACCCGGTGGCGCGCGATGACTTCTGGAACCTGCTGGCCGAACTGTCGCGGCGCGACCGGGTCACGATCTTCATCTCGACCCATTTCATGAACGAGGCCGAGCGCTGCGACCGCATCTCGCTGATGCACGCGGGCAAGGTGCTGGTGAGCGCGGCCCCGGCGGAGATCGTGCGCATGCGCGAAACGAAGACGCTTGAGGAAGCCTTCATCGCCTACCTGATCGACGCGGGCGGCGGCGCCTCGGAGCCGGCGAAGGCTGAACGGATATCGGCCGCGAACGCCGCCACCCCTTCTTCACCAGATCCTCTCCCCAACCTTCTCCCGCAAGCGGGAGAGGGAGAAAAACCGGCGCGCTTTTTCAGCCTGCGGCGCATGGTCAGCTACCTGTGGCGCGAGATGCTGGAGCTGCGCCGCGATCCCGTGCGCGCCACGCTGGCGCTGGTCGGCTCGGTGGTGCTGATGGTGGTCATGGGCTACGGCATCAGCATGGACGTGGAGAACCTCAGCTACGCCGTGCTCGACCGCGACCAGACCACGCTGAGCCAGAACTACGCGCTCAACATCTCCGGCTCGCGCTACTTCATCGAACAGCCGCCGCTTACCAGCTACGAGGACATGGACCGGCGCCTGCGCAGCGGCAAACTGGCGCTGGCGATCGAAATCCCGGCCAGCTTCGCGCGTGACGTGGCGCGCGGCGGCACGGTGCAAATCGGCGCCTGGATCGACGCCGCCATGCCCAGCCGCGCCGAAACCGTGCAGGGCTATGTGCAGGGCATGCATCAAAGCTGGCTGCTCGACCAGGCGCGGCGGCAATTCGGCGCCGCCGCGGTGCAACCGGCGGTGGACTTGCAAACGCGCTTTCGCTACAACCCCGACGTGCGCAGCCTGCCGGCCATGGTGCCGGGCGTGATCCCGATGCTGCTGATGATGCTGCCGGCCATGCTGACGGCGCTCGCGGTGGTGCGCGAGAAAGAGCTGGGCACGATCGTCAACCTGTACGTCACGCCGGTCACGCGCGCCGAGTTCCTGCTCGGCAAGCAGATTCCGTACATCGTCCTGGCGATGCTGAATTTCGTCCTGATGGCTTTCCTGGCCGTCTTCGTGTTCGGCGTGTCCATCAAGGGCAGCCTGCCGGCGCTGGTGATCGGCACGCTGATTTACATCCTGGTCTCGACCGGCCTCGGGCTGCTGTTCTCGACCTTTACGCGCAGCCAGATCGCGGCGCTTTTCCTGACCATGATCGGCACCATGCTGCCCACCGTGGAGTTTTCGGGGCTGATGACGCCGGTGTCGTCGATGGAAGGCTCGGCGCGCTTCATCGGCCAGATCTACCCGACCACCCACATGCTCATCATCTCGCGCGGGGTGTTCAACAAGGCGCTCGGATTTGGCGAGCTGGTGCCGTCGTTCTGGCCGATGCTGATCGCGGTGCCGGTGGTGCTGGGCGTGGCGATTGCATTGCTGAAGAAACAAGAGGTATGACCACCCCCGAAGCGCCTGCGGCGCTCCCCCTCAAGGGGGCGCACCCAGCGGCCCGGCAAAGCCGGTTCCGCAGGGGCCCTGGCATGGGCTATGCCAGTTTCATGGATTGCAGGCGGTACGTCGGCGCAATGGAAAACTGAAATGTTTCGTCATTTCCTCAACATCTACCGCCTCGGCCTCAAGGAGCTGTGGAGTCTGTGGCGCGATCCGGCCATGCTGGTGCTGATCGTCTACACCTTCACGGTGTCCGTTTACGTTTCGGCCACCGCGCGGCCCGAGACGCTGCATATGGCGCCCATCGCCATCATCGACGAAGACGCCTCGCCGCTGTCGGCGCGCATCACCTCGGCGCTCTTTCCTCCGCACTTCACGCCGCCGGCGATGGTCACGCGCGAGCAGGCCGACATCGGCATGGACAAGGGCCTGTACACCTTCGCGCTCAACATCCCGCCGAATTTCCAGCGCGACGTGATCGGCGGACGGCACACCGAGCTGCAGATCAACGTCGATGCCACCCGCATGACGCAAGCCTTCACCGGCAGCGGCTACCTCCAGCAGATCATCAGCGGCGAGGTGGACGAATTCGTGCTCCGCTACCGCACCGTGGCCCAGCCAACGGTCGATTTGGCCTTGCGCGCGCGCTTCAACCCGACCTTGGCGCCAAGCTGGTTCGGCGCGCTGATGCAGATCATCAACAGCGTCACCATGCTGGCGGTCATCCTCACCGGCGCCGCGCTGATCCGCGAGCGCGAGCACGGCACCATCGAGCACCTGCTGGCGATGCCGGTCACGCCGGCCGAAATCATGGCGGCGAAAGTTTGGTCGATGGGCCTGGTGGTGCTGGTGGCGGTGACGCTGTCGCTGTTCCTGGTGGTGCGCGGCGCGCTCCACGTGCCTATTGAAGGCTCGATCGCGCTGTTCCTGTTTGGCGCGGCGCTGAACCTGTTCGCCACCACGTCGATGGGCATCTTCATGGCGACGGTCGCGCGCTCCATGCCGCAGTTCGGCATGTTGCTGGTGCTGGTGCTGCTGCCGCTGCAAATGCTCTCGGGCGGCAGCACCCCGCGCGAGAGCATGCCGCAGTTGGTGCAAGACCTCATGCTGGCCGCGCCCACCACCCACTTCATCCAGCTCAGCCAGGGCGTGCTGTACCGCGGCGCAGGCCTGTCCGTGGTGTGGCCGCAGTTGCTGTGGCTGGCGGTGATCGGGGCGGTACTGTTTGCCTTGTCCCTTTCGCGTTTTCGCAAAACCATCAGCCAGATGGCCTAGTGTCCTGAGTTAGAAGTTCGGTGAAGAAACAAATCTGTCGCAATCGGCGCCAGGCAAGGCGCAAGCCGGAGCGATACCGAGTGGTATCGCGAGGATTTGCAACGCCGCATGGCGTCGATTGCGGCGGATTTGTTCATCGAATTTCTAACTCAGGACACTAGGGTCTGTCTGGCCGATATGGCGGGGCGGCGGCGTTTCCCTAAAATCGCACGGATGTCCTATCTCGTGCTTGCCCGCAAATACCGTCCGCGCAGTTTTGGCGAGATGGTGGGGCAGGCGCACGTGGTGCAGGCGCTGGTCAATGCCTTGCAGACGCAGCGGCTGCACCATGCCTATCTCTTCACCGGCACACGCGGGGTGGGAAAAACGACGGTTTCGCGCATTTTGGCCAAGTCGCTCAACTGCCAGGGAGCCGACGGGCAAGGCGGTATTACCGCGACGCCTTGCGGCGTGTGCCAGGCTTGCACGGAGATCGACGCGGGCCGCTTCGTTGACTACGTGGAACTGGACGCGGCCTCCAACCGGGGCGTCGACGAGGTGCAATCGCTGCTCGAACAGGCGGTTTACAAGCCGGTGCAAGGGCGCTTCAAGGTCTTCATGATCGACGAAGTGCACATGCTGACCACCCATGCGTTCAACGCGATGCTCAAGACGCTGGAGGAGCCGCCGGAGTACCTGAAGTTCGTGCTGGCGACCACCGATCCTCAGAAGGTGCCGGTCACGGTGCTTTCGCGCTGCCTGCAATTCAATTTGCGCCCGATGGCGCCCGAAACGGTGCTTGAACATCTGGAGCGCGTGCTGGTCGCCGAGGGCGTGGCCGCCGAGCCGCAGGCGCTGCGCCTGCTTGCGCGCGCGGCGCGCGGTTCGATGCGCGATGCGCTTTCGCTGACCGATCAGGCGATCGCCTACGGCAGCGGCGCGCTGCAGGAGGCCGGCGTGCGCCAGATGCTTGGCAGCGTCGGAAGCGAGCAGGTGTTTGCGCTGGTCGATGCGTTGGCGCGCGGGCAGGGCGCGCCTGTGATCGGTGTCGTCGAGCAGCTTCGCCGCGACGGGGTGTCCGCCGCTTCGACACTCGAAGGCATGACGGCCTTGCTGCAGCAGATGGCGGTGTGGCAGGTGGCGCCAGGAAACCCCGCAGGCCTGAGCGATCCCGATGCGGTCGAAATGGTGCGTTTGGCCGGTCTGCTGCCCAGGGACGAGACGCAACTGCTCTACAAATTGTGTTTGCATGGCCGCGAGGAATTGGGGTTGGCGCCCGATGAATATGCGGCGCTGACGATGATCCTGTTGCGCCTGCTCGCGTTCAAACCGGCGCCGGACGATACGGCGGGCGGCACGGGCGCGGCGGTGGAAAAAAAAACGCTGAATAAACCGGCTGCCCATGCCCCGCAAGCGCCGCAGGCTGCCGCGGACATGAGGGCTGCCGCGATTCCCGAACCGGCGCCCTTGGCGGCAGAGTCCCCAGTCACACCTTTGGCCATGCCGGCGCTCGCGGCTTCACCATCCGGGGTGTCATCCAGGCCGTCATCCAGGGCGCCATCCGAACCGGACCCCTTGCCGCCACCCTGGGTCGATTACGAACCGCCAGCCCTCGACCCCGAACCCTTGCCCGCGGCCGGCCCTGCCGCGCCGCCTATTCCTGTCGAGCCCATCCCTGTGGAGCCCTTGCGCGTGCAGGGCGAGGCCGGCATCACGGGCGCGGCGGCGGACACCGCACCGGTTGCGGCGGTCGAATCCGGCGAGGAGGGCGATTTCTGGTTTGAACTGGTCACGCAACTGGTCGCCGCCGAATCCATCACCGCGCTGGCGCGCGAGCTGGCACTGCAATCGCAACTGGTGGCGCGCGATGCCGATCAGTGGCTGCTGCGCATCGAGAGCGAGACGCTCGGCCAGAGCGCCAGCCGCGAGCGTTTGCAACAGGCGCTGGCTGGCGCCGGCCATCCGGTGCGGCTGGCGATCGAAATCGGCCCCGTGCGCGACAGTCCCGCGTGCCGCAATCGCGCAGCCAGCCAGGCGCGCCAGCGCGCGGCCGAAGAAATCATCCGCAACGACCCGCTGGTGCAGCGCCTGATGCGTGATTTCGGCGCCACCATCGTGCCCGGTTCGCTGCGTCCGGCTTGAGAAAATCAGCCGATCGCGCCTATTCCTTTCACTTCTTTCACTTCAACCATCCAGGACTTATTCATGTTCAACAAAGGACAACTCGCCGGCCTCATGAAACAGGCACAGGCCATGCAGGACAATCTCAAGAAAGCGCAGGAGGAACTGGCGGCGATCGAGGTTGAGGGTGAATCGGGCGCGGGGCTGGTCAAGGTCGTGATGACTTGCAAGCACGACGTCAAGCGCGTGACCATCGATCCCAGCTTGCTGGCCGATGACAAGGACATGCTCGAAGACCTCGTGGCGGCCGCCTTCAATGCCGCCGTGCGCAAGGCCGAGCAGACCAGCGAAGAGAAGATGGGCAAGATCACCGCCGGCATGCCGGGCCTGCCCGCGGGCATGAAGCTGTTCTAAAGCCTCAAGCCTAAAAGCCGTCCGGACCGCTCGAAGCGCGAACGACGGGAGCCATCCGCTTTTTCCCCATGGCCGATTCCGGCACGCTCAATGCGCTGATCGATGCTTTGCGCCGGCTTCCCGGCGTGGGTCCGAAATCGGCCTCGCGCATGGCCTATCACCTGCTGCAGCACGACCGCACGGGCGCGCAGATGCTGGCGCGCGCGCTCGAACAGGCGGTCGCCAATGTGCGCCACTGTGAGCGCTGCAACACATTTTCCGAAGCGCCGCTGTGCGCCGTCTGCGGCGATCCGCGCCGCGACGCCAGCAAGCTGTGCGTCGTCGAAACGCCCGCCGACCAGGCCGCGCTCGAGCGCACGAGGGCCTTCCACGGCTACTATTTCGTGCTCATGGGCAAGCTCAGCCCGCTCGACGGCATCGGCCCCAAGCAGATCGGGCTGGAGCGCCTGTTTGAACGCGCGCTGGACGGTCAAGTGCGCGAAGTCATTCTTGCCACCAACTTCACCGCCGAGGGCGAAGCGACTGCCCATGTGATCGGCGAGACGCTGCGCGCGCGCGCGCTCACGGTGACGCGGCTCGCGCGCGGCGTACCCGCGGGCAGCGAACTCGAATACGTCGATCTGGGAACGATCGCGCATGCGCTGATCGAGCGGCGCTGATCGAATCGTGCTGCCCTTGCGCAGACGCGCAAGGGCTTGCGCCTTGCAGCCACTATCTTTACGGGACAACGGGCGCCTTATTTCCATTTATTACGGAAACACCCTCTGAACCCCGTTACCAGATAACAACCCAGGAACTCCAACCATGAGCAATATCACGATCTATCACAACCCGGCCTGCGGCACGTCGCGCAACGTGCTTGCCATGATTCGCAACAGCGGCGAAGAACCCACGGTCATCGAATACCTCAAAACGCCGCCTTCGCGCGCAACGCTGGTCAAGCTGCTGGCCGATGCGGGCTTGAGCGTGCGCCAAGTGCTGCGCGAAAAAGCCACCCCCTACGCGGAACTCAAGCTGAGTGATCCCAAGTGGACGGATGAACAGTTGCTCGACTTCATTGAGCAGCATCCCATCCTCATCAACCGGCCCATCGTGGTCACGCCGCTGGGCACGCGCCTGTGCCGTCCTTCGGAGACCGTGCTGGACATTCTTCCCAAGCCGTAGCGCGGCACGTTCAACAAGGAGGACGGTGAAGCGGTCGTGAATGCGCAAGGCCAGCGCTTGTCCATGAAGGCGCCCTACGCGCCTTGTTGCGACTGGAAGGCACTTAATCATCCGGCCGCACCAGCACATCAGACAGCCCGTCTTCCGTGCCCCGCTGGCGCATCAATTCGATTTCGTCGGCTTTTGATAGCCTGCCTTGCGCGCGATAGACCAGCGCCGTCATCACCGCACCGGTCTGCACTGGCTTGTCTTCGGGTTCGCCGATGCCGGAATCACTTTCCCATTCCTTGGGGAATCTGGGCCACCAGCAGGTGATCTGGCTGAGCATGTGGTACGGCGTTTGCAGCCAGCCGGGTTTTTGCTCCAGGCCATATTGCCTTATTGATGGCTTGCCGCAGTAGGTGCTGTACGGCTCGGGCAGCAGGTGCGGTATTTGTTTGTAGTTGGCCGGGGCGTTGGGCGGAATCCGCTCCACCGTCGGGCCGATCTCCATGTAACGGCGGATGTATTCCCAGAACTCCGCAGTCGCCTGAACCCGCAGGGAGCCTGCCAGTTCAGGCCCGACGAAGATGCAGTCCTCGCCCTTGGCTTCGGGGTCGTTTGGGTCGAAGGGCGGGTGGTACAAAGCCAAGGTGCTTTCGTTGATCCGGAGACTATCGGCGGGCACGGCATCCATCAACGCCACGAGCCGGTCCCATTCAAACACCTTGTTGCCACCGCAGTAGCTCGGGCGCAGCACATAGACCTTGCGCGTCTTGCGGTTGAAGCGAATGCGGCCACGCAGGTAGGTGAAGAAGGCCGTGCGATGGCCCATTGGAACCAGCCAGCCGTACAGGACGAAGGCAGCACCTATGGCGAAAGGAAAAAGAACCAACCAAGTAAACCAGCTATATGGCCCATCGCCGGGGCGGAGATCATCGACATACCAGAAAATCATGATCTTGCCGAATAAAAGCGGATGAATAGCGAATCCATACCATCCCCAGATGATGAACAGGCACCCCGCCACAACAGCAATAGCCCCCATCCCTGCAATCCACTGTCCAGGCCAGCCCGCATTGCACAGTTCCAGATAGGCATCGTTTTGCGCATAGACACAGCGCCCCGCCGGGCTGATGCCCTTGGCATCGCCGCGCTCATCGACGCGCCAGTGGCGCTGGTTGTCTCGATTGATATAGGCGCGGCTCTTGGCTGGTGACTTGCGGTGAAACCGCGCATAGCTGGATTCACGAATGAACATGATGGCTTCCTTCTCTTTTTCTTTCAGCCGCCCTGCAACTCGGCCTTGACGTTGGCCAGCTTCTGCAAGGTGTCCATCAGGTTGTCGTGAATGGGGGGCTGGCCCTTGCGCTCCTTATTCAGCGGGTTGTCTTTCAGCCAGTAGACCCACTCCTCCTCTTTGAGAATCATGATCGCCACGATCACGCCCACGGCAATAACGGCACCGACCAAGCCCAGTACTGTCGCCGCGGTTGCCCAAGCCGCAGCACCGGCGGCGGTGGCCGCGCTCAGGCTCGCGATACCAGCATAGATGCCGGCTACAGTGAATATGGTTCCTACGACTCCAGCAATTTGGGCTGTCATCAACGCGTAATCTTTACGCTTTCCCGACGTCCACGCATCCGACGCATCCCACCAAATCGAAATCAATGCCGCCGGCAGCGCAAACCTAAACGCCGTCATCCGCAAGGCTCGCAGTTGCATCGCATTAACCTCCGACAGCGCACCTTTCCACGCAGTTGCCTTGTAAATATCCTCTGACCGAAGGGCGCTGTATATCGTCTTCTCGTAGGCGCTGGCCCGGAAATCTGCCACCCCAGCCACCGTTTGCAGCAGGTCGCCCACCAGTTCGCTGGCCCCACGCGCCGTCGCATTGGCCTGCACCTGGTAGCCCCTCATCACCGCAATGCCCAGGTTCAGCACCGCGCCCAACGCCGCCACGCGCACTTCACCTACAGCCGCCTTCGCTGTGCCTTGACTGCTCTTGATGGCGACCGACTCCATCTTCTTGGCCGCCTTTTCCAGCCGGGCCTTCTGCGCTTGCGTTTGCGCCATCTTGTCAGCATGTTTCCCGGCGTTTCCGCCCAGCGTGACAAGTCCAGTCAGCGCCACGCGCCGCACCAGCCATGCTTCGGCTTTGGTGGCCGGCAGACTTTTGACCTTTTGCAGCATCTTTACCCCCAGCAGGGTGGTCACATAGCTCAGCCAGCCCTGCTGGCGCAATTGGCCGCTTTCACCCACGGGCTTGATGGCGTCGATGAAATCCAGCGCCTTTTCCGCCAGCGTTACACGCGCGCTGAATGCCTTGGTCAGGTCACTGACCTTGTCGGCCAGCGCCGTGGTCGGTTCGGCCTGCGGGTCGTATTTCGGCAATGTCGCCTTCTCCATCTCTTCGTGCGCCTGTTTGATGGTGGCGTTGCTGAAGTTGAGCACCCGCGCCAAGATGTTGTCGCCCGCCGGCTCCAGCCCTTCCCGATGCTTGAGGCCGGCGCGGTTGTTTTCCGCTTTGCAAAACCGGCGAGGCACTCTCAATCATCCGTTCGCGCCAGCGCTTGGGCGATTCCTTCTTCCGTGCCATAGCGGCGCATGAATTCGACTTCGTCGGCCTTCGATAGCTTGCCTTCGGCGCGATAGACCATTGCCGTCATCACCGCGCCGGCCTGTACCGGTTTGTCTTCCGGTTCGCCGATGCCGGAATCGCTTTCCCATTCCTTGGGGAACTTCGGCCAACTGCACGTCACCTGACTGAGCATGTGGTAGGGCGTTTGCAGTACGCCGGGTTTTTGCTCCAGGCCGTATTGACTGATACTCGGTTTGCCGCAATAGGTGCTGTATGCCTCGGGCAGCAGGCGCGGGACTTCCTTGTAGTTTTCGGGGGCGTTGGTGGGAATCTTTTCCACCGTCGGACCGATCTCCATGTAACGGCGGATGTATTCCCAAAATTCGGCAGTTGCCTCAACCCGCATGGAGCCCAACAGTTCAGGGCCGACAAAGATAGCGTCCTCGCCCTTGGCCTCGGAGTCGTTCGCATCAAAGGGCGGGTGATACAGCACCAGGGTGCTGTCGGGAATGGCACGTTTATCCGTGGGGGGAACCGTATCCAGCAAGGCGACCAGCCGATCCCATTCAAAGACCTTGTTGCCGCCGCAGTAGGAGGGGCGCAGCACATAGACCTTGCGCGTCTTGCGATTGAAGCGAATGCGGCCGCGAAGGTAGGTGAAGAAGGCTGTGCGCATGCCCATGGAAACAAGGGCACCGTAGAGAAAAACGACGCATGCAGCTACGGCCAAAGGAAAGAACAACAACCAGCCGAACCAAAGAAGCACTTGCTTTCCCGGTTCGGGAAACAACAGCGGATCAATAGCGCATTCGTACCACGCCCAAATCGAGAGCAAACACGCCAGCACAACGAATGGCATCACCATTCCTACAACCCACTGCTTCCACCACCCTGCGTTGCACAGTTCCAGATAAGTGTCGTTTTGCGCATAGACACAGCGCCCCGCGGGACTGATGCCTTCGGCATTGCTTGGCTCATCGACGTGCCAGTGGCGTTGGCCGTCGAGGTTGACGTAGGCGCGGCTCTTGGCCAGCGATTTACGGCGCAGCAAGGCATAAATGGATTCACGAACGAACATAGCGGTTCCTTTTTAACCGCCCTGCAACTCGGCCTTGACGTTGGCGAGGTTCTGCAAGGTTTCTTGCAGGTTGGCATGTACGGGAGGATTTCTGCTTTGGCTCTTGCTATCGGGATCCTGCTTTCTCAGCGGGTTATCTTTCAGCCAGTAGAACCATTCTTCTTCTTTCAGAAGCATGATCGCTACGATCGCGACCACAGCAATAACGGCGCCGATCAGGCCAAGCACCATCGCTGTGGTTGCCCAGGCAGCGCCGCCGAAGACACCGAAGCCCAGGCCGGCTATGGTGAAGACGGTTCCTACGACGCTGGCAATTTGCGCTGCTTCCAACGCGTAATCTCCCCGCGCCTTCGATTTGAGCGCATCCATTACATCCCAATAAATCGAAATCAACGCCGCCGGTGCGGCGAACTTGAACGCCGTCATCCGCAGCGCCCGCAGTTGCAGCGAGTTGACCTCCGAAAGCGTCTGTTTCATCCCTGGAGCCGTGAAGAGGTCAAGCCCCTTCATCGCGTTGTACACAGTCTTCTCATACGCGCTGGCCCGGAAGTCTGCCGCGCTGGCGATCGCTTGCAGCAGGTTTTGCACGAGTTCGCTCACGCCGCGTCCGGTCGCGTTGGCCTGTACCTGATAGCCTTTGATTACCGCCATGCCCAGGTCGAGCACCGCCCCCAGCGCTGCCACGCGCACCCCGCCCGCCCCGGCCTGCGCCGCGCTCTGGCTGCTCTTGTACGCCTGCGACACCATCTTGTTGGTGGCGTTACGCACCCGGTCTTGCTGTGCGCGCGCCAGATTCTGCGCGTACGCCTGCGCGTTGCTGCCCAGCGTACTCAACCCCGTCAGCGCCACGCGCCGCACCAGCCATGCTTCGGCTTTGGTGACCGGCAGGCTTTTGACCTTTTGCAGCATCTTTACCCCCAGCAGGGTGGCCACATAGCTCGCCCATGCCTGCTGACGCAGCGCCCCGCTTTGCCCGATACCAGGATAGCCATCAATGAAGTCCAGGGCTTTGTCCGCCAGTGATACACGCGCGCTGAATTTCTGGATCAGACTGCTCACTTTGTCGGCCAGCGCCGTGGTCGGTTCCGCCTTCGGATCGTAGACAGGCTGTTTTGCCGCCTCCGCCTCAATCTCTTTATATGTCTGCGCCAGCGTGGCGTTGCCAAAGTTGATTACCCGCGCCAGCAGGTTGTCATCTTCCGGCTCCAGCCCTTCCAGATGCTTGAGGCCGGCGCGGTTGTTTTCCGTGCCCGCAAGGCAGTGGGCCAGTTGCAGGCTCAGGGCCGCACCGCCGCCTATGCGTCCGATGCACTCATCTTTGGTGCTATAGCGGCCCATCGCCGCCAACAGTACTTTCGGTTGCAGCCATGCGACTTGGTCCTGGCCGAGTTTTTCCAGACGCTTTTGCAATTCTTCGTATTCGCTGGCTTGCTCGGCGATGATGGCGTTGGCGGCCTTCAGGTCGAAGAGTTCTTTGTAGTACTTGTTAAATTTGGGGTCCCCATTCAGTTTTACTTTTTCCAGGTCAGCCTTCGCCTTTTCCAGTTTGGCCTGTCCAGCAGCCTCCTCCTGGGTTCGCCAACTCTCCTTCATCTGTTGGAGGCGCTCCTTCGTGATCCCGGAGTTGGTTGACGACCAGAGCCTGAACCGGTCCTCGAAACTCGCACGATCCTGCTCGATTTGCTTTTGCGCCATCGTGATGGCGTTTTCTGCTTTTGCAATCGCGTTTTGCTTGACCAGATCACCAAGCCCCTTACCGCCGACGGCGCTCTGGAACACCCATTCGTTGCTGACCTTGTCGGCGAAGTTTATGGCCGAATTGCGTTGCCAATTGGAGTAATAGGTCTGTGCCTCCACTTGCAGATGCCCCAGTTCCTGCGCGATGCCCAGCGGGTCATGGCAGGCGGCCACCATCCCCACCGTGCCTTTGTTGTCCGTGAGGAACTTGCGCATGCCTTCCAGGCGCGGGCCATGCACAACGTCATAGGCGGGTTGTATGTGAAGGCGCACGGAAGTGACGTTGGTGCTTTTTCTGCTTCTGCTGTGGTAGTAGGCGCTGGTGACTTGTTCCTCATAGTTGCCCCATTCGCGCTCCTTGGGGCTGGCCCCCATCAGCCCATACAACTGCGGCTCCATCGCATCACACAACGTCTCATTCTTGAGTGCCGCATATTCCACCACCTGCGCGTCCAACTGGTCGGGCATACAGGTGTCGGGCTGGCTCTGGTTGCCGCCCAGCCAGCCGGCCACATCCACGCTTTGCATGTACTTGGCCGGGTTCTTCTCGATCTCGCTTCTGAGATGCCAGTAGTCCAGCGGATCAGGGCTGAACAGGTACCAGAGCTTTTGCACGCTCTTGGCGTCTTGTACCCATACCAGGCTGTTGTTG
>CAYTPC010000112.1:0-10193 GCA_964439605.1 uncultured Burkholderiaceae bacterium
CCGGCCGGGGTTGAAAGCGGGTGACGGTTTCATCCCCGTCCCAGTAAGTCTTGATCCGATGCCCCTGTTCATTGAGCCGGCCGCAACCGTAGCAATGGGCGACATTTTCCGGGTAGTAATCCTGAAAGGCTTTCATGGGGGTCTCCTGGTAACTTCAAGCGTCATAAACAACCACGGATAGCGTATACCACGTCCCCCGCGCCTTGCCGTGCTGCCGCACGCGCCCATCCGTAACCAGTTCCCGCAGCCGCACCTTCAAGGTGTTGCGATTCCCGCCGGTCATCTCCGCAAGCTGCGCAATCGTCAGCCGCTCCTTCCCCCGCAACGCCTTGAGGACCTGCACCGATAGCTCCGGCAAATCGGCCTCGTTGGTCTGGGCTGCTCGCTCGCGGTCCAACCGGGCGGCAAGGCCATCTTTCTGTTTCTTGAGGGAGCGCAGGAAGAAGCCCACCCACGGCTCCCAATCCGGCGTTTCGCTATTGAGTGTGGTTTGCGTGCGCCGCAGCGCCTTGTAGTAGAACTCCTTGTTTTCCTCGATCACGCGCTCCAGCGAGGCGTAGGGCACGTAGGCGTAGCCCGCTCGCAGCAGGAGCAGCGTGGTGAGCACGCGAGAGAGCCGTCCGTTGCCGTCCTGAAAAGGGTGGATCGCCAGAAACACCACGACGAAAACGGCGATGACGAGCAGGGGATGCAGGGCTTCTTCGTCCAGCGTTTTTCGCGTCCAGGCCACGAGCGCCTCCATTTCGCGTGGCGTGTCGAAAGGCGATGCCGTTGCGAACACGATGCCGATTTCCCGCCCATCCGCGTCGAAGGCTGCGACATGGTTGGGCAGCGTCTTGTAAGAACCGCGGTAGCGCTCGTCCTTGTCGCTGTGGCGCAGCAGGGTTCGGTGCAGTTGGCGGATATGGTTTTCGGTCAGGCGCAGGTCGGACCACGCCTCGAAGACGAGGTCCATCGCTTCGGCATATCCGGCCACTTCCTGCTCGTCGCGGGTCTTGAAAGACTGGATGGAGAGCGCGCGAGAGAGCAGGTCATCGACCTCGGCATCCGACAGCTTGGCCCCTTCGATGCGCGTGGAGGAGCCGACGCTTTCGATGGTGGCCACTTTGCGCAGTGCGCTCAAGCGATCCGGCGCGAGTGTTTTGAGTGCTTCCCACCGGCCTTTGAACTCGTCGATTTCGGCGATGAGTTGCACCAAGCCGGAGCTGGGGGAAAGCTTGGGTTCTCTCATGTTGGGTGCTCGATACCTGATTTCATACCCAATAATACCCAATTACACCTGATTTCACTGGTTTCCATGATCGCCAGCCGGCCAAGAGGGGGCCTGATGCATGGATTAAGAGCCAAATTCACAGCGCCCGCCAGCGCGCTACGCTTGCTGTGTAGTTTCTACATTTGTAGATACTAGGAGGAACGCGTCGTGGAACTGTATGTGAAGAAGTGGGGCAACAGCGCCTCAGTGCGCATTCCCGCCTCGATCATGGCGGCGGCCCGCCTGAGCATTGACCAGGCGGTGGAGATGCGCGAAGAAGGGGGGGCGCATCGTGATCGAGCCTGTGCGCGGCGATGATCTGGCAACGCTGGTCGCCGGCATCACGCCCGCCAACCGGCATGACGAAGTGTCATTCGGGCCAGCGGCCGGCAAGGAAGCTTTTTGATGGCAGCGTACGTGCCCGACGCCGGCGATATCGTCTGGCTGCAATTCGACCCGCAAGCCGGGCATGAGCAAGCCGACCACCGCCCAGCACTGGTGCTCAGTCCGGCGCTGTACAACGCCCGCGCCGGACGATGCCGTACAGGCGCCATGCCCGGTGTGGCCGGTGCGCACCACACCTACACGGGGGAACAATTGGCGGTTGTGACATGGGCCACCCGCACAACCCGGGTGCCTTACCATTACCGCCAAGCCATGCACTTCTGTCACGCACGGCCATGAGAGAGTGACTGCCATGAAATGGAAAGGCAACCGGGAATCAAGCAATGTGGAAGACCGCCGCGGCGACCCCGGCGGGGGCGGCTTTGGCTTTGGCGGGCGTTCGATCGGCATCGGCGCGGTGGTGCTGGCGCTGGTGGGCTGGGGCGTGTTCGGTATCAATCCGTTGACGACGCTGAGTTTGCTCTCGGGCGGCGCGCCGCCGGAACAGCAACAGACTCCGGCGCATGCTCCGCCGGACAACGATGAGGGCGCGGCCTTTGTCTCTACCGTGTTGGCTTCGACCGAGGACGTGTGGGGCCAGGTTTTTCAGCAGGCGGGCCAGCGCTATGCGCAGCCCAGGCTGGTGCTCTACCGCGGCGTGACGCCCACGGCCTGTGGCACGGGGCAGGCGGCGATGGGGCCGTTTTACTGCCCTGCCGACCAGAAGGTGTATCTGGACATGGACTTTTTCGACACCATGAACCGGCAACTGGGCGCGCCGGGCATGTTCGCACGCGCGTATGTGATCGCGCACGAGGTGGGCCATCATGTGCAAAAGCTCACGGGCGTCAGCGACAAGGTCGATGGGCTGCGCGGGCGGGTAAGCCAGACGCAGCAAAACGCCATGTCGGTGCGGGTGGAGTTGCAGGCCGATTGCTATGCGGGCATCTGGGCCAATCATTCGCAGCAGGCCAGGCAATGGCTCGATCAGGGCGACATCGAATCAGCCCTGAACGCCGCCTCGCGGATCGGCGACGATACCTTGCAGCGCGAGCAAAGCGGCGTGGTGCGGCCCGATAGCTTCACGCACGGCTCCAGCGCCCAGCGCGTACGCTGGGTCACGCAGGGCCACAAGACAGGCAACCCGCAGGCGTGCGACACCTTCAGCGCACAGGCTCTCTGAGCCTGCTTTTCTCTATAAATCAACGACTTAGCCGTCGATTTGGGGCGGCATGGCACCCCTTGAAACTTCATTCCAGGTTTTGCACCTGCTCGCGCATTTGCTCGATCAACACTTTCATGTCGATCCCGATGCGCGTGAGTTCGAGCGCAGCCGATTTGGAACCCAGGGTGTTCGCCTCGCGATGCAGTTCCTGGATCAGGAAGTCGAGCCGCTTGCCGATTTCTCCGCCTTTCTGGAGCAGATGTTCGATTTCATCCAGGTGCGAAGCCAAGCGCGTCAGTTCTTCGGCCACGTCGATGCGGATCGCGAAAGCGGTGGCTTCGGCCAGCGCGCGGTCTTGCGCAGCCTCGGGCACAGTGGCGCCGCCGGTCAATCCCATGGCCTCTTGCCAGCGTTCGAGAAAGCGCGCGCGTTGCTGTTCGACCAGCCGGGGCACCAGCGGAGCGGCCTGGGCGGTGAGTTTGCGCAGTTGATCCAGGCGTTCGCGCAGCATCACGGCTAGCCGGCCGCCTTCGCGCTCGCGTGCGGTCATGAGCTGATCCAGCACCTGGGCGCTCAATTCGAGCAACGCGGGGCCCCAGTTACCCGGGTTGGCGCCCTCCAGGCTGGCCAAGCGCAGAACGTCGGCAACGCTCAATTCACGCGCGCCAGGCAGCCAGGCGCGAATGTTGTTTTGCACGTTGTCCAGGCGCTGCAGCAACAAGGTCGATGGCTCGGCGACGCGGTCCGATGCCGCGCTTTCGATCGTGCCGCGCAATTCGACTTTGCCCCGCTTGACCCGTGCGCCGATGAGTTGGCGCAGCGCCGCTTCATGCGGGCGCAGCTCTTCGGGCAGCTTGAAGGTGAGATCAAAAAAACGGCTGTTGACCGCACGGATTTCAATGCCGATCCGGCTTGCGGCGGCGTCGTGTTCTTCGGATTGCGCGGTGCTTTCCATGACACTGCGCTGGCCACTTGCGTAGCCGGTCATGCTGTAAACTGGCATTGTGCCTCGCTGTGTGTTTGCGTCTATCCGCACAAGGCTCGATACGGCGTTGCTCGCCGTACCAAGTGCTCTTGGGCAAAGCTCCTGAATTATGTCAAAGGTCAAACCGTCACCGTTGTTGACGAACATGGTGATTGGCGGCTATCGCATCGTGCGATGTTTGTCGGCTGGCGGTTTTGGCGCGGTGTACCTCGCGGTTGATGAAGCGGGGCAGCAAGTGGCGATCAAGGAGTATCTTCCGGCTTCGCTGGTGACACGCGGCGCAGGCGAGCGTATTCCGCGCGTGGCGCCCGAAAATCTTTTGCTTTATAGACAGGGGCTGAGGAATTTTTTCGAGGAAGGCCGTCTGCTTGCACAGATCTCGCACGCTTCGGTGGTGCGTTTGCTCGATTTTTTCCGCGAAAGCGAAACCCTCTACATGGTGATGAGTTACCTGGAAGGATCGACTCTGTGGAATTCCATCGTCGCTGCGCGCGGTCTCAAGCAGGACAAAGTACTTGACGAGCCGGCGATCCGATCGCTGTTCGATCGGGCGCTCAACAGCCTGTGCGTCGTGCACCAGCACAGGATGCTGCATCTGGACATCAAGCCAGCCAACATTTTCCTGACCGCGGATGACCGTGTCGTGCTGATCGATTTCGGCGCTGCGCGTAAGATGCCCGACAAGGAAAGCGACTTCATCCGCCCGATCTGCACCCCCGGCTTCGCTGCGCCCGAGCTGTACCGGCATGATTTGCCGATCGGGCCATGGACCGACATCTACGCAGTGGGCGCCTGCATCTATGCGTGCATGCAAGGCCGCTCACCAAGCGATGCGCTGCTGCGCATCAAGAAAGACCGCTTTGCATCGTCGCTGTCGCGGCTGCGCGGTATTTACTCTGACAACCTGATCGAGGTGGTCCAATGGTGCATGTCGCTCGACCCGCTCTCGCGCCCGCAGTCGGTATTTAAGCTGCTGAAGGAATTGGGCCGCGAAGAGGAATGGGAATGGCGCTATACCCGCTCGGGCATTGGCGAGAAGTTGCGCTTGCTGTTTGGCAATATGCGTTCCTTCAAAACTTTCAAGAAAGAAAGGCCGCCGGAGATTTGTGCGGCCACTACCCGAGCGACCCGAGCGGCATGAAATTTTCGGTATCCCAGATCAGCCACAAGGGCGGCCGGCTCAAGAATGAAGACCGCATCGGCTACGGCTACACGCGGGAGTCGAGCCTGTTTGTGCTGGCTGACGGCATGGGCGGCCATCCTCAGGGGGAGGTTGCGGCACGGATTGCCCTGCGCACCATTGCGGCGCTCTACCAGCACCAGGCGCAACCGGTACTCCATGACGTGAAGGGATTTCTCGCTTCGGCGGTCATGGCCGGGCACCAGCAGATCATCCGTTACGCGGACGGCAAGGGCATGCACGATGCGCCGCACACGACGGTGGTTGTCGCCGTAGTGCAGGACGATCACGTGACCTGGGCGCATTGCGGCGATTCGCGCCTTTACGTGGTGCGCAACGGCAACGTGCTGGCGCGTACGCGCGATCATTCGTATGCCGAATACCGGCGTGCGCCGCAGGGTGCGCAGTCCATCAATCGCAACCTGCTGCTGAGTTGCCTGGGCGCGCCGGTCCTGCCGACCGTCGATATCCCGGCGCCGCGGCCCCTGCGCCGGGGCGACCGGATCATGCTGTGCTCGGACGGCCTGTGGAGCATGATCGACGAGGCGCGGATCGCCCGCATACTCTCGGCGCGCCCAGTATCCGCAGCCACGCATGAGCTCGTCGAGATGGCGTTGGACCGCGGCGGCGCATCCAGCGACAACGTTTCAATGATTGCCGTCGAATGGGAACCGCCCAGCCGGCATCCCGGCACGCACGAGGTCTGCACCGACAGCATCGACGAGGGTGTGTTCGCCTCCACCATCCAGGCCGGTCTGCCGGCCAGTTGCGAGACGGATGAACTTGAGGGCGATGCGATCGATCACTGGATCGCCGAGATCAACGCGACGGTTGCACACTCGGTCTTGCACAGCAAGACTTGATTTTTTCTCTCCAGGGCGTTTTCATGACTTCATTTACCCGGACTGGCGGCCGTGCCGCCGACCAACTGCGCCCCGTGCGCCTGACGCGCGGTTACACCGTGCATGCCGAAGGCTCGGTCCTGGTCGAATTCGGCCAGACCCGCGTGCTGTGCACCGCCTCGGTTGAAAACCGCGTGCCGTCGCACAAGAAGGGCAGCGGCCAAGGCTGGGTCACGGCCGAATACGGCATGCTGCCGCGCGCCACCCATACGCGCGGCGAACGCGAAGCCGCGCGCGGCAAGCAAAGCGGACGCACGCAGGAAATCCAGCGCCTGATCGGGCGTTCGCTGCGCGCGGTGTTCGATTTGGCGCTGCTGGGCGAACGCACCATCACGCTCGATTGCGACGTGTTGCAGGCCGACGGCGGCACGCGCACCGCAGCCATCACCGGCGCCTTCGTTGCCGCGCACGATGCGGTGGGCGCGCTGCTGGCCAGCGGCCAGATCGCCGCCACGCCGATTCGCGACCACGTGGCCGCCGTGTCGGTCGGCATCGTGCAGGGTACGCCGCTGCTCGATCTGGAATACGCCGAAGACTCCGCCTGCGATACCGACATGAACGTGGTCATGACCGGCAGCGGCCATTTCATCGAAGTGCAAGGCACCGCCGAGGGCGCGGCCTTTTCGCGCGCGGAAATGAACACGCTGCTGGGCCTGGCCGAAAAAGGCATCGGCGAGTTGATCGCGCTGCAACGGCAGGCGTTCACCCGGTGAGCGAGGACGCATGAAACTGGTGCTCGCCTCCAACAACGCCGGCAAACTCGCCGAGCTGCAGCAACTGTTCGCGCCGCTGGGCGTGGAACTGGTGCGCCAGAGTGATCTGGGCGTCAGCGAAGCAGCCGAGCCTTACCGCACCTTCATCGAAAACGCACTGGCCAAGGCGCGCCACGCCAGCCGCGCCACCGGCCTGCCCGCCATCGCCGACGACGCGGGGCTATGCGTGGATGCCTTCGACGGGCAACCCGGCGTCGATACCGCCTACTACGCCACCCGCTTCGGCTACGAAAAAAGCGACGCCAACAACGTGCGCGCACTGCTCGAACAAATGCAGGGCATCGACAACCGCCGCGCCGCGATGGTCAGCACACTGGTCGCGCTACGCCATCACGACGACCCCGAACCGCTGGTCGCCACGGGCCGCGCGGCTGGCGAAATCACACGCGCGCCGGCCGGCGAGCACGGCTTTGGCTTCGATCCGGTGATGTTCCTTCCGGCCTTCGGCCAAACCTTCGCGCAACTGCCGCCCGAAATCAAGAACGCGCACAGCCACCGCGGCCAGGCCGCACGCGCGATGCTGGCGCTGATGCGCGAGCGCTGGTTGGGATGAAAATTTCAGGTTCGAGGAATACCGAACCAATCGACTGTTGGAACCGGCGCATTCCGCAAATACTCTGCCGCATCGTTTGCGATGTCCCTTGGCATCTCACCGCGCTCCTTGCATTTGGCGGCCCAGCCACGTCCGGGGTGGAGCACGTCCCATCGTGGCCGCATTCCCTGATACCTTCCCTTGCCGGGATCGTGGTTGCCGAAACCATCAATCAACCTGTTCCAAACGGGAGAAAAATAGGTGATTAGCAACTCCTCTCCCAACGGAATCCAAACGTCATCGACAACCAGATAGCGGCAGAAAAAATCGGCAATATCCAGATTGGACACCGCGCGAATGCTTTCCGCGTGCTCGGTCAGCCGGTTGTAGAGCGGCTTGCCAACCGTGGAATCAAACATTGATCCGCCGCCCTTGCGCGCGCCGGCCGGGACCGCCTTGCCAACGTAAATCGGGGCACTGAACTTGCCCTTGACGTTTCGGCGAGCTAGTTCGGCGTAGGCGGGAAAGTCACCCGTGTAGTAAATGGCATAGATGCCGGCGCCATTGAACTTGGGCAAATCGCCAAGCGGATGCGCTTGGCTCTTCAACATGGCGATGGCGACACTGTCACCAAGATTTTTCTTGTCGAGCGGGTTGAAGACAATGATCTCGGCGGTCATGCCACGGCCCTTGCCCGGTTGCCGGCACGCATGATTTCCGCAGCACGGACTTCGATGAGACTTCGCGCCACGCTGGCCGCGACGGTGCGCGCGAGCATGACGGGCACGGCGTTACCGAGTTGCCGCATCGCTTCCGTCCATGAGCCATGAAAACGGTAGCCGTCGGGAAAGGTTTGAATGCGCGCTGCTTCCCGAACCGTGAAGTAGCGCACGGAACCATCGCCGCGCACCAGCATGTTCTCGCCGCCCGGCACGCCGTGATCGCCCGCCTTCAGTGTCTTGGCGGGAAGATCTAGCGGGCTGCCCGTATGTCCTGGGTAAGACCGCGCCCCACACTGAAAACGATGATTTTGAAAATCCGCCGCGGCGGGCGATTCCGGGTCCGGAAGGTCAACCAGCGCATCGCGGACGGTACGCCAGGCAAGCGTGTCCACGGGCAACAAACTCTCCCGCAGACGGCGCACGCTGGTCGCGAATTCATCCGGCATGGACGGTCTGGCGCGCTTGGCGATCTCGTGGCGTTCCCAATACTCTCCCGTAATCCATTGGTCATGCAATAGCGCGTCGAGGCCGTGCGTCGCTTCGGGGAAAGACCAACGGGCTTCCAGATCGGCGCGGAAACCAACGATGAACACGCGCTCGCGTTTCTGCGGCACACCATGATTGGCCGCGTTCACCAGTGTTGGCACCACGTTGTACGTCAGTCCCCTGCCAATGGCTTGGCCCGATGCTTTTTCGGCTTGCAAGCGAAGGAAATGGTCGAGCCAGCTTTCCCGTCCGCGCCGGCGAATTTCCGGGAACGTGAGCTGCAAGAGGATGTATTGGTAATAGTTGGCGAACGTCGATCGCGTTAGCCCCTTCACGTTCTCGATGAGAAAAGCGCGCGGCTGAAGGCGCCGGATGATATCGACGGTCGCCGGAAACATGTCGCGGTCGTCGGTGTGCGCACGATGCTTGCCACCCATGGAAAACGGTTGACACGGCGGGCCACCCGCAACCAAGTCGATGCCGCCACCGACGCTTCCCCAATCGAACTCGCGCACGTCTCCTTGGTGAACATTCCACCCAGCAACGAGAGGATAGCCGCGCGCGCCATTCTCGCGAAGCGTATCGCATGCCCAGCGATCCCACTCGACGACGGCTTGCGGCTCGAAGCCGGCCAGATGAGCGCCCATCGCAAGTCCGCCCGCACCGGCAAACAGTTCAACACATTTCATTGCTCATCCTCCGTCAAGAAAGCGGCGCAATCGCCGCGCGAGTGTTTTCGGGTTCTTCAATTCGCATTCCCAAATTATTAACACACGCCATCCCGTCGCCCGCAATTCTTTCAGTTCGCGTGCGTCCCGCTCGCGGTTGCCTTCCAGCTTCCGGGTCCAAAACTCCACTCGCGATTTGGGTATCCGCGCAAGGGCGCATCCCTCGTGGCGATGCCAAAAACACCCATGCACGAACACCACCGCGCGCCGCGCCGGAAACACAAGGTCGGGCGTTCCCGGCAGATCGCGACGATGGAGCCTGTAGCGGTACCCCATGCCATGAACCAGCCGTCGGACGATGAATTCAGGCTTCGTGTCAACCGGGCGGACAGCCGCCATGCGGCGGCTGCGTTCCTGCGGCGTCAACGTGTCCGTCATTTATTTTCCAAGTTCGGGCTTGGGCAACAATGATCGTCAGTTTACCGGCAAGCGGCAGGCTCTCGATACGTGAGAACACCGGCCATGCAACCAAGACCATTTTCATTACTCCACCATGCACGAAGATATGCCAGCGACGCGCGCCAACGACGCGCCCTATCAAATGCGCCCCGGCCCGCTGCAACTGGGCGCACTGCCGCCGCTGGCGGTTTACGTGCATCTGCCGTGGTGCCTGCGCAAATGTCCTTATTGCGATTTCAATTCGCACGCGCCGCGCGACGGCCAGGGCATCCCCGAACAACGTTATCTGGACGCGCTCATCGCCGATTTGGATGCCGCGCTGCCGCTGGTCTGGGGCCGCCCGGTGTACAGCATTTTTTGGGGCGGCGGCACGCCCAGCCTGTTCGCGCCCGAGGCTATTGACCGCCTGCTGGCCGCTCTGCGCGCGCGCCTGAAGCTGCTGCCCGACTGCGAAATCACGCTTGAGGCCAACCCCGGCACCTTCGAGCGCGAGCGTTTCCGCGCCTATCGCGGCGCGGGGATTACGCGGCTGTCGCTGGGCGTGCAAAGTTTTGACGATGCGCACCTGCGCGCCATCGGTCGCGTACACGATCGCGCCCAGGCCATCGCCGCCGCCGAAGAAGCCGCGCACGCCTTCGACACCTTCAACCTCGACCTGATGTACGCCCTGCCCGGCCAGACGCTC
>CAYTPC010000113.1:0-10728 GCA_964439605.1 uncultured Burkholderiaceae bacterium
GTAACGGCCCAGGAAGAGAATCGCGCCGGTCGCGGTGTCGCGGATCAGGAAGACAAAAGGCTTGTCGAGAGTGAGAACCACGGGCGGGGGGCGCACCTCAGTCCCAGTCGTACACATTTGTGGATAACTACAGCTGATTACCGCTGTTGCGGCGGCGGCTTCGGTGCCTTTTTCATCGACACTGATGAAGGCTTTGTGCACAACCTCTCCCACGTGGAGCGGCTCATTTTTGTTGGTCGAGATACCGGTGAGATCGGCATTCAGCGTGAAGAGTGTCGTAGTGCCCAGCGCTTTCAGAGCGTCTTTGATGCTGAAGGTGCCGTCCTCGATTTTGAACTTGGGCAAAGTCAGTTCAACCTGTGGAGGGATGGACAGTACCAAGCTATCGCTTGCAAGCAGCGCGCCAGCAGGTATGCTGTTGCCAGCACTTTTGCTGCTGAGTGCGCTGTCGATGTCTGCCAGTACCGCTGGATTGAAGGAGGCTTCAAACGTCTCCAGATTGTCGGGAAGGATGGCCGTGAAGACAGCGCCTCCGTAATAGGGGAGATTGATGGCGCGCCAGCCGCTGTCCTGGCCATAAGCGAAATCGGCGGTCTTGCGCATCATTTTCACGGTGGTGTCGCCAGTCGTACCGTGGAAAGTGCCGTCGATGGTGGCGTTTGACGAGAACGGCGTGACCCAGTCGCCATTGAAGTAGACGGCGTTGACCAGTACCAGGCGCGTGAGCTCGTTGATTAATTTTTGGGGCAGGAGGTCCCGAATCTTGTCGTTGGTCTTGTTGGCTACCCAATCGTTGATGGTGATGCGCGCGGCATCGGGGGCATTCTTGAAATTGGCGCGGTAAACGCCGGCGCCATAGTTGGTTGCCAGCGTGTCCAGAAACGGCTGCTCGAACGTTGTGGTGGCCTCGCCCCACATCGAGTTGGCAACGCTCAGCGTCAGCGGAGCCGAACCATCCGCGGCCGGCTGGCGCGGCGACATCAGCGCCAGGTCCAGCGCGTCAAAGGCCGGGTGCAGGCGGTCGCCCGGCAACGTGAAGTGCATCGTGTTTTTCAGCTCGTTCGCGGTGGCGCCGCGCGCACCGGCATAGGTCATCGCCAGGGCGACGGAAATGGAATGCGGCGAGAAGAAAATATTCTTGTTGGTAAACGATGCGTCTTTTCGCAAGGTCTTGTAAAGATCGATGGCGAAAGTGGTGTTGCCTTGGCGCAGCGCGGCGGCATCCGCGTCGGACACGCTCACGGATGTGTTGCGCGCCAGGGGCGAAGCCGCCAGCGTGCCGTTGGCCGGGGCGGGGTTGGCTGGGGTGTTGTTAGCCGGGGTAGGGTCGGCTGGGGTGTTGCTGGTCGGGGTAGGGCTGGCTGGGGTAGGGTTGGCGCTTGCTGAATCCCCGCCTCCGCCGCCGCAGGCCTGCAGCAGAAGGAACGAGGCTGCCGAGACGGCAAGCAGTGCTTTTTTCATGGTGCTCCTCTCCAATTGGAATTTTGATGATCTCTTAATCCGGTTCGAATGTTACTGAAAGTATCGAGCCGTTTGGTTTGATTCAAACATAGGTTTGAATTGATTCAGGATTTTCTCCCGAGTCTGAAAATCGTATATTTCGACGCGAAGCGTCATCAATTTTAATAATCGACAATGATCCGTTCTAAATTGATATTCCCGGACTGCGCTTTCCTTGTCCAGTAGGCGGAGCAGGCTGCTGAAATGCCGTTTTTTGGGTCTCGAAACAAAACAAGCGACCTCATAGAACGATCTATAAGGGTTTTTTCGAAGGATTCAGGAGCGATGTGCCTTTGCATCCGGTGGATGAACCGAAGGCGAACCCCAATATTCAGGACGTGCCGCTGATTTTCAGCGCAAGGAAATGAGCTTTGTCGGGCTGCGTTATGGCTGGGCGCCCAATAAAGATTCGAGCATTGGCGAGGCGTTTGCGGAAAACGGATTGACGACAGTCACCCCGCCCCAGGTGAATCCGGCTTGCATGTCTTCGGAGAGAAGAAAGCGGCATCCGGCCTGGGAGGCTGCCGCCAGAATCACCGAATCCCAAATACCAAGCTGATGGTCGGCCGCGAGACCAGCAGCCAGCAGCATCGTCGCGGGCTCGGTTGGCGCAATGGAGAATGCATCGCGCCACGACAGTAGCGCGTCTCTGGCCGTCTCGCGAGACCGCCCCGCTTTGCGGACGAGCACGTTGAACAGCTCTCCCAGCACCTGAGCCGGGATGACGCCCGCACTCTGGGGAATGCGCGCGACCAAGGCAATTGCCTGGGTGCGGCGTTGGGCGCCATCGACGCCTTCGGCATAGGCCAGGACATTGGTGTCCAGAGCCAGCTTCACGCCTCGTCCTCGTAAAGTTCGTCGCGCGACCAGCGGCCGATTTCGGTGACGGGTTGTTTGCCCAGACGTTCAAGCAGCAAGTCGCGTGCCGTGGCGGCTACCGCCTCGTGCTGGTCAGCGGGAACGATCCGGGCGACAGGCTTGCCGTGGTTGGTGACGACATAACTCGCTCCATCGCGTACTGCGCGCAGGAGCGCGGAAAAATTGCGGTTGGCGTCTACCGCCGAGATCGAGTGTTCCATGGTGATACCCATGCATGGCATGTAGTGATATGGCCTACCGTAAGAGATTTTGTCGATGACGGCAAGCCCTGTCTTTTGCCAGGTGGCGCTTGCCGCTTGCCGCCAATTAGTCCCGCGTGACCCGCAGCAACTCCGCCTGCGAGGTCACGTCGGCCGCGATGAGCCGCTCGCCGTCTTCGCGCATCGAGCGCAGGCCCGCGCGCTCGGAGGCGGTGAACAGTTCGCTCTCGGGCGCGCGGGCGTGGATCAGCGCGCGGATCGCGTCGTCGGCCACCAATAGCTCGAAGATGCCGGTGCGGCCCTGGTAGCCGGTGTTTGCGCATTCGTCACAGCCGGCGCCGGCGCAGGCCGGGCAGAGTTTGCGCACCAGCCGCTGCGCGAGCACGCCCAGCAAGGACGAACTCAGCAAAAAGGGCTCCACGCCCATGTCGGTCAGGCGCGTGATGGCGCTGACGGAATCGTTGGTGTGCAGCGTCGCGAGCACGAGGTGCCCGGTCAGCGAGGCCTGGATCGCGATCTGGGCGGTTTCGAAGTCGCGAATCTCGCCGATCATGATGATGTCCGGGTCCTGGCGCAGGATCGCGCGCAGCGCCTTGGCGAAAGTCAAATCGATTTTGGCGTTGACTTGCGTCTGGCCGATGCCGGGCAGCTCGTATTCGATCGGGTCTTCCACCGTCATGATGTTGCTGTGGCTCGCGTCGAGCCGGGCCAGGGCCGCGTACAGCGTGGTGGTTTTGCCCGAGCCGGTGGGGCCGGTCACGAGGATGATGCCGTGCGGCTGGGCGATGAGCTGTTCGAAGCGCGCCAGCGTGTCGCCCTGCATGCCGACGGCTTCGAGCGTGAGCCGGCTTTCATTTTTGTCCAGCAGGCGCAGCACCGCGCGCTCGCCGTGGGCGCTGGGCAGCGTGGAGACGCGCACGTCCACCGCGCGCATGCCGATGCGCAGCGAGATGCGGCCGTCCTGCGGCAGGCGCTTTTCGGCGATGTCGAGGTCAGCCATGATTTTCAGGCGCGAGATCAGCGCCGCGTGCAGCGCGCGGTTGGGCTGCACCACTTCGCGCAAGGTGCCGTCGATGCGAAAGCGCACCGACGAGATGCGCTCGTAGGGTTCGATGTGGATGTCGCTCGCGCCGTCGCGCGCGGCCTGCGTGAGCAGCGCGTTGAGCATGCGGATGATCGGGGCGTCGCCCGCGCTTTCGAGCAGGTCTTCCACCGCGGGCAGTTCCTGCATCATGCGCGTGAGGTCGGCGTCGCTTTCGACCTCGCTGACGACCGCGGCCGCGTTCGATTCGTTGTGCGCGTAGGCGGCGCTGATGCGTTGCGCGAGCTGGCCGGGCGGCAGCGGCTCGAAGGCGGCGATCGGGTATTTGCGCATGACTTCGCCGAGCGCGCCGCGCGATGGCGAAGGCGGCATCCACAAGGTGTACGCGTCGTCGTCGGACTGCTCCAGCAGCAGTTGCTGGGTGCGCGCGAAGGCGTAGGGCAGGGGATAGCGCATCGCCATGATCGGTTCAGGGCAGTTCGCGCGCGCTGGCCGGGTCGTTGGTGGGCGGCAGCGCGCCGCGCAACGGGCCGGGGTTCAGGTCGGGCGGATTGGGCAAGCTATTGATCGGACTATTCATCGAGCCGGGCAGGCGCACGTCGCCGGCCGCCAGCGGCGGCGGCACCAGCCGCGTGCCCTCGATGCTGCGGTCAGCGCCAGACGGGGAAAGCGGCAGGGTCGGCAGGATGTTCGAATCGGGTACGTTTCGCAGCATCAAGTTCTGGTTGTTCGGCTGCGCGCCGATTTGCAGCGTGCGAATCGCGTCGTAGCGGTCGTAGGTCAATGCGTCGCTGGCGGCGTTGTCACGAATCACCACCGGCCGCAGGAACACCATCAGGTTGGTTTTCTTGCGCGTGCGCGTCTCGCTCTTGAACAGGTTGCCGATCAGGGGGATGTCGCCCAGCAGCGGGACTTTCTCGACGCCGCCCGAGTATTCGTCTTGCAGCAGGCCGCCGAGCACGACGATGGAGCCGTCGTCCACCATCACGCTCGATTCGATCGAACGCTTGTTGGTGGTGGGGCCGCTCAGGCTGTTGGCGGCGATGGTCGAGACTTCCTGGTACAGGGTCAGCTTGACGGTGTTGTTTTCGTTGATCTGCGGGCGCACGCGCAGCGTCAGGCCCACGTCCTTGCGCTCGTAGGTCTGGAACGGGTTGACCGTGTTGGTGCCCAGGCCGGCGTTGGTGTACTGGCCGGTGATGAAGGGCACGTTCTGGCCGATCACGATTTTGGCTTCCTCGTTATCGAGCGTGAGCAGGTTCGGCGTCGACAGGACGTTGCCTTCCTTGTTGCCTTCGAGAAAGCGCGCAAGAAAGCTCAGCACGTACTGGCCGCCGATTTTGCTGGCGATGCCGAAGTTCAGGCCGCTTGCCGGCATGGTCGCCAGTGTCGGGTCGCGGGTTGCCGCGGCAGCCGCCAGGCCGATGATGCTGGGGCCTGCCAGGTTTGAATTGGTACCGATGACGCCGACGTTGTGGTTGTTGCCGTTGCCCAGCGCCGACTGCCACTGGATGCCGAATTCGGCGGCCCTGTCGGCGTTGACCTCGGCGATCAGGCATTCGACCAGCACTTGCGCGCGCCGGCCGTCGAGCTTGTCGATGACGGCGCGCAACTGCCGGTACTGCGGCTCCGAGGCGGTGATGATCAGCGAATTGGTCGAAGGGTCGGCCTGCACCTGGCCGCCGGTCGATGGCATGTTCGCGTTGTTGACTGGCGCGTTTGCCGGCGAGTCCGCGCCGCCCATTGCGTTGTTCAGCCCGAGCGCCGAGCCCAGACTGTTCGGGGCGGGGGCCGTGGCCGCCGCCGCGCCGGTCAGGCCGCTGCCGGTGGGGTTGTTGCTGGCGCTGCGCAGCGTTGCGTCGCTTGCGATCGCCGCGCGCAGCGTGATGGCCAGCCGCACCGCGTCGGCGTTTTTGAGGTGCACGACGTAGATGTTGCCGGCCTCGCCGTTGCCGGTGTTCAGCGGCGGGCGGTCCAGCTTGGTGACCAGCGTGCGCACGAGCTGCGCGCGCACCGGATTGGCCGCGCGCACGATCAGCGAGTTGCTGCGCGAATCGGCCAGGATCGTGGTTCTGAATGAGGCATCAGCGGTTTGGCCGGGCGCAATGGGCGCGCCGCTGCCGGTGCTGCTGCCGCCCTCGACCAGCCGCATGACCAGCGGCGCAAGGTCGGAGGCGACCGAATGGCGCAGCGGGATGACTTCCACGTCCGAGGCGTTGGGTACGTCCAGGGCCGCCACGATACGGGCGATGCGGCGCAGGTTTTCGGCGTAGTCGGTGATGACCAGGGAGTTGTTGCTCGGATTGGCGTTGATCGTGTTGTTTTGCGTGATCAGCGGGCGCAGCACCGGCAGCAGCATGTTGGCCGATTCGTGGTTGAGCTTGAAGATCTGCGTCATGACCTGGTTGCCGCCCGTGCCAGCCGGTTCGGTGCTGACGGTGACCGCGCTGCCCTGCAGCTTGGCCTCGGTCTCGGGCACGATCTTGTAGAGCCCGTCGGCCTCGACGATCGCGTAGCTCTGCAGGCGCAGCGCGGCTGCGAACTGATTCAGCGCCGCTGCTGGCGTGACGGGCCGGTCGGTCACCAGCGTCATCGTGCCTTTCACGCGCGGGTCGAGCACCACGTCACGGCCGCTGATGACCGCGATCGTGCGCGCGATCGATTCGATCTCGGCGTTCTGGAAGTTCAGCGTGACCGGCTCGCCCCGGCGGCGTGCCGTGTTGTCGGTGTTTTGCGCCAGGGCTGGTGAAATGCTGCCCGCCAGCAGCATGTGTGCGGCGAGCGCGAGAGTGCCGAGGCGCATACGGTGTTTGCTCGGAAACTTCATGGATCAACCCAGGGTGATGAGGGTGCGCGCGCCATCGCGCCGCCCGATGATGTTCAATAAATTCGACAGAGCGGCCTCGCTGCCCGGCGCGGCGCTGGCCTCGCCGGAAAAACGCAATGCCGTGCCGGTCCAGCGGCCGCTGCCGTCCAGCCGCAGGCTGCTTCCTTCGCGTGAAACCAACAGCAGGCTCGGCGCCTCGCCGCCTTCGAGCGTGAGCTGGTAGCTGCCCATGGGGCGCAGCGTCGACAGGCGCGATGAGATGTCGTTGGCCTGCAGTGTCGCGCCGCCGGTGATGGCCAGGCGCCGGCCCTCCCACTGCAGCGCGAGCGTGCGCGTTGACAGGGAGAGGATGCCGTCCAGGCGCAGCGTGTTCCACGGCGTGCCCAGCCCCGCGAGCAGGGCTGCCGGCCAGTTCGACCGGCTGTCTTGCAAGGTCAGGAGCAATCCCCCGGCGCGCGGGGAGGCCCTCAGGCCGAGCGGCTCGGTGGTGCAGCACGGCAGATCGAGCGTGGCGCTGAAGCCGCCCCAGCGCGGGCGCAGCGTCCACTGCATGTTTGCGGGCAGCGAGATCGATTCGGCGCCGCCCGCGCCGCTGGCCAGCACTACGCCCGCATTGCCGTTCCAGACGGTCCCGCGCGCGTGTGTCAGCAGCAGATGGCCGGCGCTGGCTTTGTCCAAGGCTGCGGCGAGCCAGCGCGCCGGCGCGTTCAGTACCACCGTGAACACCGCGCCCAGCAAGGCGCCGAGCAGCGCCCAGCGCCAGCCGCCGCTCAGGCGCGGCGCGGTGTGAGAGGCGTGGGAAGCGCGGGAGATGGAACGTGAAGCCATGCCGTTGTGTTCGTTGTGCTCTTCCTGCTTCAGCGCGAAACCGGCAGCGCCATGACGATGGTGCCGTCCCACGACGGCGTGGCGTTGTCCGCGGCCTGGGCGCGGGTCAGATGAACTTCGCGCGGCACGGCCTGGGCATTGCCGCGTGCCTGCGTGAGCCACTGGGCGAGGGCTTCGGGCGCTGCGCCGCGCAGGATGACGTTGCTGGTTTCACCGGCGATTCCGGGCTGGATCCGGGTGTTGGGCCCGAGGCCGTTGCGCACCGACTCCTGCAAGGCGTGCAGCGCATCGTCGCGGTTTGCACGCGGCTTGGCCTGCAGTGCCTTGGCCTGCATGCGCAGCGTGACCATCTGCTGCATCTGCGCGTCCAGGCGCGCGTGCTCGCCGCGAGCCGTCGACAGCGTGTGAAGCGCCGGCGCCAGCGCGATCCACCACAGCAGCGCCAGCGCCGTGAGCGCGGCGGCCACGGCGATCGCATAGCGCTCGCGCGGCGCGAGGGCGGCCCACTTCGTTTTCAGGATTTCACGATGGTTCATGGGGCGGCCTCGGCTTGCACCAATAACAGATCGCCTTCGCCGCGCGCGCTGTATCCCTGCGGCGCGAGGCTGTTGCGAAGCGCATCGAGTTCCTGCTGCGAAAGCCCGAGTCCGCGCAAGCGCAACTGAGCGCCGCTGAAGTCGATCGCGGCCGGTACGCGCCCGGCCGGCAGACCGGCGGCCAGCGTGCCGAGCATCGGCTCGAAATCGCCTGCCGCCATCTCGCCGCTGGCTTGCCGCAGCACGGCGATTTCACGCGCCATCTGTGCCGGGGCATCCACCACCAGCTTCACCGACGGAAAGGTCTGGGTCAGGACGCCATTGATCGCGTTGCGCCGCGCGTCGAGTGCGGCGCGTTCTTTCCAGGCCCAGACGTTCAGGCCGGCGATTTGCACCAGCACGAACACGGCCACGCCCCAGCGGGCCGCGCGCCATTGCGGCGCGTGGCGCAGCGTTTGCGCGAGCGCCGCCAGCTTTTTGCCGGCGCGCGCGCGGGCACTGCTGGCGAATTCGAATTGCGCCAGATCCCAGGGGCCGCGCGCGGCGTGCAGCCAGCGCCTGGTGTGCGGCACGATCGGCACGCGCTGGCCCAGCATCTCTTCGGCCAGCGCGGCGACGGCCGGTTCGGCGCCCAGCATGGCGGTGTCCAGTTGCGTATTGCGCGCCAGTGCCAGGCCGGGGCCCGACGCGGCCAGCGGCAAGGTGGCGACGCCGTTGGCATCGCACACGGTGAGCCATCCGGCTTGCGCTTCGCCGGTGACGTAAACCGTGGCAGGCTCGCCCTCGGCCGGCGGCGCGAATTCGGGCACGATGCGCGTGACGCGCCGGCCGCTGTCCTCGATTGCTTGTACCGTGGCGCGCAATGCCGCGCGGTCGCAGGCCGCGACCCATACCGGCGTGCCGGTTTTGGCGCCGGGTTGAAGCGCGAAATGAAGCTTTTCCGGTTCGTCGAGCAATTGCTCTTCGAGCAAGCCTTCGAGCACCGTGCGCAGCCGGCCCGCATTGCCAAGGCTGCCCTGCGGCAGCGTGACGCTGTGCCACGAAAGCGCGAAGCCCGGCACCATCAGCTCGGCTTCACGCGCGGTCGGCAGCAACGCCAGCGGCGCGCCGCCGTGGTCGATGAGCGTCTCGCCATCGCCGCCGGTACGCACCCAGCCGAAATCCCCGCCGGGAACCGACGTGAACGAAGCGGGGTACAGGAGTATGGAAGACATCGACAACAAAAATCGGGTCGGTTATTGTAGGTGGCGATATGAGTTTCTTGCTACATATTCAATAGCGCATAACGCGTATGGCCTATCCGGAGCAGGCTCTTAGACGGAACGCACGCTCAGGGTTTGTCGGCGGGCGCGGCCATGCCTGCGCCGCGCTCGCGCCAGACGATCTGGATGTTGCGGCCGTTGCGCCACAGCAGGGAGCGTTCTTCGCTCCAGTTCTTGTCCAGCCGCAGCCGGCCGCGCACTTCGAAGAAACTGCTTGCGACGCCGTGCTGGCCTTCGCTGAACTGGGCGTTGCTTTCCGCAATGAGGTTGTTGGCGTCGGACAGCGTGCTGAAAGGCCGCAGCATGCGTTGCGTCACGAGGCGTTGGGCGCTGGCCAGATCCAGTGACGGCACGCTGGCCGCGAGGGCTTCGGCGCTGGCCGTATTGACGTTCAGCGGCGTAGCCTGCGGCAGTATCGTGACGTAGGGTTCGAGCGCCGCAATCGTGGTCGATGACAAGCCGAACCAGCCGATTTGCCGCAACTGCTGCGGCATCAGGGGCGCGTTGGCGTTGGCGTTGGTGGTGGCAGAGGCGCTGCTGGCGTCCGATGAGGTGGCCGAGGAAGATGCGCCGCCGCTGGCCGGGACGCTGGCGCCGGCCTGCCGCATGCCGTTGACGAGCACTTCCACTTCGCTGGGCGGCAGGCCCAGGATCTGGAACAGCTTGGTGAAAGCGCGCCGCGCTGGCGCGTCGGGCGCATTGGCGTTGATCAGGTTGGTTGCGTTGAGCTTCGATTGCGCATCGATGATGTAGCCCGAGAGGAAGGCGTCGGGCAAGCCCTCGCCTGCGTCAGTCGCGGTGTTGTTCTTGTCGGCGGCGAGGAAGGTGGACAGCCGCGCGTCTTCGAGCGGCACGGCCCAGGGTTCGGACAAATGGTCCGCGCCGCCGGTGTTTGCGTCTTCGCGCAGGATGAGCCGCGCCCAATCAAGCGCGCCCACCAGGATCCAGGACGATTGCATGCGGTCGCGCTCGGCCGCCTCGACTTGCGCTGCGCGCCACTGCTGCCAGAGCGCGGCGGCCGCGAAAGTGGCCACCAGGGTGACGGTCAGCATCGCGGCCAGCAAAGCCGCGCCGCGTGCGCGCGGTGGCGCCGTTTTCATGATTTGGATACCACCAGCGTGGGCCGGACCCAGTCGCGCGTCAGCGCGCCTTGCAGGCCGGAGCCGGGGGGCATGTCCAGCACGAGCCGCAGGCCGTCGGGAATGCCCGTGACCGGCGTGGCCGCGCCGGTGGAGGCCGACACCCAGGCGCCATTGCGGAAATAAAAAAGCTGCCAGCCGCGCAGAGGAATCAGCGTGACACCGCCGTTGCCCTCGCTTTGCGCCCAGCTTGCCGCCGTGTCCCAGGCGCGCTGCCAGTCTGCCCGCGTACTGAGCGCGGGTGATTGCCAGCGGCGCCAGCGGGTGCCGTCGCTGGTCCAGGACACGACGAAAAGAGCCGGTGAAGTGATGTCACTCCCGCGCCGCGTCAGGCGCAGGGTCTGGCCGTTCCAGTCGATCGCCCGCGCCTGCTGCAATTCGATGATGGCGTCGAGGTCGGCGCTCCATTGCGCGAGCGCGGCCTGCAGCGTGAGCACCGCATCGGCGC
Source organism: uncultured Burkholderiaceae bacterium (assembly GCA_964439605.1). Classification (GTDB taxonomy): domain Bacteria; phylum Pseudomonadota; class Gammaproteobacteria; order Burkholderiales; family Burkholderiaceae_C; genus JAITWT01. The sequence continues at coordinate 10,662 of CAYTPC010000113.1, forward strand.
GCTCGCGCATGTTCGTCTGCGTGCGCGCCATCGCATCCAGCCCGCGCCAACTCATGGTGGCCAGCAG
>CAYTPC010000114.1:0-37257 GCA_964439605.1 uncultured Burkholderiaceae bacterium
GTGGCGGCGGCGCGCGCCGTGGGCTACGTGGGCGCGGGCACGGGGGAATTCATCGTCGAGCAGCCGGGCGGCTACGAGCATCCCGAGCAGATGAAGTTCTATTTCATGGAAATGAACACGCGCCTGCAAGTCGAACACCCGGTCACGGAAGCCATCACCGGCCTGGATCTGGTCGAATGGCAATTGTGCGTCGCCAGCGGCGAGCCGCTGCCGTGCGGGCAAGACGATTTGCGCATCCACGGCCATGCCATCGAGGCGCGCATCTGCGCCGAAACCCCCGAAAACAACTTCCTGCCCGCCACCGGTACCCTCAAGATTTACCGCAAGCCGCAGCACGTGGCCTTTGAGCGCGGCGTGGTGCGCATCGACGACGGCGTGCGCGAAGGCGGCGTAATCTCGCCTTTCTACGATTCGATGATCGCCAAGCTGATCGTGCACGGCGCCACGCGCCAGGAAGCGCTTGCGCGGCTCGATGCGGCGCTCGCGCAGATCCACATCGTGGGGCTTGCAACCAACGTGCAATTCCTGCGGGGGGTGTTGGCTTCGGATTCTTTTGCCCATGCCAAGCTCGACACCGCGCTCATCGAGCGCGAGAAGGCGGTGCTGTTCGGGCGGGAGCCGGTGGGATTGCCGCTTGCCGTGGCGGCGGCGGTCGCCCGTACCGTCGCGGATGAGGCGCAGGCCGGCGGCTCGGGGGCGTTCGCGCGCCGCGATGGCTGGCGCGCACTCGGCGATTACGTGCGGAATTTTGATTTCGAATTCCGTGATACCCCCGCGTCGGCGCAGTTGAACTACCGGCACGACGGCACGCTGTGGCTGCAGGCCGGGCAGGTGCAAGGCGCTTTCGCCGCGCGCCGTTTGCCGGGAGGCGCCTGCGAACTGAAATTCGGCGGCGAGCGCCACACTTTCGATGTCTATGAGGATCAAGACGTCACGCACGTGTTCGCGGCGCAGGGTGCGACGCGCATCACCCTCATCGATCGCCTCGCGCATGCGGGCGATGAGTCAACCGAAGGCGGCCGTTTGACGGCGCCGATGCCGGGCAAGGTCCTTTCATTCGCGGTACGCGCCGGTGACTCGGTACGCGCCGGTCAGCCGCTGGCCGTGATGGAGGCCATGAAGATGGAACACACCATCGCCGCACCGGCCGACGGCATCGTCGAGGAACTGCTCTACGCGCCGGGTGACCAGGTGGCCGAAGGCGCTGAGTTGCTGCGGCTTGCGGTAACCGGCTGATACCCGGCGTCAGGGCTAAACCTGGAAACGGTAGTTGGCCCTGGCGCAAGGTGCGCATCACGTAGCTCGAAGCGGTCAACTTCGGATCGGCCACGCTCGCCAGCAAGGGAGCGATGGCGTCTTTGTGGGCATCGGCATATTTCTTGTTGGCCAGGCTCGGGCGCACCAGCAGCACCAGTAGCACCAGTAGCACCAGTAGCACCAGTAGCACCAGTAGCACCAGTAGCACCAGTAGCACCAGTAGCACCAGCAGGCCCGCCTTCACGCACGCGGGGCAGCCGCTGCCACCGCTGGGCTGGGCCAATGCTGCGGCGGAGTAACTATTCACCCCCTCCCCAATCGCGTATGCTCGGCCCTCAGCCTCGATGACAACACTCCATGAGCCAGACCTTGCCACCTCAGCCCTGCCGCAGATCGTGACCATCCAGTGGTTTCCAGGTCACATGAACGTGACGAAGAAAGCGATCGCCCGGCGCATCGCCGATATCGACGTGGTGATCGAGTTGCTGGACGCGCGCCTGCCCGGATCGAGCGCCAATCCGATGCTCGCCGAATTGACGGGCCACAAGCCGAGCCTGAAGGTGCTCAACAAGCAGGATTTGGCCGATCCGGCGCGCACCGAACAATGGCTCGCGCACTATGACGCCCAGAGCGGCACGCGCGCCATCGCGCTCGATGCCAGCCAGGCGGCGCCGGCACAGGCGCTGATTGCGGCTTGCCGCGCGCTCGCGCCGCAGCGGGGCGGCATGGCACGGCCAATGCGTGTGCTCGTCTGCGGAATTCCCAATGTGGGCAAGTCCACGCTCATCAACACGCTGGCGGGACGGCGCAAGGCCAAGACGGGCGATGAGGCGGGCATCACCCGGCTCGAGCAGCGCATTGTGCTGGCTGACGATTTTTATCTCTGGGATACGCCTGGCGTGCTGTGGCCGCGCATCATCGTCGGCAAGAGCGGTTACCACCTTGCCGCCAGCGGCGCGGTAGGGCGCAACGCCTATGGCGACGAAGAGGTGGCGCTCGAATTGCTGGATGCGCTGCGGCGCCACTACCCGCAATTGCTCGAATCGCGCTTCCGGTTGCGCGAGGCGGTGGCGGGTTTGCGCGATGAGGAAATTCTCGACGCCATTGGCCGCCAGCGCGGCGCGCTGCTCGGCCAAGGGCGGGTCAACATGCAAAAGGCGGCAGAAATCGTGATCAACGAGTTTCGCTCGGGTACCCTGGGCCGCATCACGCTCGAAACGCCCGAGGAATTCGCCCAGTGGCTGGCCGAGGGCCGCGCCAAGGACGCGCAACGCGAAGCCCGCAAACGCGCGCGGCGTGAAGCGAAAAATAACGCCCGCGCCCTCGATGGAGAACAGAAATGAGCGCTCCCCGGCGCGGGCCGTGCTCGGGCCATCCGGGACGTGTAAGCCTTGAAACTGACGCGGCGCGCCGCCGCCGGAGCTGTCGCGTTTGCCACTGGACGCTGCCCCGATCTTGGAGACAATCGGCGATCATGGTGTCCGGTTTTCCATACCCATACCCGATTCCATACCCGATCTTCGCCACGGGCGTGTCCGGTAGCGCCGACTCACCACGCCTTGACCCTGCCCGGCCTTGCGCCGGTATCGGCGGCGCCTGATGCGCGACGGTCTTCCGATGCCGCAGCGCCGCTGGGCGGTGCTGGTCATCATTCTGGGTATTTCGATTTCCGTGCTGGACGGGACCATCGTCAATCTTGCGCTGCCCGTCATCGCCCGTGAACTCAAGGCCAGCGCCTCGCAGACGATCTGGGTCGTCAACGCCTACCAGATCGCGACGCTGGTGATGATGCTGCCGCTGGCCACGCTCGGCGACCGCATCGGCTACCGGCGGGTTTATCTCGTGGGTATGTTGTTTTTCGTAGGGGCTTCGCTGGTTTCGATGCTGGCCAATTCGCTGGTCACGCTGACCGTGGCGCGCGCGGCGCAGGGCTTCGGCGCGGCCGGGGTGCTCAGCGTCAATTCGGCGCTGGTGCGGCTGACGTATCCGGCAGCCAAGCTCGGGCGCGGGATCGCGATCAATTCGATGGTGGTGGCTACCGCCTCGGTGGCCGGCCCTTCGGTTGCCGCAGGGATTCTCTCGATCGCCTCATGGCACTGGCTGTTCGCGATGAATGTCCCGCTGGGGCTGCTCACGCTGGTGCTCGGCGCGCGCGCGTTGCCGGTCAATGTGGTGGCGGCCAAGGGCGAGCGCCTGTCGCCGCTGGACGTGCTGCTGAACGTGGTGATGTTTTCGCTCGTCTTCATTGGCGCCGATGTCCTCGGTGCACGCGAGGTGGCGGGGCCGTCGATGCGTCTCCTGGGCTGGATGCTGCTGGCAGTGGGTATCGCAGTGGGCGCGTACTACGTCCAGCGCCAACGCCGGCTCGATACACCGCTGCTGCCGGTGGATCTGTTGCGCATTCCGGTGTTCGCGCTGTCGATGGGGACCTCGGTCAATTCATTTTGTGCCCAGATGCTGGCCAATATTGCGCTGCCTTTCCTGCTACTTGAGACTTACGGCCGTTCGCATCTGGAGGCGGGGATGCTGCTGACCGCCTGGCCGGTTGCCATCGTGGCGATCGCCCCGGCCGCCGGGCGGTTGATCGGACGCTTTCCCAACGGCTTGCTCGGCGGCGCGGGGCTGGCGTTGCTGGCGCTCGGGCTGCTCGCGCTGGCGCTGTTGCCCGCTCAACCTTCGAACGCGAATATTGCTTGGCGCATGGCCTTGTGCGGCCTGGGGTTTGGGCTATTTCAATCGCCCAACAACCACACCATCGTCACCACGCCGCCGCCGCATCGCGTCGGCGCGGCCAGCGGCATGCTGGGCACTGCACGGCTGACCGGGCAGACACTGGGCGCCGTGCTGCTGGCGAGCATTTTCAGTATCTGGAGTCCGCATGACGGCAAGGGGCCGATGATCGCGCTGCTGCTCGCGGCTTTGTGCGCGGTATTTGGCGCCGTATTCAGCGCCCTGCGGGTTCGCCAGCCGTCCCCGTCTCATTGAAGTGACGCTGACCCCAGGCTTTGCGCACTTCGTGCCGTGACGCCAAGATCAATTCTGATTGTCAGCCTGCTTGATCGATGCAATCTGCGCGCGCAGCGCCGTCAGCTTGGCTTTCAGGCGCCGTTCGTTGGACGGCCCGACGCGCAGCATGATCTTCTGGCCTGCCGAGAGCGATTCGAGTTTCGAATCCTCGAACTCATAGCGCACCCAGGGGCGGGTGATGGGCACGTCAACCCCGCTGTTGATGGGGGGCAGTATCACGTGCAGCGGCCCCTGCGGTTCCGGCGCCTGGAGCAAATCGTCGATCACGGCGACGAGACGATCATTGAAGTAGCCGTTCGGGTGCCCCAAGTCCCGGTATGCCGTCTGGAACAGCGGGTAGAAATGCTTGTATAGCGCCACCATTTTCCCGGTATCGACCGATTCGACGAGCTGTACGAAGGACGTGTAACGCGCGCTGTTGCTGGCGGCGATCGTCTGCTGGTCTGCCGGGCCTTCGACCGTGAAGCGCCCGGGGGTCGTGCGTATCGGCCAGTGCAGCGCACTCGCGCGCTCGTTGGGCAGGTTGTCCACCGTGACGACCACATGGCGCACGATGTTGTCCAGAGACAACATGGAGATGGCCTTGCGACTCAATATTCCCCTGATCGCATCGGTGATCTGCACGTCGGAATTGGCCAGCGGCGGTAGTGATGCCTCGTCGGGCGGTGTTTCGATGGGGTGCTCGGGGGTGGTTTCTTCGGGTTGCGCAGGCCCGGTTTCGGGCGTTGGCTGCGCGACCTCGACCGCGGCCGGCTGGACTGCCGGAGCCGGCCGTTGCGACCAGCGCCACCACAGCGCACCCGCGATGAGCAGCAACGACACGATGATCAGCACGATCCAAATGGAGGACTCCCGCATGGGGTGAAGTTCGTCGTGATCGCGTGTGGGTTTGGGCATGAGCTTTCTTTCTTCTCACAGGACTTCGGTGGATTTTCCACGCAATGTCTGATTGTTGCCACTGATGTAATATTTATTAGTCCAATGTAACGTTTGTTAACTTTTGGATTTCGATATTGGGATATAGCCAAAAGGCTGGTGTCAGCCGCCGCAGGAGCCTGGGCCGCCGCAGTTGCGAAGGACGAAGGCATCCGGCACTGGAAGCAGTGCTCTTATGAAACGCCCAGCACTTCAAGTTCTTCCGACAACGCCAGCCAGCGCTCTTCGAGCGTGCTGATTTCGTCGGTGAGCGTCTTCAGGCGGCGGCCCGTGTCGGCGATTTCGGCTGGGGAGAGTGGCTCGCACAGGCGTTGTTCGAGTGCGGCGCGCTCGGTATTGGCTTCGTTCAAACGCTGGTCGATCTGCGCGATTTGGCGTTGCAGCGGCCGCTGGCGTTCCTGGCGCTGCTGACGCGCGAGGGCATCCTGCTGGCGCTGCTCGCGCGAGGAAAGTGGCGCGGCGGCAGGGGACGCCGAGGCGGGCGCGAAGGCTGTTTCGCGCGCCGTCTCGCGCGCGGCTTCACGTGCCGTCTCGCGTGCCGTTTCGCGTAACTGCCGGGCTTCGTCGAGCAGATACCGCTGGTAGTCATCGAGGTCGCCGTCGAAGTCTTGCACCACGCCGCGGCCTACGAGCCAGAATGCGTCGCACACCGAGCGCAGCAGCGCGCGGTCGTGGCTGACGAGCATCAGCGTGCCCTCGAATTCGTTGAGCGCCACTGCAAGCGCTTCGCGCGTGGCCAGGTCCAGGTGGTTGGTGGGTTCGTCCAGCAGCAGCAGGTTGGGGCGCTGCCACACCATCATGGCCAGTACGAGCCGCGCCTTTTCACCGCCGCTCATGGTGCCCACGGCTTGCTTGACCATGTCGCCGCTGAAGTTGAAGCTGCCCAGGAAGCCTCGCAGTTCCTGCTCGGTGGCGTTTTCACGTCCGGCGCCGGCCGCTTCGCGCGCCAGCCGCGTCATGTGTTCGAGTGGTGTGTCTTGCGGGCGCAGCACGTCCAGTTCCTGCTGCGCAAAGTAGCCGATCGACAATCCCTTGCCCTCGGTCACGCTGCCCGCGAGCGCGCCCATTTCGTGCGCGATGGTTTTTACGAACGTGGATTTGCCTTGTCCGTTGGCGCCAAGGATGCCGATGCGTTGGCCGGCAAGTACCGAGCGGTTGACGCCGCGCAGGATCACCTTGGGCGGCGCGCCGTCGATGCGATAGCCGAAGCTTGCGTCGCGAATCGTGAGCATCGGATTGGGCAGGCTCGCAGGCTCCTTGAATTCGAAACTGAATTCGGCCTCCGCCAGCAGCGGCGCCACCCTTTCCATGCGCTCCAGCGCCTTGACGCGGCTTTGTGCCTGCCGGGCCTTGGTCGCCTTGGCTTTGAAGCGGTCGATGAACTTTTGCAGGTGCGCGATTTTTTCCTGCTGCTTGGCGTAGGCAGACTGCTGCAATTCGATCTGCTGCGCGCGCAGTGTTTCGAACGCGCTGTAGTTGCCGCCGTAGCGCGTGAGCTGCCCGTTCTGGATGTGCAGCGTGACCTGGGTGACGGCGTCGAGAAACTCGCGGTCATGGCTGATGACGATGAGCGTTCCCGCGTAGCGTTGCAGCCAGCCTTCCAGCCACACCAGCGCGTCCAGGTCCAGGTGGTTGGTCGGTTCGTCCAGCAGCAGCAGCTCGCTTGGGCACATGAGCGCGCGCGCCAGTTGCAAGCGCATGCGCCAGCCGCCTGAAAAGCTGTTGACGCTTTGCGTGAGTTCATGGTTCTGGAAGCCCAGCCCCAGGATCAGTGATTGGGCGCGCGGCACGGCGTCGTGCTCGCCGGCGTCAGCCAAGTCGGTGTGTGCCTGGGCCAGCGCCATGCCGAGCGTGGGATCCTCGGGCGCGGCGGCGTGGGCCGCTTCGGCGGCGGCGAGCGCGCAACGCGCTTCGGCCAGCCGCGTATCGCCGCCGATCACGAAGTCGGTGGCTGATTCGCCGGACTCGGGCATGTTCTGTGCGACCTGGGCCATGCGCCAGTGCGCGGGGCGCGAAAAATCGCCCCCATCTTCGTGCAGCGAGCCGTTGAGCAGCCCGAACAAGGTCGATTTGCCGGCGCCGTTGCGCCCGATCAGCCCGACTTTTTCGCCCGGATTGATGACGGCGCTGGCTGCGTCGAGCAGCACTTTGGGGCCGCGTCGCAGCACCACGTTTTTGAGTGTGATCATCTCGGTAGAAGGGCCTCGCGCGTCAGCAGGAGGACTTGGTCATCGCCGGCGCTGGTGGGCAGCCAGACGGCCTCCAGACGGGGGAAGGCCGCTTCGAAATGTGCGCGTTCGTTACCGATTTCCAGCACCAGCACGCCCATTGGATTCATGTGCGCGGGCGCATCGGCAAGCAGGCGGCGCACGAAATCCATGCCGTCGGCGCCGCCGGCAAGCGCGATGGCGGGTTCGGCGCGGTATTCGAGCGGCAGTGCGGCCATGCTGGCCGCGTTGACGTAGGGCGGGTTACACATGATCAGGTCGTAGGGGCCGCGCACGCTGGCAAAGCCATCCGATGGGATCAGCGTGATGCGCCCGTCCAGCCCGTGGCGCGCGACGTTGATCGCGGCCACTTCGAGCGCATCGGCCGAGAGGTCGGCCGCGTCGACGCGCACCTCGGGCCAGGCCATCGCCGCAAGCACCGCGAGGCTGCCGTTGCCGGTACACATGTCCAGCACGGCATGCGTGTGTTCGCCAAGCCACGGGTCGATGGTGCCGTCGGCCAGCAACTCGGCGATAAAACTGCGCGGCACGATCGCGCGTTCGTCGACGTAGAAGGGAACGCCTTGCAGCCAGGCTTCGCGCGTGAGATAGGCCGCCGGACGGCGCGTGGCGATGCGCTCGCGGATCAATGCGTGCACGGCCTGCGCATCGGCGGGAGCGACCGGATGCTGCGCCACTTCGTCCAGGGCGTCCAGCGGCAGGCGCAGGCGCCACAGTACCAGCCAGGCGGCCTCGTCAAAGGCGTTGACGGTGCCGTGGCCGAAAGCGACGCCGGCATCCCGCAGCGCCTGCTCGCCCGATTCGATGAGTGCGAGAACCGTGGTGCTCATTGCTGCGCGCCCAGCCGTTCGATGACGCGCCGGTAGATGTTTTTGATCGTCTCGACGTCGTCGATTGCGATGTGCTCGTCGATCTTGTGGATACTCGCGTTGACCGGCCCGAATTCGACGATCTGCGGACAGAGCCGCGCGATGAAGCGGGCATCGCTGGTGCCGCCGCTGGTGGACAGCTCGGCTTCGATACCGGTTTCGTCGCGGATGGCCTGCCGCATCGCGTCGACGAGTTGGCCCGGCTGGGTCAGGAAGGGCAGGCCGCCGACAGTCCAATCGAGCGTGTAGTCGAGTGCGTGCGCGTCGAGCACCGCGTGCACGCGCCGCCGCAGGGATTCGGGCGTGGATTCGGTCGAAAAACGGAAATTGAAATCGACGATCGCCGTGCCCGGAATCACATTGTTGGCGCCGGTTCCCGCGTGAATGTTGCTCACTTGCCAACTCGTCGGCTGAAAATGCGCGTTGCCCTGGTCCCAGGCGCCGGCTTCGTTGATGGCAACTAGTTCGGCCAGCGCCGGCGCGAGTTGGTGCACCGGATTGCGCGCCAGTTGCGGATAGGCAATGTGGCCCTGCACGCCCTTGATGCTGAGCCGCCCGCTGAGCGAACCGCGCCGGCCGTACTTGATCATGTCGCCGGTGCGTGTGACCGAGGTCGGCTCGCCGACGATGCAGTAGTCGATGGCCTGGCCGCGTTCAGCCAGACGATCGCACACCACGGCGGTGCCGTCGATGCTCGGGCCTTCCTCGTCGCTGGTGAGCAGCAGCGCGAGATTGAGCGCCGGTTGCGGATGGATGGCCAGGTATTCCTCGATTGCGACCACAAAGGCTGCCAGCGAAGTTTTCATGTCGCTCGCGCCGCGCCCGTAAAGCTTGCCGTCGCGTTGCGTGGGCGTAAAAGGCGGGCTGCTCCATTGCTCGGCCGGTCCAGCAGGCACGACGTCGGTATGGCCGGCGAAAACCAGGGTTTTGGCGGACGGCTGCGCCGTTTCCGCGCGCCGCAGCGCCCAGAGGTTGATCACGCGCCAGTTGGGCGGGCCGCTTTCGATCGTCTCCAGCATGAAGCCCAGCCGCGCAAGCCGCTCGCTCAGGATCTGCTGGCATCCGGCGTCTTGCGGTGTGACCGAGGGGCGCGAGATGAGTTGTTCGGCGAGTTGCAGCGTGCGGGACATGGGTGAGGGCAGAGGAGGGGGTTCAGGATCGTGCGGATCAGTCGCGCAGCAGATCGTTCAACGAGGTTTTTGCGCGTGTCTGCGCATCCACGCGCTTGACGATGATCGCGGCATAGAGGCTGTACCTGCCGCCGTCCTTGGGCAGCGAGCCGCTGATCACCACCGAACCGGCGGGCACGCGGCCATAGCTCGTCTGGCCGGTGGCGCGGTCGTAGATCGGGGTGCTCTGGCCGATGTACACGCCCATCGAGATGACCGAGTTTTCCTCCCCGATCACGCCCTCGACGATTTCGGAGCGGGCGCCGATGAAGCAGTTGTCCTCGATGATGGTCGGATTGGCTTGCAGCGGTTCGAGCACGCCGCCCAGACCTACGCCGCCCGACAGGTGCACGTTCTTGCCTACCTGCGCGCACGAGCCCACGGTGGCCCAGGTATCGACCATCGTGCCTTCATCGACGTAGGCGCCGATATTCACGTAGGAAGGCATCAGCACCGAACCCTTGGCGATATAGCTGCCCCGGCGCGCGACGGCCGGCGGCACCACGCGCACGCCGGTGGCCTTCATTTCCTCGGGCGACAGGCGCGCGAATTTCACCGGCACTTTGTCGTAGAAGCCCAATTCCCCGGCCTCGACGCCCTCGTTGTCCTTGAGACGGAACGACAGCAGCACCGCTTTCTTGATCCACTGGTGTACTGTCCATTGGCCCACGCCCTGGCGCGTGGCCACGCGCAGGCTGCCGTTGTTGAGCTGGGCGATGACGTGGTCCACGGCCTGGCGCACTTCGGCGGGGGCGGTGGTGGGCGAGAGCTGGGCGCGGTTGTCCCATGCGGTGTCGATGATGGTCTGCAACTGCTCGGTCATGTAGTCGTGCAAAGGTCTGGAAAAAAAGTGGGGGAGAAAAACGTCAGCGGCGCGGCTGGCGCGCGAACTGGACAATGCGCTGTGCGGCTTCGACGCATTCGGCGGTATCGGCCACCAGGGCCATGCGAACGCGCCCGCGCCCGGGATTGATTCCTTGCGCCTCGCGCGCGAGAAAGCTGCCGGGAAGCACCGTCACATTGTATTGGGCGTACAGCGCGCGCGCGAAGGCGCCATCATCGCCTTCCCACTGCGCGGGCACGCCGGCCCACAGGTAGAAGCCCGCATCGGGCAGGCGCACGTCCAGCACTTCAGCCAGCATCGGGGTGACGGCGGTGAACTTGCTGCGGTACTGCATGCGGTTGTCGACCACGTGCGTTTCGTCGCTCCAGGCCGCGATGCTCGCCGCCGCCACCGATCCGCTCATGGCGCTGCCGTGGTAGGTGCGGTAGAGCAGAAAATCCTTGATGATGCGCGCATCGCCCGCGACGAAACCACTGCGCAGGCCCGGCACGTTGCTGCGTTTGGACAGCGAAGTCAGCGCGATCAGGTTGCGGAAATCCCGGCGCCCGAGTTTTTCGGCGGCTTCGAGTCCGCCCAGCGGCGGCTCGTTGCGAAAGTAGATCTCGCTGTAGCACTCGTCGGAGGCGATCACGAAGCCGTGGCGATCCGATAGCTCAAAGAGCTTGCGCCATGGGTCCAGCGGCATTACCGCGCCGGTCGGGTTGCCCGGCGAGCAGACATAGACGAGTTGCGTGCGCGCCCAGATGGCCTCGGGCACGCTATCCCAATCGATCGCGAAATTGCGTGCCGGATCGCTGGGCGCGTACCAGGGCTGGGCCCCGGCGAGCAGCGCGGCGCCTTCGTAAATCTGATAGAAGGGATTGGGCGAAACCACCACCGGCGGGGACTGCGTGCCGGTATCTATTACGGTTTGCGCCAGTGCGAACAAGGCTTCGCGCGATCCGTTCACTGGCAGCACCTGCGTGGCCGGGTCGAGCGCAAGCCCATAGCGGCGTTGCAGCCAGCCGGTGAAGGCGCTGCGCAATTTCAGTTCACCCGCGGTTGCCGGATACACCGCCAGCGCATCCAGCCCCGCATGGAGCGCATCCTTGATAAAACCCGGCGTTGCATGCTTGGGTTCGCCGATGCCCAGGCTGATGGCCGTGTGGGCAGGCGATGGCGTGACGCCGTTGAACAACTGACGCAGCCGCTCGAAGGGGTAGGGCTGCAACTTGGCGAGCAGGGGATTCATGCGGGGGATTATCGGGGGCGCTGTCGGAGCCACTCCTTTCACGGTCGTTGCCCCGGACCTCGGCCAACATCCGGGCCGTAGAAACATGGACTCTGGCGGTTATCCCGCCGGCATAGCCTTTGGGTTTGTCGATCTTTGCCCCGCGCTTGCTGGTGGCCGCTTGTCGCGGCGAGATTCGGCGCGACAGCCGCAACAGCCGTTGGACAGCACCGCGATCGCGAAGCCCAGCAGGGCCGCTCGAGGATGGCTGCTCTGGTGCAAGCAAGCACTGCTGCATTCGACGTTGGCCTGCGTCAGTCCGATGCAGTTCGAGCGAAACGGGCTTGCCAATCAATCGAGGCAAGCCCACCCATGAACTCCGCTATGGGAGACGGATTTCAGGGGGTAAGGTCAGTATGCGTTCGCTTCGAAGTCAAACCCGGCGTGCACCAGCCAATACGAAGAACAGGCGGGCAGGCTGATTGCTACGGTTGCGCCAGGCATGGCGTGTGCCGTTTTGCACGATGAGGTCGCCTGCGCGCAAATGCGTCAGCGAACCGTCGTCGAGTTCGAGCCAGATTTCCCCTTCCAGCACCACGCCGTAGTCCACTGTGTCGGTTCGCTCAAAGCCCGATCCGTCGGGTTCGAAGCATTCCGCCAAACCGGGTAGCTTCTCGCTCAGTTCGGCAGCCATCGCTACTGGGTCGAAATCAGGTGCGGGCGGCGCCTCGGGTGGGAAGGTCACCAGCATTGCGCAGGTACCGCCGGGACCGGGCACGACCGACACGGGCGGGGCAAATGACGGCGCGGTGGCGCCCACGGTAACTGCTGGAGCGGTATGCCAAACCACTGGCGCGGAAAAGCCGGGCGTATGCGCCCAGGATTCCATGCCCGGCTGGATTTCTTCCCGGATCACGCGAGAGCGGCCCGCCGCGTCGTTCCCGGTGACGATTCGTTTGTTGTTTGCCATGTTATTGGTGCTGGATATAGAAATTTTTGAAACCGCTGGCGTGGGACTGGATATCGGCCAGCGCCTCGTTGAGTTTCTCCAATGGGTACGGATGCGCTTCGAGTAGTGACAGGTCGACCAGACCGGCATCCATCAACCGCATCAATTCCTGGCCCTCTTCCGTGGTGAACCAGAGCGAGCCGATATATTGAAGCTGGGCGCACATGAAGGGATGCGGATCGATGGGAATCGGCCCGGCCACGCCGCCGATCTGCACGATACGTCCGCCCTTGGCCATGGCGTTCATTGCCGCCACCGACAAAGCGGCCGGGGATTTTGCGCCCAAGGTGTCGAGCATGGCGTCGACACCGCCGGGCGCGGCGTCGAGGATCTGCTGGCGCAAGGTTTCGGGCGAGCCAACTGGAATCGGGACGATGCGCTTTGGATTGAGCGCGTGCAACCTTGCCAGCGCCTCTGCGCCGCGGGCGGCGACCAGTATCTTCTCCGCGCCAAAAGCCAGCGCCAGCAGAACCGCACCCACGCCCAAGGTGCCGGAAGCGCCAAGAATGAGCATGGTTTCGCCCGGCTTGAGGCGGGTTTTCTTGATGCCGCCGTATGAGGTGCCCAAATAACCAAGGCGGGCGGCGTGCTCGAATGACACGCTTGCGGGCAAGCGCACCAGATTGCTCGCGGGCGCTTTCATGTACTGGCCGTAGCCAGCGTAGGGGTACTGCTTGAATACGTCCTTGGAACCCGGCCCGAAGCCGAAGTAGCCCATGAAGGTATAGGCATCGCAACGCGGCGTATCCCCTTGGCGGCAATGGCGGCATTCGCCGCAGCCCAGGCCGGGATTGACATAAACCCGGTCGCCGGGCTTGAAAGTGTGCACCGCGCTACCCACCTCGCTGACGACGCCCGCTGCGTCGAGACCGAAAATCGCCGGCAGTTCGGGCAGAGGCAGGAAGGGATACCACTCGGGAAAGTGCGTGGTGACGTTGACCAGATTGGGGATCACTCCGCAGGTTGCCACCTTGACAACAACATCATGCGGACCGGGTTGCGGCAGGGGAACCTGATCGAGTTGGAATTTGCCGCCGATTTCATGCAGGCGGGCTGCGGTCATAGTGGGCATGAGTTTGTCTCTCCATGGGTGAGCTTCACGGGAAGCCGTAGGTTTGTTGAAATTGCGAACGGTCACACCTGCAAGAAATCCCGCACCAGCCGATTGAATCGGTCGGCGTATTCCCATTGCACCCAATGTCCGCAGCGATTGAATATGTGCAGTTCGGAATTCGGGATGTTTGCCAGCAGGCGCAGGCCGGTTTCCATGCTGACGAAGCGGTCGTCGCGGCCCCAGATCATCAAGGTCGGCGCCTGGATTTCACTCAGACGGGAACCAAAATCAGGAAACTGCCGGGGATTGGCGTCCAGGCTCTTGACATAATTTTCCAGGTGATCGCGCCGTTGCAGCATGTTCTCCAGGCGGGTCTGGTACAGCGCCTCGGTGAGGTCGCTGGTGTCGTAGACGAACACCGCCATCATCCTTTTCAGGTTTTCGATGGTGGGCTCGCGGTACAGGGCATTGATCAGCTTGATGCCTTCGGCGGGCATTAGCGTAAACAACCCCGCCCCTCCGGTGCCGCCGCCCATCAGCACCAGCTTGTTTACGCGCTTCGGATTGCTCAACGCAAAGGCCACGGCACTGTGTCCGCCCATCGAGTTGCCGACGATGTGGATACGTTGCAGGTCGAGTTTGTCGGCCACGGCCTTGAGCACGCGGGCGTTCAAATCCGAACGCGAACTGGTACAGACGATGGAATCGCTTTTGCTCCAGCCGGGACAATCGAGCAAGATGACGCGATATCCCGCTTCAACCAGCGGTTCGATGTTGCGCTGGAAGTTGGCCCAGCCGCTGGCGCCGGGGCCGGAGCCATGCAGCATCACCACGGTCTCGGCCCCTTGACCGCAATCGTGGTAGTGGATGTTCAGTTCTTGTCCGCCTTCTTCGATGCGGACGAACCGGCTGGTGCCGGCTTCGGTAAGCGGGGTGCTCATAAGATTTCCCGTTAAAGCGAGCGGGCGCTTAATGCCCCATAGCCCGCAATCCATTCCGGTATGGCCCGGTACCAGGGAGCGCCCGCTTCATAAGGTCCAAAGGTGGATAGGGCGGCAAACGCTGCCACCCATGCCTTGACTTCGTGGGTGGAGCGACCCGCCAGGTTGGATAGCTCGGCGTTCTTGATGGTATCCAGTTCGGCCCAGTGGCCTGCGGCCAGCAATGCCATGAAATGGCAATCCCATTGCGGGTTGAGCGGGTGCAGCGTGTTCTGATCCTTGGCAAAGGCACGTCCGGCGTCGATGGTGCGCTGCGTGCGCGCCTTACGCTCATCGGGCGGCAGGTTGCGGCCACTGCCCAGCAGACGGTCGGTCGTATGCGCATCAGCGGTCGCCAACTGCGGCACTGGCGGCTGGTGGGACAAACCGCCCGAGCCGAGGAACAACACCCGCTGGCCCAGCTTCTTCGCGTAACTTCCTACCGCCTCGCCCAACATGCGGGCGCGACGGAAGGTCGGCAACGGCGTGGCGACCGAGTTGATGAAAATGGGAATGGTCGGGCGGCGATCCAGCCCGCCCAGGAGAAATTCCAGCGGTTGCGCGAAGCCGTGATCGACCTGCATACGATACGACACCGCCGCGTCAACCCCCTCTTCCAGCACATGCGCCGCGCAGGCTTGGGCCAACTCGCGGGGAACCAGAATATTCCCCGCCGCTGTCCCGAAATCGCCGATGGCATGGGCGGCCATGCCGATGCAGAACGAGGGCATGACATCGTAGAAAAAGCCGTTGTAGTGATCGGGCGAAAACAGAATCACCAATTCGGGATCAAAGCGGGCGATGCGCTCGCGGGCTTTGGCATATTCGGCCTTGACCTCATCAACCACGGACTGGGCGGGGTCGACAAAGCCAATCAGTGGGGTGTGAGAAAAACACTCGAGCAGAGCGTTCATGCTTGCTTTTTCCATGTCAGCCGTGCAGTGCGGGCTTCGCTGCTGCCTTCTTCCAGCCGCGCTTCCAGCGTCAGGACTTCGCCATCAAACGAGGCGACGCGGCGCTGGACGCCGCCTTTCCAATCGGGGCACAGGCTGTACCGCACATGATGCAGAACGACGTTGCCTTGCACCTCGTAGCCGCCGGCATAGCTCAGATAACCGTTGTAGGCGGCGGCTTTCTCGGCATCGCTCGCCGACCATTGGCCGCCCGTGGTGAAGTTGGCACGCCCCGCCTTGGCGATGACGCAAAACATCCCATATTCGCCGTATTCAATGAAACCTTCCAGTTCCTTGCCCATGGGATGAACCACGCGGCCATCGTCATAGATCTGTTCCCACGCAAGTACATTCCAGCGGCCCCGGATATCCAGGTTGCTCATGGTTGTTGGCTCCACACTCACTCCTTCACGTTACGTATTGCTTGTTCCCCAGGTTCAGACTCACAGTCATTGGGCGGGGCAGAGAAAATCGATCAGCAGGCGGGTAAACCCTTGCGCCTTCTCGATCTGAACCCAATGACCGCACTGGCCGAAGACATGCAGTTGTGCCTTGGGAATCAGGCGCAACAGGCGCTCGGAACACGCCAGTGGCAAAACCTTGTCTTCGCGGCCATGAATGATGAGCGTGTCATGCGGCAATTCACGCAAGGCCGATTCCGCCACGGCCAGCATCTCGATGCCCTGTTGGCGCGGAGCCGGGAAAAGCCGCGCGAAACGGGCCTGCACGTCGTCACGGGTGCTGGCCTCGTAGCGCATGCGCACCAGATCATCGGTAATGATGCTGTGATCGAAAGCGAACACTTCCATCAGTTCGCGCATGGCCGCCAGCGAGGGTTGATAGCCCCAGACCTTGTCCAGGCCATCGGTGAGCGGGAAAGATAGACCCGCCGACCCCATCAGCACCAGTTTTTTGACCCGCTCCGGATGGCGCAACGCAAATGCCATGCTGATGGCGCCGCCATAGGAATTGCCAACGAGGGAAACCGCGCTGATTTGCAAGGCGTCGAGCAGGTCAACCAGCGATTGCACCCAAACCTCGGGCGTCAGCTTGCGCTCTGCCGGGCAGCGGCTGTAACCAAAGCCCAACATGTCCGGCGCGATGACGCGTGCGCGCTGCGACAGGGGCGGGATCACACCTCGCCAGTTGGCCCAGGCTGTGACACCGGGGCCGGAGCCGTGGATCAGCAGGATGGCGTCGCCCTCTCCCTGGTCGTGGTAATTGATCGTGCAATCGCCCAATTCAATGCGGTTGGCGATTTCCGGGGAAGCAGATAACGGCATATTCATTTTTCGTAGCTTGCGGCTTGGTGGGCAGAGACGACAGGGGCGCGCATGCCGATGTCGGAAAGATGGGACAGGATTTGCCGCGCCTGTTCGCGCTTGTTATCCGGCAACCAGGTGCGGTCATGTCCCCACAGACTCAGGCCCTTGAGTTCTTCGACTTGCCAATCGGGGCCGACGGTGCGCCCGCCCCAGCCCAGCTCGATCATCCAGCCATCGGGGGTTTTGAGATAAAACGATGTCATGTGATCGTTGATGTGGCGGCCCAAAGTGACGCCAATCGACTCGGGATGCTCCTGCGCCTTGTCGTGCGCCCGCCCAAGATCATCGAAATCGTTGTATTCGAGCATCAGGTGATAGATCTGAGCCGGGCCGCCGGTATGGGCAAGGCCCAGCGTGTGATGACGCGGATTGATGTGCAGGAACTCGACGCGGAATGGCGTATAGGCGCGGTCGCTAACTTTGAAGCCCAGTACATCCTTGAATATCCGGCACATTTCGTCGAAATGCTCGGTGACCAAGGCGATATGCCCGACACCCAGTTCTCCGGTACGAAATCCGCCCAGCGGACGCCCCGGCTTGAAAGGTGTAGCCGCATTGCCCAAGCCGCAGGCGACTTCGACCTGATATCCATCGGGGTTGGTGAAATGGAAGAAATCCTGCACACCGCGCAGGCGCTTTTCCTCCTCACTGCCCCAAGTGACGGGATAACCAGCAGCCGCCAGATCCTTGGCTGTTTTGGCGAGATCGGCGGCATCCTGTACCTCGAAGCCCATGCGCATGGCCCACTGCGGATGATCGAGCAGCAGCAGGCGTTGAACCTTCTCATCGGCGCGCAGGCGGGCGCTGCGGCCCGCTTCGATGACCTCCACCTGCAAACCGATGTGCGGGCCGGCCATCTCCAGCCATTGCGCCATTTTGGGCGTATGCACGACAACGTAACTGAGTGCGTGAATCATGGTGTTGTTCCTTTCGATGGGGTGCCAGGCTCACGCCGCGGCCGGGATGCGCCCCAGCACGGATTCAAGGGCGATACCGATTGCCAACATGCGCCGGTCATCAAATGCCGGCCCGTCCAGTTCCAATCCCACCGGCAAGCCCGTGCGCGCCCCCAAGCCGGCGGGCAACTGGATGCAGGCCAGTCCAGCGCTGGCGCCCGGCTCGGTATTGCGAATCAGCTTGCCAAACACCGACGGATCATTGACGCCGGGATTGGCCTCGGGCGCGACGATGGTGGTGGTGGGGAAAATCAGCGCATCCAGTGACAGCGTTTGAAACAGTTCCTGGTAACGCTGCTTCAGGGCATCGCGGCCAAATTGCTGCGCTGCCTGGTACAGCGGCGTGACATCGACCATGCCTTGCGGCGTCGGCAGCTTGCCCGGCAGTACCCAGTTTTCGTAAATGGCCTTGACGTCGGGGCTGCCGATCCGGCTGACCACTTCCTCGATCGATAGGCCCGGCCCCTCGTCGCGCAGGTAGGCCACCATATCCGACAGAGCTTCGTGAATCACGACCGGGAAACCAATCGGCTCATTGAGTTCGAGCAAGCGGGCATTCGCGATATCGACCAGCGTAACGCCATGTGCCTGGAGTTTGACCAGTGCCGCCGAGGCGACCTCGCGGGTGTCGTCATCGAGATTGGCCCAGCATTCGGCAGGAACCCCCAGGCGCAGGCCGGACAGCGTGACGGGCGGCAAGGCGTGCTCGCCCGTGATAACGGCGTCGAGCAGCGCCACATCGGCCATGCACGAGGCCATCGGGCCCACCGTGTCGCGGCTGCGCGAGATCGGCACCGTGCCTTGGCTGGCATAGCGTCCACTGCTGGGCCGCAGCGAAGCGCAGCCGTTCAGTGAAGGCGGGATACGCATCGAGCCACCGGTGTCGGTACCCAGCGCCGCCAGCGCCATGCGCGCGCCGATCGCCACGCCGCTGCCCGCCGACGATCCCCCCGCGATGCGGCTGCTGTCCCAGGCATTGCGGACGCCGGCCAGGCTGCCCGTATTGAGGCAAGGGTTGTAGCCGGTAGCGCCGAAAGCGAATTCGTTCAGATTGGTTTTGCCCAGCACGATGACGCCCGCATCGCGCAATGCCTTGAGCGTCGGCGCGTCCTCTCCCGGCACGAAATCGGCGAACGCCGGCGAACCGGCGGTACAGGGCAGGCCGGCGGCATGGATGTTGTCTTTGACCACAATCGGAATGCCGGCCAAGGGTTTGAGCGGCTTGCCTGCCGCCCGCTCGGCATCGGCCCGCCGGGCTGCTTGCAAAGCGCCCACGGTGTCTACGGTGACAAAAGCATTGAGGTCGCTACGCGCTTCGATGCGGCGCAGACAGGCTTCGACCAAGGCGGCGCTGGTCAGCGTTCCTGCGCGGAAAGCCGCCTGGGCCTGGGCAATACTGATGTCGGTCAGCGGCTTGGCGCTGACCGGTTGGCTGATCGTCATACGGAAATCCTTGCGGTTGCTGCGATATCAGATGGTGAACACCTGATCTCAAAGACCCATCTCGCCGCGCGAGCGGGTCAGCGTGTCAATCAGGGCATACATGATCTTGCGGGCACAGGGAATCAGTTCGGGGATGTAGGTGGCGCCCATGCCGCCCAGCCCCTCGGCCACGGGCAACGGCGAGCCTTGCGCCGGCCAGGGCCAGCCAATGCGGGCGGTGGGCACGCCGTAGCGGCGCAGCGCAGCGCCGTCGGTCTGCCCGCCCAGCCAGTCGGGCTGGCCGTGCGGCTTGCCTTCGATGTGCTCCCAGCCACGCTTGCACGACTGAACGATCCAGTTTTGCGGATCGGTCGTGCCGCCGGGTACGGAGCCGTACATCTCCCAATCCATGTCGAGTTCGGGGCGGCGCGCTTTGAGATCGGCGACGAAGGCGGCGAATTGGGCCTTGACATCAGCCGGCGAGGTACGCGGATTGACGCGCACGTCGAAAAACAATTCCGTCAGGAAGGAAGGAAAGGCCGGCCGTTCAGGCGTGCCGCCGCGCACGCCGGCGATCCAGCCGTGCGGCTTGATCACGCCGGAGGTGTTGCGTTCGGCATAGTCGAGAATCCACTTCTCCAGCTCCGGCACCACCGTCGCCATCGCCCCGACCGAACTGCGAAAGCCGGGAATATCGTGCGGCACGCCCGCATAGCCCAGGGTGCCGTAGACGCGCAGCTTGAACCAAGCCATGCCCGGCTCTTCGTGATAGACCCAGTTCCACGGCTTCATGATGATGGCGAAGTCGGGATACATGCCGCGATTGAGCAGATGCAGTACGCCATGGGACATGCCGGCGTGCTGACGCGAGGCGATATCCACCGGCATGCCGCCGTCGGCCATGCCCATCAGCAAATCGCCTTTGATGGGCACCTTGGCTTCAATCAAGGCCGTGGCGACCTCGGTCAGTGTGGCGATCATGCCCTTGGGATTGGAAGAGCCCAAGCCATAAACCCAGTCGCCAACCTGCTGGGCATAAGGCTGCATATCCGCCTCGGGCGCTTTGCCGGTCAGGATTTCCTTTTCCTCATCGGTGCATTCCAGATGGGTATCGATGGGGGCGTACAGCATCACTGCCGCGCCGCCGCCGCTGCCCTGGTAGCTGGCTTTGACGTTGCCAGTCATGTCGGTGAGCGGCTGGTAGTCGGCGGCGAAGCCCACGGCGTTCAGATGCTTGACCATGAACTCGCTGGCGGCGCGGGTCGAGCCGGTCGGACTGTGGATGTCGGTCAGATCGAACAGCAGCTTTTGCAGGCGCTTGGGGTTGATCTTCGCGCAACCCTGCTCATACCATTGCTTTTGTTCCGTGGAGAAAGGGACTTGAGTCGTCGGTGACAGCATGATGGGGAATACTTCGTTTCAGTTGCTCGGTACGAACTGCTCGCTATAGATGTTGGCGTGATCCGCGCCCAGTTCGATCAGGCGCTGGGTGGCGGCATCGATCATGCGTTGCGGGCCGCACAGGTAGGCCACCGTGTCGGGCGTCACATCGCCCGCGCGCAGGGCGCTGACGGGGTTGCCGTGGTGCATTCCGGCTTGGGGATCATGGTCGACGCAGATGCGCGTTTCCAGCGTGGGAATCCACTGCTTGCGCAGTTCGATGTCGTCCAGGCAGAACAAGGCATCGGGCGTGGCGCAGCCGAAAGAAAGCAGCATGGGCGGCCTGCGTCCACCCATCTGGCGCAAGGTGTCGATCATCGACAGAACCGGCGCCAGGCCGGTGCCGCCGGCGATGAAAATATGCGGCGCGCGCCTTTTTTCTTCGCGCAGGAAAAACGATCCGTAAGGGCCGCTGAGTTTCAACACCTGATCGGGCTTGGCCGCGTTGGCCAGAAAATTGGACATCGCCCCGTCGGGCAGGATGCGGATCAGGAATTCCAGCTTGGGGACATCGCTGCCACGGCTGGATGGCGAATAGCTGCGCAGCACTTCCAAGCCCGGAACCTGGATCTGCATGAACTGGCCGGGCAGGAATTCCATCCAGTCACCCTCGGCCAATTCCACGGTCAGACGCACCACGTTGCTGGCGATTTTTTCCACCGAATCGATGAAGGCGTTGACCTCATGCGCCACCGTGGCGCCAGCCTCGCTGGTATAGGAGAGATCGAAACTGCAATCCGAATGGGCCTGGCAAACGCACAGCAGACGCAAACCATCGGCCACCTCGCTGGCGAGCAAGGTGGAACTCGAACCGGGGCGGGTTTGCGCATCGCCCGAGGACAGCTTGGCGATGCAGCTCGAGCAGCTACCCGACCGGCATTGATGGAGCACCGGAACTTCGGCGGCAATGGCCGCATCAAGAATGAGACCGTCAGCAGGCGCACTGAAGCTGCGGCTCGTGCCATCGGCGTAATTGAAGGTGATCTGGCGCATCGCTTCTTTCATCAAGAAATCTTCAAAATGTGGGGTCAGAATCCGGGCGGACGCCGTTTGTGCCAGTCGCTGCCGCGCTGCACGGCCATGCCGACTTGGCACAACACGCCTTCCGCTTGCTTGCGGCCAATGAATTGCGCGCCCAAGGGCATGCCGGCTGCGAAACCGCAAGGCAGACTCAAGGCGGGATGACCGCTGACGTTGAACGGCGAGGTGAACTGAATCAGACGACGATTGGCCTCGGGGTCGCCCGCCAGGTCGGCCAATTTCTCGTGAGTGGGCGCGGCGTAGGGCTGCACCGGCGCCAGCACCACGTCAACCTGCTTGAGCAGCGACTCCATCTCGCCGTTGAAACGCCGTGCTTCCAGCAGGATGCGCTGGTAATCCATCCCGCTCAATTCGCGCCCGCCGTCGATTAAACGGCTCAAGGCGGGGCCGTATTCCGCCGCGCGGGCCGGATAAGTCGCCTCATGCGCAACGGCCGTCTGCACGCCGCAGTGCCGTTCCCAATTGGCGCTGACGGCGCGGGTATCGGGCATGGTCACGGTTTGAATGATGCCGCCCGCGTCACGGATGATTTCCACGATCTCCCACAAGCCCTGCTGGATGTCGGCGTCCACGCCGTCGCTGATCCAGTTTTCGTCAATGCCGATGCGCAGACCCTTCAGCGAAGCGTCGATGCTGGAAATCTCCAGGCAGGCGAAGGGCAGGGAAGTCGGGTCCTTGGGATCATGTCCGACAATGCCCGACAACAGAAACAGCACATCCTTGGCGCTGCGCGCCATCGGTCCGACGTGATCGAGATGGGCGGCCAGTTCAAACACACCATGGCGGCTGACGCGCCCCCAAGTGGGTTTCAGGCCCGTCAAACCGTTGGCCGCACAGGGGAAGCGGATCGAGCCGCCCGTGTCAGTTCCCAGCGCGCCAAAACACAAACCCGCCGCCGTGGCGACGCCGCTGCCGCTGGAGGATGCTCCCGCCCAATGCGCC
The DNA here is from genome assembly GCA_964439605.1 of uncultured Burkholderiaceae bacterium. GTDB lineage: Bacteria > Pseudomonadota > Gammaproteobacteria > Burkholderiales > Burkholderiaceae_C > JAITWT01. Next base: position 22,663 of record CAYTPC010000114.1, read on the forward strand.
GCCCCCCAAGGGTTGTCCGGCGCCGGTAGATCGGGGTGATGGATGGCGAAAGCGCCCTCGGTCATGCGCAGCTTGCCCAGCAGTACTGCCCCGGCTTCTTTCAGGCTGGCAACCACGGTGGCATCCTCCGTGGGGATGAAATCGCGGAAGATGGTGGTGCCCGCCGCCGTGGGAATTCCAGCCGTCCAGAACAAGTCTTTGATGGCGAGGGGAATGCCGTGCAATGGCCCCCGGCAATGACCGTTGGCCAGTTCGGCCTCGGCGGTGCGCGCCTGTGCCAAAGCCTGTTCGGCGGTGACGAGGGCGTAGCTTTTGAGTCCGCCATCGAGGCGCTCGATGCGATCGAGCATCGCCTGCGTGACTTCCACCGGCGAAATCTTGCGGCTGCGTATCAGCACCGACAAGTCGAACATGTCGAGGTAGTGCAAATCCCTTGTCAAACTCATGATGTCTCCCGCAGAAAAGGCAGTGCAACCCGGTCGAATTCCGCCGGATATTCGCTTTGCAAATGGTGAGCCGCCTTGCCCACCACATGCAGGCGGGCATCGGCGAAGCGGTTGAGCATCAACATCGGCACGTCAATGCCGCCAAACCAGTCATGCAGCCCCCAAAGAATCAGGGTCGGCGCTTTGACCTGGGGGAACACCGGAACCAGGTCTTCCCATTCGCCGAAAGCTGCTGGCCCCCGGGCCGACAGCAATTGCAAGAGATGGGGATTGTTGCTGGCCTCAAAGCGCAGACGCGCGTTTTCTTCGTCGAGGCGGCTGTCGTCAAGCAATTCGTACTTGCGGATGAGGGCGCGCATCTTTTCGATGCTGGGGCCGCCGTCCGCAAAAAAATAATCGGACATCAGCGTCGCCGCGTGCTTGCTGAACAGCGGCAGCGGAGCCATGACGCCACCGCCGACCGGCTGCGAGCCGATCAGCGTCATACGGCCCACCCGCTCGGGATGATCCGCCGCGAAGCGGATCGCCACGCAGCCGCCGAAGGACTGGTTGACCAGATGCACTTGGGGCAGCCCCAAGGCATCGAGAAAACCCAGCAGCTTGCGCGCGTGCCAGCTAAAGACCAGCCCCTGTACCGGAACGCAATCCGACTGACCGAACAGTGGAAAGTCCAGATAAATGCAGCGGTAATGAGCCGAGAAAGCCTCAGCACTTGCCCGCCAGTTGCTCCACCCGGTACTGCCGGGGCCGCCACCGTGCGTGAAGACCACGGTTTCTGCTCCAACTGGCCCCGGAATTTCCTGATAGTGGAGGCGCACGCCATCCACCGTGACGTACTGGCTGGCGGGCGCATGCATCATTTGGGATCGACGTTGATGTTTTCGATCTTGTGGACCTTGTAGGCCGGGCGCCGGCCATCCGCCGTCTCCTTGAAGCGCAGGCTGATGTCCTTCTTCGATCCTGCTACGCCGCGCGCGGGTTTGGCAATGCCACGGTTCCAGCGCGATGCCAGCTTGCGCCAGGTGACGGGCGATACATCGGTTTCCACCAACTGCTCATCGTCCCAGCCCGTGCCATCGGCGTAGAAATTCTGCATGGCCTCACGGGCGTACAGGTCGCAATCGTTGAAACCGTGCAGGCACAGTGGCTCGAGAACGGTCTCGAAGCGGTACTGGAATTTCTTGAGGGCATCTTCATCCGGGCAGATGCGCACCATGACCTCCCAGTATTCATGGGTATCGTCGGTGATCGGCACATACCATTCGTACTGGACGCAATGCTCTTCGGGCCAGTTCTCGACCATCAGCACGCCGGGCAGGTACACCGAGGTGCGGTAAAAGCGCCCCTTGACGGCGTCTACCTTCAGGCCCAGCTCCTTGTTTTCCAGCACGGGCGCCCATTTGTCGGTAAACATCCACTGAACCATGCCTTTGGGGCCTTTTTCATCTTCCACCAGGGCAATGCAGTCATCGCTGACGGGCAGAATGCCCAGCGGCAGCACCCAATCCATCACATGCACGATGGTGTTGTCCTTGTGCACGAAGATGTGGGCATTGTCGAAACCGTTTTCGCAGGCGATGCGCCAATTGCCAAAGCCAGTGCGGTGGATACCGAGCGCCACGGCATTCTTGTCGAGAATGCTGGGGGTGTCCGGCCACAAGGGATGCGGGAACCTCTCGTTGTTTTCCGGAAAGCGGATCGGCAGGTCGCTCGCCAGCGGCGGTACATCGGCATCGGGGAAGTCGTCCTCGCGCACGAAGACGAAGATCATTCCGGCAACTTCCTCGGTCGGGTAGGTCGTCATGCCGGTGGTGCCAATCAGCTTACTGTCCGGGTTGGCGGCGATGGTGTCGAGGTTGCCGGTATCCAGATTGAAGGTGAAGCCGTGATACCAGCAAGTGATCGTCTCCTTGTTGAAGCACATCGGCTTTTCGGACAGGCGCACGCCGCGATGCAGGCACTGATCCTTGATGGCCTTGACCTTGCCATTGACCCTTCGCAGTGCGATTGGGATACCGCAAATCTGGATCCCCTCGACTTCATCCTCGGCCAACTCCTTGGAGAACAGCGCGGGATACCAGTGATTGATGAAGCCCCATGCCGCATCCTTGTACGGCTGGTACTGGCTTTGAACCTTGTTGGTGTTCATGCGGGTGTCGCTGATGCCGTGCTGGACGACTCGGCGGCGGACTACGGTCTTATCGTCGGCCATGAAATCCTCTCCAATGTGAAGGTGTGGACAAAACAAAAATATCCCCCGCTTGTTTTACAAGTAGGTTGTTTTGATCGTAGGCAGAGGATCGAGGGCTGGCGCTCCCGTGGCTGAACGGCCTATCCCGTTAATGCAGAAATATCAGTCTTTCCAATCCCTCGCAGGCTGGCATTCGAGGTTGATGTCCTGGGCGTCGATTTTTTTGCCCTCAGGTTCAGGTTGTTGCCGGCAGAGACGGCCAGTACGCCGTCGAGGGGGAGGCTGGTGGCTTTGAGGTTCAGCTTGCCGTCTATGGTGTCTGATTCCGCATTTTTCGGATAGACGCGGCGGAAACGGGAGTGACTGCCGTGCCTGTTTTTTTACCATTCCATTCTTTCTCTAAGGTTCGGCATCGGGTGCTTGGCGCTCCAGGTGTCGTTTGCCAGGGTGCCAAGGCTGACCGTCATCGACGCCCAGCCTGTTTTGGGAGGAGAGCAACGTGCTCATGCAAGACAAGATCGGTTTGGTCACAGGGGGAGGGTCTGGGATGGGACGTGCCGCCGCCCTCGCACTGGCGCGTGAGGGCGCTACCGTGGTGCTGGTTGGGCGCACGGCGGATAAGTTGGTCACGGTGCGCGAGGAAATAACCCGCGCAGGTGGCAAGGCCGATGTTTTCGTGGCCGACGTATCGCGCCGCGAAGGCAACGAAAACGCCGTGAATTTCGTCGTATCGCGTTTTGGCCGGCTTGATTTCGCCTTTAACAATGCGGGTGGGCACGGCAACTTTCAGCCCATCGAGGAGACCTCGGTCGAGGAATCCGAATGGGTCATCGACCTGAACTTCAAGGGCGTGTACTACGGTGTCAAGTACCAGGTTCAGGCCATGCTGTCCAATGGCGGCGGCGCCATCGTCAACAACGCTTCCATCTTCGGCCTGCGCGGCATGAACGGGATTGCTCACTACGTGGCCAGCAAACATGCGGTGATCGGTCTGACCAAGGCTGTGGCCAAGGAAAACGCCCAGCGCAACATCCGCATCAACGCGGTTTGCCCTGGCGCCACGGAAACGCCTAACTACCATCGTTCGACGGGCGGCGATGTGCACCTGCTCGACGACATCATTCCCATGCGCCGGATTGGCCAGCCCAACGAGGTCGCTGACGCGGTACTCTGGCTGTTATCGGATCAGGCGGCGTATGTAACGGGCACAACGCTGTCGGTCGATGGCGGCATGACGGCCTAATACTTGTACCCGACCCTCAGAGGGAGGTAAATAAATTTGGCATGCTTGAGAAGGCCATCAAAGCGCACCCGATCTAGGTGCAAAGCGCAGCCCTAACATAAATGAGACGAACCGCATAAGACGTATTCGCAAGGGAGACAAAAATGGAGACTCAAAATCAGGTGTTCGGCGCGCTGACACCTGCCGATGCAATGCTGTCCCGCTTCAGGTTATGCGAGACGAGTAATGTGGAAGAAGCCATCCACGTCGTTGAGCGCATCTTCTGCAAGCATGCGGTGTATTCAAAGTCGCCGCATTTCAAAACCCGCGTCCATCATCGGAGCTTGGGTTGCGTTGGGATGACCCGTCTGACCTATGGCGGCGATGCGGTCATTGTTCCGGGTGTCATGGATAAGTTCGCACTGGTTCAGTTAGCCATTCGCGGTCACGAATCCGTGGAGAGCAACGGCAAGCAATTTTTTTTGCATCCGGCGCAAGGCATCGTGCTGAACGCCCATGCCAATATACGCCTGTGTCATACCGAAAACACTGAGAAACTGATCCTGCGGTTCGACCGGGACTTGCTGCTGCGACGCTGTCAGCAGCACGTGGGACGCACCTTGCACAAAGACCTGGAGTTTCAGGAAGAGATCGCGCTGGATACGCCCCAAGGCAAAAACTGGTTGCAAACGGTGAGCTGGGCTTACCATCTGCTATCGGTCAACGACGAACTGCCGCCCCTGCTGCATGCACAGATCGAGTCCGTTTTGGTTGACATGCTGCTGTTATGTCAACAGCACAACTACAGCGGCGAGCTTGGCGCAGACAAGAGTGCCTCGATTGCGCCGTCGTTTGTCAGGCGGGTTGAGCGCTACATTGAGGAAAATGCCCATGAACCGATCGGTATCGGCGATTTGGCGGAATTCGCGGGCGTCAGCACCCGCACCCTGTTTACCGGGTTCCGGAAGTTTCGCAACACGACGCCGATGAACTACCTCAAAGAAGTGCGCCTGCGCCACGTACATGAAGAGCTATTGCGGGCATCACCTGCAAGCAGCACGGTGACGAGCGTTGCCTTCCGTTGGGGATTTTCCCATTTGGGGCATTTCACTACGGATTACAAGCGCCGCTTCGGCAATACCCCGTCGGAAACGCTGGCACGCTCCTGCTGTTGACGCCCACGCTGGGCTCACTTGGCGCACCTATTGCATGGTGCGTATCTGCGCTTTCTCAGGCGCATGCCTCGTTAGAAGAGACTGAGACTGGCTGTGCGAAACACGCGCTTCTCGTGCGATAATGCTGGCTCGTCGGGTGCCGCGTCACAACTGTACAACTGTCTGTGGTCTGGTTTTCCGCCGAGGGCGAACGAAGCCAAGAACTTTCGAGACGCCCGATTTCAACCCCATCTGCCTTTGCTCTGATTGATCCGGTTGCTCCAACGCAAGAGCGCTGCGGCAGGCTGATACCAAAAAGAAACCTGCGCTGTGCGTAGCGCCTTGGATTTCAATGAACTTTGACGAACTGAAGCTGGCTGCGGCCATCCTCAAAGCCGTGCGCGAGCAAGGCTACGAAACCCCCACTCCGATCCAGACACAGGCCATTCCAGTCGTACTCGAAGGCCACGATTTGCTGGCCGGTGCACAGACCGGCACCGGCAAGACGGCCGCCTTCACGCTGCCGATGCTGCAAAAGCTCGCGATGTCGCGCAGCGTGCCGAACCGATTCGGCGGCACCGGCATCCGCGCTCTCGTACTCACGCCCACCCGCGAACTCGCGGCGCAAGTGGAGGAATCGGTGCGCGTGTACGGCAAGTACCTGCAACTGTCGTCCACCGTCATTTTCGGCGGCGTCGGCATGAACCCGCAGATCGAGCGCCTCAAGCGCGGTGTCGATATCCTCGTCGCCACGCCGGGGCGCCTGCTCGATCTGCACCAGCAGGGCATGCTCGATCTTTCGGCGGTACAAATTCTCGTGCTCGACGAGGCCGATCGCATGCTCGACATGGGGTTCATCCATGATGTGAAGAAGGTGCTCGCGCTGGTGCCGGCCGAAAAGCAGAGCCTGCTTTTCTCGGCCACCTTCAGCGACGAGATCCGCGAGTTGGCCAACGCGCTGCTGCGCAGTCCGCGCAGCGTCCAGGTCACTCCGCGCAACACCACGGTGCAGCGCATTACGCAGGTGATCCATCCGGTCGGCCGCGCCAAGAAAAAGGCCCTGCTCGCGCACATCATCAACGAGCACAACTGGAGCCAGGTGCTCGTGTTCACGCGCACCAAGTTCGGCGCCAATCACGTCGCGGAATTCCTCAGCAAGAACGGGATCGTGGCGATGGCGCTGCACGGCAACAAAAGCCAGACGGCGCGCACACAGGCGCTGGCCGGCTTCAAGAACGGAGAGATCCGCGCGCTGGTGGCGACGGATATCGCCGCGCGCGGCATCGACATCGACGACCTGCCGCATGTGGTCAATTACGAGATTCCGAACGTTCCCGAAGATTACGTGCACCGTATTGGCCGCACCGGCCGCGCTGGCCGTGAAGGTCAGGCCGTGAGCCTGGTCTGTCTGGACGAAGAAGGTTTCATGCGTGAAATCGAGCGTTTCACCAAGCAGACCATTCCGGTGCAGCCCATTGAGGGCTTCGGACCCGAGGAAGGCGAAAAGGCCGAGCCGATCGCAATGGGCCGCCAAACAATCTGGGGCGGTGCGGGCCAGCCGCCCGGCCGCGAAGTGATGCAGGCCGCAGCCCGCTCGGCACGCCAGGAAATGATGCAGCGCATCCGCGACAACAAGACCGATCGCGGCCGGCCGAAGAAGGCGGCGGCAGGCGGAGGCGCCCCCCGGCAGGAGAGCAATCAACCCTCCGGTGACGACGGCCTGGGCGGCCCACGGCGCCGACGCCGTGGCGGTCGCAGTCAAGGCGGCGCCACACGCCCGATGCAGCCGAACGCGGTGCACAACGGACAACGCCGCACATCGCACGATGAGCACGAGCCGCAGCCGCGGCACCACGGCAATACGCACAGTCCGACCCAAGCCGACGCTTTGGCACACCGCCGCGCCGAATACGGCAGCGCCATGGCAGGCCAGCCCGATCCGCTGCGCACGAGTGTCGATAGCTTTGGAGGCGGGCGCGGGTCCCGGCGTAATCGCTTTGGCCGCTGACCATGAGTGACCAAACGGCTCTCGAAACCTGGCTGGCCCAGGAGCGCGAAGTGCTCGCGCGGTCGACCGCCGTTGGAACCGCTCGCCCCGAGCAAGTCGCCGGCCTGAGCGGCCTGCAAATGCTGGAGGCCATGTTGCGCGGCGAATTGCCCCGCGCACCGATCACCCGGACACTTGATTTCCATCTGATCGAGGCCGAAGCGGGCCGCGCGGTGTTCCAGGGAACGCCGCGGCCGGAACACTTCAACCCGATGGGCACGATCCATGGCGGCTGGTTCGCGACGCTGCTTGATTCGGCACTGGGCTGCGCGATCCACACCATGATGCCGCCCGGGCGCAGCTACACCACGACTGAACTCAGCGTGAACCTGGTGCGCGCCATCACGCTGAAAGTGCCGCGCGTGCGCGCCGAAGGCAAGGTGGTTCACTGCGGCCGCCAGATCGCCACCGCCGAAGGGCGTTTGTACGGACCCGACGACACGCTTTACGCGCATGCAACCACGACCTGTCTGGTATTCGAAGTGCCGGCACGATAATCACATTCATGCGACTGCTTCACACCATGCTGCGCGTTGGCAATCTCCAGCGCTCGATCGACTTTTACACCCGCGTGCTCGGCATGCAACTGCTGCGCACCTCGGAGAACCCGGAATACCGGTATAGCCTTGCTTTCGTTGGCTATGAAGGCAATCCGGCGCAGGCTGAAATCGAACTGACCTATAACTGGGACGTCGACAGTTACGAGATGGGCACAGCCTTTGGCCACATCGCGCTGGGCGTTCCCGATGCCCGGGCGGCCTGCGTAAAAATCAAGGCTGCCGGCGGGCAGGTCACGCGCGAACCGGGCCCTGTCAAGGGCGGCACCACGGTGATCGCCTTCGTGACGGACCCCGATGGCTACAAGATCGAATTAATCGAGCGCGCCATCAATGCGGCCGGCGCCGGTCTGGGTTAACTCGGATATTTCTCAGGAGCCGAAGAAGCGCGTGAGCCGCGAGCGCAGCCAGCCTTCCTCATGTACTTGGGCCTTGGCTTTCGCTGACTCGGGCGTCGCCTGCGAATCGGACTTGTTGACCCACCTCGAATAGTCGGTGTCTTCGTTCTTGATGTGGTTGATCAGCCAGCGCGTCAATGTTTCGCGCAGCTCAACCGCAATATCTTCACCCGCATCGAGCCGATGCTTGTAGTCGAGCATCTTGCGGATGAACAGCTCGTGGACTTTCTTGTGGGCTTTCAGGAAGGGATAACCCGCATCTTCCAGCATCGCTTCTTCGAAGCCGAAGTGCGACTCGGTGTACTCGATCACGTCGCCCACCACGGCGATGATGCCCGCGTGTGACCTTGTGTCCCGGGGCAGATTGATCGCATCGTGCAACTCATTGACGTAGTTGACGATTCGCATGTGCTGTTTATCGATGACGCCGATTCCGACGCTCAAGTCTTTTGACCAGACAACATAGGTCATTTTTCATCCCTGATTTGCAACAAATTATCTCTAATTGTATTCAAAAGAAACAGAATGGGTAGTGCCTGCGCAATCAAATTACGGCTTCCGGATGAGCGATTTCCCCTAAGAGCCCGGGCGTGGTCTGTCCAGGGCCGCGTTGGCTTGCGTGGGCATGAGTCCATGCGGCGCGAAGTGGGCCAACTGCCGTTTCCAGGCTGGGTTGTGGCCACGCCTGCGCGATAGCCGACAATTGCGTCATGACTTTTCCTGACGACAGACTGGCGGCGCTGCGCAAAAGCTACGAGCGCGCCGAACTTGACGAGGCGTGCAGCCAAGCGGATCCATTGCGCCAGTTCGAATGCTGGCTCAACGAAGCCATCGAGGCCAAACTGCCCGAACCCAATGCGATGACGCTGGCCACCGTCGGCAGCGACTTGCGCCCTTCGACGCGCGTTGTTCTCATCAAAGGCGTCGATGAGCGCGGCATTGTCTGGTATACCAACTACGAAAGCCGCAAAGGCCAGGAACTGGCCGGCAACCCTTTCGCGGCGCTGCAGTTTCATTGGGTCGAGCTTGAGCGGGTGGTGCGCATCGAGGGTCTCACGCAGAAAGTGGACCCGGCCGAAAGCGACGCCTACTTTGCGAGCCGCCCGCTTGATTCGCGCATCGGCGCCTGGGCCAGTCCGCAGAGCCAGGTTATCGACGGGCGCGACGTACTGATAAAGAACGTTGCGATCGTCGCGGCCAAGTACCTGCTTGCGCCGCCGCGCCCTCCGCAGTGGGGCGGCTTGCGGCTCGTGCCGGACTACTGGGAATTCTGGCAGGGCCGCAAGAGCCGGCTGCACGACCGGCTGCGTTACCGCCGCGAAGGAGACGGCTGGGTGCGCGAGCGGCTGGCGCCATAACCGCGCAGCCTGGAGCGTTACGGCGGGAACGTTAGCGCGCCCCGCCTAAAATCATCGGATTGCCCGAGCCTTATCTGTGAGGAAGAACCATGAACACCACCCCCGATCTGGCGCAACAGCGCTTCAACATGATCGAGCAGCAAATTCGCCCCTGGAATGTGTACGACCCCGAGATTCGTGAGTTGCTGGGCACGATGCGGCGTGAAAACTACGTGCCGCCAAAGCACCGGGCGCTGGCTTTTTTCGACATGGAAATTCCCTTGGGTGACGGCAGCGTGCCGGGTCAGGTGATGCTCGCGCCACGGGTCGAAGCGCGGATACTGCAAGACTTGAAGGTGCGCAAGAATGAATCGGTGCTTGAAATCGGGACCGGTTCGGGTTTCATGGCCGCTTTGCTCGCGTCCCGGGCGAACAGGGTGCTGAGTCTGGAGATCGACCCGGCACTGGCTCAAAACGCCGCCGAGGCGCTGTCTCGCAACGATGTCGACAATGTCGAGGTGCTTCACGCCGACGGCGCCGAACCTTTGCCCGGCGGCCCAGTCTTCGACGTGATCGTCCTGAGCGGCTCCGTTGCGCAGGTGCCTCAAAACCTGCTGGGTTCACTGACGATGGGCGGCCGGCTCGCGGCGATCGTTGGTGACGAATCGATGATGCGCATGCAAATCATCACACGCGTCGATGAGAAGCGCTGGACCACCGTCGAGCCCTGGGATACGGCGGCACCGCGTCTGCTGAACTTTCCTGAGCCTTCTCGCTTTAGGTTTTGAATCACCCCCAGGCTTCGCGCACTTCGTGTCGCTACGCCGTGCGGCCGCCAGAGGCAGCTGCTCTTCGGGCACGTCCAAGCCTGCGCAGGCAGGCTTGGAGCCGCGGCCCTCAGCCCTCTCCGGGGGCAATCCCAGTGGCCCGGGCAAGCCGGGCCACGGGATTCCTGGCCTTGGGTGCATGAGTTTCATGCGTTGCGCGCGGGTCGTGCGGCCCTAGCGCGACAACTCAAATATCCGGTCAATCAGGCTGACAAGGCGTTGTTGTCGTCGTCCACCCGGCGCACGGCATCTGCCGCGATGATGGCGGTGATCGCCGCCACGGTCCGTGCCGTGGCGCCCCGGTTGGAGGACGAAAAGCCCAGCGCCGCATCCACCATCGCGCCGCGCCGCGCCGGATCGCCGGCCAGCGTGAGCGCGATGGCTACCGCCTGCTCCATATTGTCGGCGCGCAACGCTGCGCCAGCCGCCGCCGATAATTCGGCCGCCGAGGCGAAATTGAAGGTGGATGGCCCCATGATCACCGGGCAGCCGCAGGCCGCTGCCTCGATCAAGTTCTGTCCGCCCAGCGGCTCGAAGCTGCCGCCGAGCAAGGCGACGTCGGCCAGCCCATAGTAAAGCGCCATTTCGCCGAGCGAATCACCCAGCCAGATTTCGGTTCCGGTCCGCGCTTCTCCATCGGCGTTCGTGCGCCGCACGACGGTGAAGCCGCTTTCCTGCACCAGTGCGGCAACCTCGTCGAAACGCTGCGGGTGGCGCGGCACGATCATCCATTGCACCTGGTCAATCGGCGACATCGTCGCGCGCGGCGCACCCGGTACGCGCGGCACCGGTGTACCTGAATACAGGCGTTGCAGCACTTCGAGCAATTGCCGCTCTTCGCCCTCGCGTGAACTGGCCAGCACGATGACCGGTTTGGACAGCAGCTCGCGCAGCGCGCTGGCTCGTGCCAGTTGCTGCGCATCGGGGGTGGCGTCGAATTTGAGGTTGCCGAAGACGCCGCTGACCTTCGCGCCCGCCGCAACCAGCCGATGCGCGTCGATTTCAGTTTGCGCCCACACGGCCGTCAATGAAGCATAGGCCGGGCGCGCGAGCCATGATAGGCGCTTGGCGCCTGCGAGCGATTTTTCGTTCAGGCGCGCGTTGGCCAGCACCAGCGGGATTGAGCGCTCGGCGCAGGCCGCGCACAGTTCGGGCCATACCTCCGTTTCCATCAGGATGCCCAGGCGCGGCGAGAAATGATCGAGAAAGCGCGCAACCGGACCGGGCGCATCCCACGGCTGCCATACCTGCCGGTCGCCGGGCTGTAGCAGCTTTTCGCCTTCCTCGCGGCCGGTTGCGGTGCCATGCGTGAGCAGCAGGCGCAGGTCCGGATGTTGGCGGCGCAATTCGGTGATCAGGATGCCGGCCGCACGCACTTCGCCGAGCGAAACGGCATGCACCCAGAACCAGTCGTGGCGGCCTGCATCCTGCGCATCGTCATCGTAGTGGCCGAAACGCTCGGGTACCGCGAACCCGTAGCCCGGTTCGGTGCGCGCACGCTGCCGCAGCTTGTACCGCAGCAACGGCTGCAGCATCCAGGTCAGGATGCCGTAGAGGCGTAGTGAGAGCGAGCGCATGATCGTCACCCGCGCTCAGTGCGCAGCCTCCGCCAGGGTGGCGTCGGGTTTGACGGATTTGAGCAACGCGAACATGTCCGCCTCGATGCGCTGGAGCGCTGGTTGCGTCTGGCCCTCGAAGCGAAGCACCAGCACCGGCGTGGTGTTCGAGGCGCGGATCAGACCAAAGCCATCGGGCCAGTCCACACGCAGGCCGTCGATCGTCGAGGTTTTGGCGGGCGCCGGAAACTTCGCCGCCTCGACGATCTTTTGCACCAGCGCGTGCGGTTCGCCCTCGGCGCATTTCACGTTCAACTCGGGTGTTGCAAAGCTCGCCGGCAGCGCATTGAGCACCGCGCTCGCATCGGGCTGCCGGCTCAGGATTTCAAGCAGGCGGCAGCCCGCGTAGGTGCCGTCGTCGAAGCCATACCAGCGTTCCTTGAAGAAGATGTGGCCGCTCATCTCGCCGCCCAAAGGTGAGTTGACTTCTTTCATCTTTGCCTTGATCAGCGAGTGGCCGGTTTTGTAGATCATCGGCACGCCGCCGGCCGCCTCGATCGCCGGGGCAAGGCGTTGCGAGCACTTGACGTCGTAGACGATGGTGCCGCCGGGCACGCGCGAGAGCACGTCCTGGGTGAACAGCATCATCTGGCGGTCGGGAAAAATATTCTGGCCATCCTTGGTGACGATGCCCAGGCGATCGCCGTCGCCGTCGAAAGCCAGGCCCAGTTCGGCGTCGCCCGATTGCAGCGCGGCGATCAAGTCGCGCAGGTTTTCGGGCTTGCTCGGATCGGGGTGGTGGTTCGGGAAGTCGCCGTTGACCTCGCTGTACAGCTCGGTTACCTCGCAGCCGATCGCGCGGAAAACGGCCGGCGCCGATGCGCCCGCGATGCCGTTGCCGCAGTCCACCACGATCTTCATCGGCCGCGCGAGCCGGATGTCGCCGGCGATGCGTTGCATGTAATCGGGCAGTACATTGGCCTTGCGCACGCTGCCGCCGGGCGCGCGCATGGCGCTGCCGTCTTCCATCACACGGCGCAGCGCCTGGATTTCGTCGCCATGGATCGCACGGCCGGCCAGCACCATTTTGAAGCCGTTGTAGTCCTTGGGGTTGTGGCTGCCGGTGATCTCGATGCCGCTGGTGGCCAGCGTGCTGGCGGCGAAGTAGAGCATCGGCGTGGTGACGGCGCCGATGTCGATCACCTCGACGCCGGCGGCTACCAGGCCGCGGATCAATGCCTCGGCCAGCGCCGGACCGGACAGGCGCCCATCACGCCCCACGGCCACCGCCTTCTCGCCAGCCGCGCGCGCGGCGCTGCCGAAGGCCAGGCCCAGCGCCTCGGCGACGTCAGCGTTGAGCGTGGAGGGCACCACGCCGCGAATGTCGTAGGCCTTGAAGATCGAAGCACTTAGATTCATGAAATTTTGTCGTCCGACTTAAATAAAAACTTTTTCATTTTAGGCGGCAGTATTCGCAATTCGAAGTCAAAAAACGACCAGTAGCGAAGCATACGCTTCGTATCATTTTCATCATGCCGTGCCGCCCGCCGTCCGGCAGCCGTATAGGGCAGCCGTATAGGGCATTCGTATAGTCAGTCAGTCCTGGCAATCGCGGCGCAGCCGCGCGATACTGCGCGCTTGGCGTACCGCATCTTTTTTTCGATGGAGACAGGCGCACTGCCTGCAAGGCCATGAAATTCAGCTCGCCTCCATACACCACCCACATCGATAGCGCGCTCGGCGGCGTACGTCTGGCGGCGAGCGATGCCGGTATCGCAGGCCTGTGGTTCGATGCCCAGCGCCATGTTCCCGACACCACCGGCTGGATCGAAACGCCTGCGCATCCCTTGCTGCGTGTGGCAGCGGCGCAACTTGAGGACTACTTTGCCGGACGCCGCGCGCATTTCGATCTGCCGCTGGATCTTTCGCGCGGCACGCACTTTCAACAATTGGTCTGGCGGGCGTTGCTGCGCATCCCGCGTGGTGTGACCACCAGCTATGCGGCGTTGGGGGCGGCCATCGGCCGTCCGGCGGCGGCCCGTGCGGTTGGTGCGGCGGTGGGGCGCAATCCGGTCAGCGTGATCGTGCCCTGTCATCGTGTGCTCGGCAGCAATGGTTCGCTGACCGGCTATGCCGGCGGAATCGAGCGTAAGCGCCGGCTGCTTGCGCTCGAAGGCTGTGCGTGAGCGAAACCGGCGAAGCGGCGCCTTCGCCGTCAAGCCGTGACAACCGTATGACGCTGGAGTCTTCTTGCCGGTCAGAACACCGGAACGAGGGCGCCTTGGTATTTATCCTGGATGAATTTCTTCGTCTCCGCACTCGTGAGCACGGCGGCGAGCTTTTTCATCGCGGCGCTGTCTTTGTTGTCCGGACGCGCAACCAGGATGTTCACGTAGGGCGACTGCGTACCTTCGATCACCAGCGCATCCTTGATCGGATTGAGCTTGGCCGGCAGCGCATAGTTGGTATTGATCAGCGCCAGATCGACTTCGCTCAGCACGCGCGGCAACATCGCGGCCTCGAGCTCCTTGAACTTCAGATGCTTCGGGTTGCGCGCGATGTCTTTCGGCGTGGAAAGAACGTTCTTGCCGTCCTTGAGCCCGATCAGGCCGGCTTTGTCCAGCAGGAGCAGCGCCCGCCCGCCGTTGGTGGCGTCGTTGGGTATGACGACCGTGGCGCCATCCTTGAGATCGGCAAGCTTTTTCACTTTGGACGAATAAGCGCCGAAGGGCTCGATATGCACGCCGACCACCGTCACGAGGTTTGTGCCCCTGCCGCTGTTGAACTCGTCCAGATAGGGCCTGTGCTGAAAGAAGTTCGCGTCGAGGCGTTTTTCGGCGACCTGGATGTTCGGTTGCAC